>QKGI01000168.1 GCA_003250475.1 Bacteroidota bacterium | reverse complement strand
TCTGACCCGATCAGCCCTTTTTCCTCGCCGTTAACCCATAAGAAGATTATCGATCTCAGGGGTCTCTCTTCAAGACTCATAAATGCCTTTGCGGTCTCCAGGAGTCCTATTGATCCGGATGCATTGTCATCTGCCCCGTTGAACACTTCTCCATTATTGTCCTTTCCGACATGATCAAAATGGGCAGTATAAACTATGTATTCATTCTTCAGTACCGGATCTGATCCCTCAATGATTCCAATGACATTTTTACCGTCAAACTCATGACTCTCCACCGCTGCATTAATTGAAACCGAGATTCCAGGTATCTCAAAAGAAGCCGGTTTGCCTGATGAAATTATCTCCTCCTGCAATTGCATCAGGCTCCTGCCGTCAGTTTTCAGCAACTGGTTTGCGGTATTGGGTTTGACAATAGCAATTATGAATGGCAGAGAATTAGCGGGGGAATCTTTTGGCGAAACCTGTCCTCCCTGTGTCAGTTGATGTAGGACAGACTGGTAAGGATCCTGTATGGAATGGGAAGGATCGAAAACCAGCAGAAGCGTTTTAGTCCCGGAGCTGAACAGGTTTCCAATTTTACTTTCCTCTGACTGGAAGGTAAGTGATGTTGCCCCTTCTCCATTTCTGATCATTTCAGGTGTTCTTGACATGAACAATACTATTTTATCTTTCAGGTCAACACCCTCCATATCGTTATAGGCGGAATTTTCATCTCTGTATCCATAACCTGCAAAGACAATTTTACCTTCCTTCGCCATCGTGCTCTGGCCTGTGGTAAGCAGCATAATGGAATCCGTTGAATAGATCTCCTTTCCATTGGTGTCCGAAATTTTCAGGAAAGATTTTTCCATGGAATTCTTCTTGTAAAGCAGCGGCATGTGCTGGAAGTAGTCCGGACTTCCCGGCTTGAGGCCTAATCCCATTATAGTGGTCTTAAGATATAATGCCACCACATCATTCGCCTCCGTTCCTGTCTCTCTTCCTTCTAACAGATCAGAGGCAAAGAATTCCATATGGGCTTTCAGGTCTTCCTTACTGATCGATGAAAGGCCCTCCTTTTGTCCGGATGCAATTGTTTGAAGCTGCAGGCATACTAACAGGATAATAACTTTGCTTTTCATAGTCCATAATTTGTTTAAATATATGAATTTAAAGGCACTCTGCATTGAACACCCCTTAACTGATCAGGTGACCTGAATAATCCCCTGGCACGCGGCAGGGATATTTTAGACATTTCATTGGAATGGTGGCCCTCTCATTTATCGACACTCCATCTGAAGAATTTCCACTCCTTTACTGCAATACCGAATAAACCGGGCCCGCTGTTATTTCTGTTATGAACTGTGTGGCCTGCAGGCTTTAAAGTATTTGACAGAGATCATTTTACAGGTTTGGGGATCATTAACATGTAACGCCTTTAAGTGAGAAGCCTTCAGCAGGAAAATACAATACTGGTTAACCCGTTAGCGACAGCAGATTATTGAAAGAGCGGAGAGAAACGAAAAATGCCCGTAACCACTACTTCAGGATGGCCGGGTATTGGGAGTGGCTCACCATTGTAACTAGTTAACCGTTAATTTAGCTGTCATGGATGGATGAACCGCACAATGGTATGAGTACGTTCCCGCTGCCGTAAATGTGTAGCTAAAGGTGCCGTTTGTAGTTATTGTTCCACTTTCAAAAAGTCCATTATCACTTGTAACCGTATGAGGGACTGCATCTTTGTTCGTCCATGTAACAGTTGTGTTTGCCACAATTGTGATAGTTGATGGAGTGAAAGCCATACCTTGAATAAGTACTTCATTTGCAACAGGTCCATTTGATCCTCCCGAATCTCCTCCCTGATTATCCACATCAGACATTTTCTCACAGCTGCTCAGAACACTGAATACAGCGATAAGAAAAATAAATTTGAGTGAAATCCCGACTTTTGCATTTATTATTCTTTTCATCTTACCACGTAGTTGATAAAATCAAACACCTGGCGGCTCATTTTGTTCATTTTAAAGTATAATGTGATCGTGGAAAGGTGATTTAATGGAATTATCTATATTTACTTCGGGAATAACATATTTGAATTGTAGAAGTATGATTCCTGGCAGAACATATCATGGCTTGATATATCTTTTTCTTGTGATTGCTTGTTTGGGCCTGTTATCGTGCAGGCACGAGATAGTCAATTCTGACAATTTTCCCGAAATTTGTTTTGAGCGTGAGGTATTGCCTGTTTTCCGGAATAGCTGCGGTATTACCGGTTGCCATGCTGGAAACGGTGATATTAATTACGACCTTACTGATTATCTTGGCATAAGCCATTCCGTTGTGAGTGGGAAACCATATGAAAGTCCGGTTTACAGGGCAATTATTGCAAAAACCGGAGAAAACCGGATGCCACCTGACAGGCCCCTTGACCTTGAGAGCCGGGTAGTCATCAGGCTGTGGATTGAGCAGGGGGCACGGCTTACATCCTGCCCGGATACAACATCCCAACCTCCGGGTTATGTTAATCCACGCGCCTGTTTTTCCCGTGACATCCTCCCGGTACTGGTATCAGGCTGTGCAATGACCGGATGTCATGATGCAGTAACACATGAGGGGGATTATATTTTTTCAGGATATTCAACAACTCTTAATGCTGTCACTCCCGGAAACCCAGCCGAAAGCAAATTATATAACGTGATTACTGCGCCTGATGGAGAGGACAGGATGCCACCAGCTCCCCTGGCACGGCTTACTTCGGCTCAGATTGATTCCATTGCAGCCTGGATAAGGTACGGTGCCCTGGATGAATACTGTGGTGAAATCTGTGATACACTCAGTCCGGTGACTTTTTCCGGTACGATATGGCCTGTCATAAAGACATTTTGTACGGGCTGTCACAGCGGCACGGTCCCCGGGGGAAACGTAAGACTTGAGGATTATACAACTGTATCTGTTGTTGCTGGCAACGGAATTCTCATGGATGCACTAAGGGGTAACGGTGTTCCAAAAATGCCGCCTGCAGGCTCTCTCTCAACCTGCAGGATTCGTCAGTTCGAATTATGGATAAATGATGGATACCTTGATAACTAGCAGGTACAGACGTAGGTGGTGTTTACTTCCGGTGATTGCAATTACTGTAATCGTCCTCCTGGCTTCCTGCTACTATGATAATGAAGAAGCATTATATCCTTCTTACAATACTCTCTGTGACACAACAAATGTCACTTTCAGCAGCACGATTGCCCCTATGTTAAGCAGTAACTGCCTTTCGTGCCACTCCAACTCCTCTGCCGCCAGTCTTGGAAACAATATCCGGCTTGAGGACTACGCAGATGTTCAGATAAGAGCAACTGCCATAGCAGGCTCAATAAAACATACCGGAACTTATTCTCCTATGCCGAAGAACGGAGGAAAACTAATGGATTGCTCAATAATTCAATTTGATATCTGGGTAAAAAAAGGTATGCCAGACAATTAATAAGGAAATTCATATGAATCGCGTTCTATTAGCATTTCTCATTACCCTGATGACAATAAGCTTGTCTGCACAGGATGATCTGATGGATTTGCTTAATGATAGCAAGAAGGAGGAAACCATCTTTACTGCTGCAACTTTCAAGTCAACCCGTATTATGAATGGTCACTCAATTGAGAGAATGCCATCAGGGCAGCTTGACTTCAGGATTTCTCACCGATTCGGAAGATTGAACTCGGGTGCTTATGAGCTTTTCGGCCTTGATCAGTCGAATATCCACTTCAGCCTGGAATACGGAATTACCGACTGGCTAATGGTAGGTGTCGGGAGGGGGTCTTACGAAAAAACTTATGACGGATTTATTAAGCTTTCTGCAATGCGCCAATCATCAGGACTTAAAAACATGCCTGTTTCCGTATCTTTCTTTTCTTCTATGGCTGTTGAAACAGTAAAATGGTCCGATCCTGAACGGACAAACTATTTTTCATCACGTCTTTCATATTCCAGCCAGTTACTTATTGCAAGAAAGATAAACCAGGCATTTTCAATCCAGGTAAGCCCGTCTTACGTTCACCGCAATCTTGTTCCTACTGAACTTGACCCGAATGATTTATGGGCTATAGGTGCCGGAGGAAGAATTAAACTGACGAAACGTATTAGCCTGAATGCCGAATATTTCTATCTCCTTAACGCAAATAATGAATACATGAGTCAGCCTGTTTTTAACCCTTTGTCAGTGGGATTTGATATTGAGACCGGCGGTCATGTCTTCCAGCTGATATTCACTAATTCTCTTTCAATGATTGAAAAGGGATTTATAGGGGAGACAACAGGTCAGTGGACTCATGGTGATATTCATTTCGGGTTTAACATTTCAAGGGTATTCACCCTGACCAACAGGTCCAGGCACTCTGAGGCAAAATAGGTTTCAGGAAGTAGCAAGAATTTAAACTTTTCTGACAACTCACTGTTTAAGAGTTGTTAATCCTTTGTATTAAACTATAATAGCATAAACCATGAAACGTCTGATCGGACTTTCCCTGCTTACAATGCTTACATTCTCTGTAAGCGCCCAGAGGTACATGACGAAAAACGGATTTATCAGTTTCTTCTCTCATACGCCGATGGAAGATATCAAGGCGGAAAATAACCAGGTTGCAGGGGTAATTGATACCTCTAACGGTGAAATGGTTTTTCAGGTTCTCATTAAATCCTTTCATTTTGAAAGAGCCCTTATGGAAGAACATTTCAATGAGAACTATATGGAGTCTGACAAGTATCCGAAAGCGATATTCAAAGGTAAAATCACAGACCTGAAGTCTGTTGATTTTGAGAAAAACGCAGAATATGAGGTTGTAGTCGAAGGAGATATCTCAATACATGATGTGACAAAAAAAATAGCCGTTAAAGGGACTATTGAAGTGGTTACCGGAGGGTTGAAGGCGAATACAAAATTTATCATTGCGCCAGAAGATTTTAATATCAAGATTCCGGCAGTAGTGAGAGAAAATATCGCAAAAACCGTTGAAGTGACCGTTGTAATGAAATTTGATCCGGTTTAATATCCAGAGTTGCTTGTTATGAAAAGAAATCTGAAAACAGCCATTATAATTTCAGCTATACTGGTTATAGCAGGTGCTGCTGCCGGTTACTATTTTTACAACCTTAAACCAAAAGATCTGGGGAAAATAAAACCGGATTTTTATGTTACATCTGCCGAATTACAGAGGTCGTTTGAAGAAGATGAGGAGGCTGCTATTTCCAGATATGTTGATAAAATAATAGAAGTAAGCGGAGTGGTAAGTGATATTAACCCTGGTGAAAACAGTACCATGAATATATCCCTGAAAACTGATAACAACTTTTCTTCTGTCATATGCACCTTAACCTCGGAAGTCCTTCCGGAAGAGATCAGGGTAGGATCCCGGATTTCTATCCGTGGTGTGTGCTCGGGATATTTAATGGATGTTCTTCTTAACAATTGTGTAATATCCGGAGGCTCCTTGTAGATTTACTGCCGGTATTTCAACAAAATTCCCGAACCAGCAGACAGTTCGTTTTACCGTATCAGACTGGTATGCCCTGCAATTTGTAAAAGTGGCCTGAATGGCCATTTTCAATTGCAGAATTTACAAGTTTACATACACTTGCAATCCAAGTCAGGTTTTAGATTAAATTCAGCGGGAAATATTCAAATTTCAAGCAATTTGAATGATCATGTTTCTCTTTCTCAGCCAGGTATGGATTTTTCAATATATACCCAGGCAACTGGACCATCCATAAAAGTTCCCACGGTCTAAATTCAGCCGGGAATTCAATATATCAGGAACTTATACCTTACTTTAAAAAGGTGTTCTTTGACCCACAGGGGGCTTCCCGATAAGCTGCGCTATCGGGATAAACTTCTCACCCCTTCGCCTTCTCCAGGGCCTCTCAAAAAAAAACAGCCTTCCGGCTGTCTTTTGTTGACCCACAGGGGCTTCCCGATAAGCTGCGCTACCGGGATAAACTTCTCACCCCTTCGCCTTCTCCGGGGCCTCTCAAAAAAAACAGCCTTCCGGCTGTCTTTTGTTGACCCACAGGGGCTCGAACCCCGACTCTTCTGAACCAAAATCAGACGTGTTACCAATTACACCATGGGTCAATCAATGCCTCATAAGGCAGGGCAAAAATAAGGAATTTTTTTGTGATCTCAGGTCTGCTCCGTTTCGTAAAAAATGAACGGGCAATCTATGAACGAATGGATGATCTGCCCCAGCTCATAGAGCTCATCATCCCCCTTTTCATAGAACCACTCTATCGATATCATCTCATGCACGTTAGGGTATAGTGCCAGTCTCTTTATAAGAGCATACACCCACTTTGTCGATGCAGTATTTATAAAATCAAACGAGAGAATGACATGTGTGCGGACTGCATGTTCATTAATATATGCCGTAACCCACTCCTCCAGGGGCCTGTAAAAATCAGAGGCATTTTCAGGTATTGACCTGCCCCTGATCTCAAGATGCCCTTCCAGAAAAAGCACCCCCGGTGTTACTTTTGTAGGTTCTATTTTAATGATATCCAAGGCCATATCTTCCCCTGACAATTCCCTCCCGCTTAGTGGTTTCACAAAAATAATAAAATATGAATTGCTCTTATTCCTTTTCAGATTTTTTTCAGGTCCTGTGAGAAAAGAGACAACTCTCCCTGCTCCCATAATGATGGATGCTCCGAATCGAACCGTCCTACAATGGCCTGCATGATAGTCCGCCGCATGAACTCAGACTTGCTTTTTACCCTGAACCGTTTGCAGTAGATGTCAAGTGCCCTGACCTCCCTCTGGTTAAGCCTGAGTGTCAGGGAAGTGGTCCTCTTTATCTTATCGTCAGTGGCAGGTCCGCGTTTCAATCCTCACACAAAATTTTATACTAAAGTAGCCCTGACCTCCATCCATTGACGGAAAGAAACATGTTACTTATTAACAATAAAAAAGCAGGTCATCTCTAACACGCTGACCTGCTTTAAGATATATTATTAATAAGTATTAGAGCCTGTTAAGTGCATTCAGGTCTCCAAAGGCCTCTTTAAGCCTTGCAATGAAGCTCTCCTGTCCTTTACGAAGCCAGACCCTGGGATCATAAAATTTCTTATTAGGCTTGTCTTCACCCTCAGGATTGCCTATCTGACCCTGGAGATATCCCTTTTTAGCCTCATAATAGTCCTTCACACCTGCCCAGAATGCCCACTGCATGTCAGTGTCTATATTCATTTTGATGGCGCCGTATTTTATTGCCTCTGTAATAAGGTGCTTTTCAGAACCCGATCCGCCATGGAACACAAAATTCACCGGGTTGGGCCCGGTCTTGTATTTCCCCTGTATATAGTCCTGGGAGTTTTTCAGTATCTCCGGCCGCAGAGTGACATTGCCCGGTTTGTATACTCCGTGAACATTACCGAATGATGCTGCGATGGTAAAGTTGGGAGAGACCTTGAGCAGCTCTTCGTACGCAAAGGCTACATCTTCAGGCTGCGTATACAACCTTGAGCTGTCTATGCCTGTGTTA
The DNA here is from genome assembly GCA_003250475.1 of Bacteroidota bacterium. Lineage (GTDB taxonomy): Bacteria > Bacteroidota > Bacteroidia > Bacteroidales > VadinHA17 > SR-FBR-E99. The sequence goes on along the minus strand of QKGI01000168.1, from coordinate 31,078 downwards.
TCGACACCGTCTTCCTCTCCTCCGGTCACACCCAGCTCTATCTCCAGGGTCATGCCCATCTTATCCATCCGCTCAAGGTAACGCTTACAGGTCTCGATATTTTCCTTCAACGGTTCTTCGGACAGATCAAGCATATGTGAACTGAAAAGGGGCTTTCCGTTAGACTCATAGAACTCTTCACCGGCATCCAGAAGGGCGTCAATCCACGGAAGCAGCTTGCGTGCCGCATGGTCTGTATGCAGGATTACAGGAACACCATAATATTCCGCGACATTATGAACATGAAGCGCCCCGGAGATACCCCCTGCTATGGCCCCGGTATGATTTTCCTTGGTGAGTCCCTGGCCACCAAAGAAATGTGCTCCTCCGTTTGAAAACTGTATGATTACCGGCGAATTCACTTCACGCGCAGTCTCCAGAACCGCGTTAACAGAATCAGTGCCAACCACATTCACTGCAGGTATCGCAAAGTCATTCTTATTGGCGTAGTCAAACAGCTTTTTTACATCCTCCCCGCTGATCACACCGGGCTCCAGATTTAATCCTTTATTACTCATTATTTTATAGGTTTTGTTTAAACAATTTTATTGAGCATGGCAAAGATAAGCAAAAATGAACTACTCTATTATCAGCCGGCTGCAGCATGATAATATCTTTACAGTCTTTAAAATACTGATCAATTTCATATCTTCGTAACTTCATTTAATGCCATGATTAAAAACATGAAAAGAAGGATTTTGTCCGTGGGCTTTTTCATTCTGTTTAGTCCGCTTTGCTTGTTGTCGCAGCAGAAGAGCTGGACACTGGAAGAGTGTATAGCTTACGCTCTTCAGAACAATATCCAGATAAAACAGCAGGAGTTGATGACCCAGTACCAGGTCTCCACCCTGGAACAGTCAAAGCTGAATCTTCTTCCGACTCTTAACGGGAGTGCTTCGCATAACTACGCTTTTGGCCGGGCCCTGGATGAGACCACATATGAGTTTACCGATAATGAGACTGTACAGTCAAACAGTTTTTATGCGGGAAGCAATGTCACACTGTTCAGAGGACTTGTTAACTACAATACCATTCAGAAAAACAGGTACCAGGTTCTTGCCAGTGAGCAGGACCTCGAGAAATTCAAGGATGATATTTCGCTGAACATAGCGCTGGGTTATCTTCAGATACTCCTTAACCAGGAGCTGGTCACGGCTACAGAGGCACAGCTGGAGCTGAGCAGGCAGCAGATAGAGCGTACCCGTAAGATGGTGGAGGCCGGCAGTCTGGCCCGTGGGAACCTGCTTGACATTGAGGCCCAGGCTGCACGTGAGGAGCTGCAGCTGGTCAATTTTCAGAACCAGCTCACTCTTTCTCTCCTTACGCTGGCGCAGATGCTTGAACTTCAGAATACCGAAGAATTCAATGTAGCAGTCCCTGCCCTTACTGTGAAAGATACAGACATAGACGCTGACCCCTCGGCTATCTTCGCCGCTGCCGAGAAGACCAGACCCGAAATTCTCAGCGCAGAGTACCAGCTTAAAAGTGCGGAATATGACCTCGCAATAGCAAAGGGTTACAGGAGTCCGCATCTCAGCCTGGGAGCCTCCGTCTCAACAGGATATTCAAATAAAAGGCTCAAACCGGTAACCGATGCCCCCTATCCTTTCGGCGAACAGCTGAATGACAACCTTAGTTCCGGACTGGGCTTCTCTCTTAACATCCCGATATTTAACGGCTGGCAGGTTAACACCGGTATAAAAAACTCAAGAATCAGCATTGAGAATTCAAAATATGCGCTCGAAAACACTAAAAAGCAGCTCTATAAGAGTATTCAGCAGGCCTACACCGACGCCGGTGGTTCATTGAAAAAATTCTTTGCCAGCCAGAAAGCAGTTGCATCTATGGAGGAAGCCTACCGTTATGCTGAGCAGAAGCTTGAGGTTGGCATGGTCACTGCTGTTGAATACAACCAGTCGAAGACTCAGCTGCTAAATGCCCAGAGCGAGATGGCACAGGCAAAATATGAATACGTATTCAAAACAAAGGTGCTCGATTTCTACAAAGGAATACCTCTGACCCTCGAGCATATTACCATTATTGCCAGATAAAAACAAAAAATCTACTTTTATTAAAGGCCCATATTTGCTGAAACATAATCACCAGGACAACAGAAGTAAAGAGATGGGTACTTCATTTCACGCTAATAATCAAATTTTTCCAAGATGAAAAACAATAAGACACTTAGGATCCTGCTGGCAGCTGTCATTTTGCTGATCATCCTTGCTGTTATAGGTAAAAAAGCGGGCTGGTTCGGCAAAGAAGTTACTGTAAAGGTAGCTACAGAAAAGGCAGTCATAAATCCGATCATCGAAGCAGTTACCGCCAACGGCAAAATACAGCCTGAGACAGAGGTGAAGATAAGTCCTGATGTTTCAGGTGAGATCGTTGAGCTGACTGTCAAAGAGGGGGATTTTGTACAGAAGGGGGCCCTTCTTTTCAAGATCAAGCCGGATATTTATATATCATCACGGGAGCGCGCTGCTGCGACACTCAATTCCACCAAGGCCAGGCTGGCACAGGTTGAAGCCCAGCTGATTCAGACCGAACTGGCTTACAGCAGAAGTAAAAAGCTATATGAGGAGAATACTATCTCCCAGTCTGATTTTGAGCAGGCAGAGTCACAGTATAAAGTAGCCAAAGCGGAAAAGGAGAGCGCCGAATATTCTGTAAAGAGCTCGGAAGCCTCTCTCAAGGAGGCCAATGAGAACCTGGTCAAGACAACAGTCTATTCGCCCATGACAGGTACTATTTCAAGCCTTTCCGTCGAACTGGGCGAGAGAGTGGTGGGAGCGAACATGATGACCGGTACCGAAGTGCTGCGTGTAGCAGATCTTAACCGTATGGAGGTTGTCGTTGATGTCAATGAAAATGACATAATAAGGGTGAAACTGGGAGACACGGCTATCGTGGAAGTTGATGCATACCTTGACCGTGACTTCAAAGGAATTGTCACTGAGATAGCCAATTCTGCCAATACCCTGGGGACAACCACGGACCAGGTGACAAACTTCAAAGTCAGGATACTGATTTTGAAGGATTCTTATAATGACCTGATAAGTGAAAAGAGCCCCAGCCCCTTCAGGCCGGGTATGTCGGCATCTGTTGACATCTATACCAGCAGCAAGACTGATGTCCTTACAGTACCAATTCAGGCAGTCACCACCCGTACTGATACTACCAGCACCGATCCGGCTTCAAAGGAAAATATCCGTACGCTGGTATTCGTCACTGACGGAACCTATGCTCTTGCCCGTGATGTGAAGACAGGGATACAGGACAACGTAAACATTGAGGTCATCAGTGGACTGTCGGAAGGTGACGAAGTCATTGTACAGCCTTTCAGTGCTATATCGAAGAAGCTTGCCGACTCAACCCTGGTCGAGGTAGTCGACAAGGAGGCCCTCTTCAGTACTGAAAAGAAGAAGTAGGAAGAAAAAAGAGTAACATCATCTATGATCCTTTGCATTGAGACGGCTACCGGAGTCTGTTCGGCGGCACTGTGCAGTGATGCCGGCGTAATTGCTGTTGCCGCGGCACCGGCAGGGATGTCGCATGCAGCCCGGCTGACCATACTGATACAAAAACTGCTTGACGGAGCCCGTATGGAAGCCGGTGATCTTGATGCTGTTGCCGTCAGCAAGGGCCCCGGGTCATATACAGGCCTGAGAATAGGTGTCTCAACCGCCAAGGGGATAGCTTATGCAGCAGGAATTCCCCTGCTTGGCATAAACACCCTTACATCAATGTGCTTCGGATATAAAGCCCTTCATAACGACTCCCTCTCCTCTGACACCCTGCTCTGCCCGATGATAGATGCAAGGCGGATGGAGGTTTACAACGCTCTCTTTAACTTCGAAGGCACAATGGTAAAGGAGACATCGGCAGACATCATTGATAATAACTCCTTTGCAGAGGAACTGGCAGACAGGAGAATAATATTTTTCGGTAATGGTGCGGAAAAATGCAGAAACATTATCACCCATCCCAACGCCAGCTTTGTGGAGCATTTTGAGCTCTCGGCATCATATTTGCAAATCCCATCTGTGAATGCACTGAAGAGTAAGCAATATGAGGACCTTGCATATTTTGAACCATATTATCTCAAAGAGTTTATTGCCACCATTCCAAGGAGACTCTTACCCTGATATATCTGACAGCAACATGCGAAAAAGACTGGTTACAGTGCTGATGATCATGACTGTGATGCCGGGTTGGCTTCCGGCCCAGATACAGCCTTACATGCCCGGGGAAAAAGTATCGTATCAGATAAGATACGGGATTGTGGGCAGCGGCCTGGCTACTCTTGAGATCAAAGAGGGCTATTACCTGGGAGAGCCTATATGGCACGCAGTGGTCAACGGACAGACTACAGGGCTGGCGGATGCTCTCTATAAGGTAAGGGATACTTACGAAAGTTATATAGATCCGGAATCAGATCTTCCCGTCTTCTCAATAAGAAATATCCATGAGGGACGCTATCACAAGTATAATGAAGTGGGGTTTGACCAGACTTCAAGAGTTGACTCTACCCTGGTTTTCAGTGACCTCACAGGAAACCATGCAGGCCCGAAAGGATTGCTTGACATACTCTCATGTTTCTACTGGTTCAGGAAATATTACCTGGCTAAAGCAGACACACTTGTGCCAGGGGATACGTTTACGATGATGACCTGGTTTGCAGACGAACTATATCCTATTATTCTGAAATACAGCGGCAAAGAAACCATAAGGATCAAGAGCGGCAAACTCGAGTGTTACCGGTTTAACCCGGTAACAGAGGTGGGACGTGTCTTTAAAACCGAAGAAGATATGGTCATGTGGTTCTCGGCTGATGAAAATTTTTTACCGGTTAAGATACGTTTTGATATCTTTGTGGGGTCATTTCATGTGGATATGACAAATTATGAAGGGCTTAGAGTACCCCTTAATTTCATTGAATAACAAGTAGAACAGAAAATTTTTTATGGCTACAACGGCAGATTTCAGGAACGGTATGGTGATTGAATTCAATAATGATCTTTATACCATCGTTCAGTTTCAGCATGTCAAACCCGGCAAGGGCCCGGCATTCGTGCGTACTAAACTAAAAAACGTGACTACAGGCAAGGTCCTTGACAATACATTCAGCTCGGGGGTGAAGGTCAACGTTGCCCGTGTGGAAAGAAGACCTCATCAGTACCTCTACAATGATGACATGGGCTATCATCTCATGCACCTTGAGACATTCGAACAGATAACGGTGCCCGACTCGATGATAGAGAACAATGACCTCCTGAAAGAGGGTGAGACCGTTGAAGTTGTTGTTCATGCAGATACAGAAAATGTTCTACTGGTCGATATACCCGTCAACGTGGTTATGGAGGTTACCTATACGGAGCCCGGGCTTCGTGGTGATACCGCTACGAACACCCTTAAGCCGGCCACCATTGAGACCGGATCGACTATTATGGTACCGCTGTTTGTCAACGTGGGGGATAAGATCCGGATCGATACGCGTGACAGATCATATATAGAAAGAGTCAAGGGCTGAGACCAGATGAGAGAGGGCAGGTTACCTAAAGACAGGCTTAAGATGTCGAAGTTTAAACTCGACGCCCTGCTTGATATCACTCTTTCCATCAATGCCAACCTCCCTACATCCGACCTGCTCAGGAAGTATGAGTCAATCCTGCGTGATGACCTGGGTATCGGTAAAATACTTCTTTATAAATATGGCGAACAGTGGGAAGCCCTGCTCAACTCAGGCTTTCCGGAAACCCTCGGCGACACTATAAATGTTGAACAGGATCTGCTCTGTTTCAGGGAAATACAGACTGACGCAGCACAGATAGCCTTCAAATCGGTCGATTTTATCATCCCTGTCCTCAACAATAATGAACCTTCAGCATACGTGCTGATAGGCGACATCGATGAGGAGGGAGAGGGAATGAGCCCCCTGATAAAACACCTTCATTTTATCCAGACCATATCCGGCATCATCGTGGTCGCCATAGAGAACCAGAGACTCTTCAGGGAGAGTCTCAGGCAGGAAGCATTAAGGAGGGAGCTAGAACTGGCTGCCAGGATGCAGATGATGCTTATTCCTGATAATACCAGGCTTCCTTCCAATGAAAAAATAAGGGCCATAGGCTTCTATTACCCCCATTATGAAGTCGGAGGGGATTACTACGACTTCATGCCTCTGTCAGATAATGTAGTCGGCTTTTGTATTGCCGACGTTTCGGGCAAGGGGATGTCGGCTGCCCTTCTTATGTCAAACTTCCAGGCCAGTCTCAGGGCCCTTTTTACTGCTGATGCCAGCCTTGAGGATCTGATAAGGAAGCTCAACACCCTGGTTGTGGTCAACTCCGCCGGAGAACGCTTTGTCACCCTGTTCATCGCCCGTTACAACATTAAGACCCGCGTGCTTGATTATATAAATGCAGCACATAATCCCCCGGTGCTGATCAACATGGAAACAGCCGGCGCAACAGTGCTGAAGCAATCGTGCGTGGGTGTGGGGATGCTCGACGAGATGCCATGGGTAAGAACCGATCAGATAACACTTACAAGCCCCACAAAAATAATCTGTTATACCGACGGACTGTCTGAGCTTAAAGATGAAAGCGGGAACGAACTGGGTACCGGTCCGCTGATAAAGCATTATTCCAACAGCCTGTCTTTAACAGAGAACATCGGGACTCTTATTGAAGACCTGGAGATAAACAACAGCAATACCCGTCTTTTCGATGACGTGTCAATACTTGCGGTTGAAGTCTTATAAATATTTTCCGGGAATCAGGCAGTTTTCTCCCTCAGCCTGAGATCCATTGCCGTCAGTATGGCTATAAAGCCCCACCACAGTGAAGCTATCTTGTCAGTATCAAGGAAGCTGTTCATCACTCCATGTACAACATAGGTTATCAGTCCGGCAAGAATGGCAAGCGACCAGTACCCCCGGATGCTCCTTCCCTCCCTGTACCATATCCTGATACCCATAATGACCGCATATCCAGTTATCAGAAGGAACAGGACCGCTCCCGGAAACCCTGATTCACTGAGGCTTCCCAGGTATTCGCTGTGAGCATTGCCGGCATCACCGAAGTCGGTGCTGATAGCCGTTTTTTCACTCGCTTTCTGAAAAGGCCCGTAATTGAACTGATATGTGCCAGGTCCCCATCCCGTCACCGGCTTTTCCCTGAACATCCTTAATGCACATTTCCACCTGTTTAAGCGTTCAAGGTTTGACTGGTCAGTAGAGATGTTGGATGCCGAACGCAGGTGCTGTCCCAGGTCAGCCGAGGAATCCTCCGTTGTGCTGTCCATCCTCTGCCATATCCACCCGGCAGACAATACCAGTGCCAGGATAAAACCTGCAGCTGTAACTGCCAGGAGCCGCACCGGCATCCTTATAGAGAGTATCAAGGTAACAACTATAGCAGCTATCAGGCTCACCCATGCCGCCCTGCTGTAAGACAGTATAAATGCTGCCACAAAAAGAACTATGATGAGAGCCAGTAGTGTCCTGCCTGTTATGGTGTTCCCTTTCCTGAAGAGCAGGACTGACAAGGGAGGCAGCAGGAAAGCCATGGAAGCACCAAAAGAGGTATGATCCCTGTAAAACGGATAGCAGGCTGAATGTGCAAACTGCTGGTTCAGGAATCCGGCGCCATGAACCCTTATGATGAAGTAAACGACCACAATTGAAAGGCCGGCAGCATAAGCCAGGATGTATCTCCCCGGGAAACCGTCGCGGGACGAAAGCCGGGCAGCAACAAGGTAAAATCCGGCCGTAAACCATATACGGTATGCAAGGGTCTTGAATGAGACACCCGGCATTGTTGACGTGAGAGCCGTAAAAAGGGTCCAGAGCAGGTATATCGCCAGCAGCACTGTCAGAGGATGTCTCAGCAGCCCGGAAGGGAACTCCCGGGTGACAATCAGCCTGAAGAGGGTGATGAAAAGAATCAACGCCAGCACAGGTTCAGTCGGGATGGACAGGTCTAATCCTGCGCCTCCGGTGAGGTAGCTCATCTGAAGAGAGAGAGGTGTGAGAAAAACGGTAAGCAGCAACAGGTGTTCAAGGGACAGCAGTGCCAGTAGTAAAACTGCCAGGGCAGCCGGAACCATTAATATCAGCAGTTCACTGCCTGTCATCAGTGCGATGCAGCTTGACACCCCCGGCAACAAAGAGAATAAGGGCAAGGAGAATGAGTGCGGAGGCAGTCGATACAATAACCATTATGCTCCGGCGCGGATATATTTTTTTCTCAGCCACACCGGCCCTGTCAACGATAACAGTGTAGGGTATTACCTGCCTGCTCAGCGCCATCACTTCAAGGTATTTACCACGTATGAGACCGAGATACTCATTTTCTGTCTCAAGGGTGGCATATACTGATAAGGCGGATGCACCCACCGACCGGCTGAGAGTATCCTCATACTGCCTGACAACCCGGTACTGTGCCTCATAGCTGCGGCCGATATCGGCAAGCATCACTGACGCGTTTATGCGCTGCAGGTTATTAAAAACCGTGTCTGCCCGGGCTGCCATATCATTTGCCATTGCACATGCAATCTCCCTGTCACGGTCCCTGACCCTGATCTCCACAGACCCGAAAGATGTCTTGGTGCAATGAATGTATTTGTCCATCTTACCGGCAATAACCGTATTCGGATATCTCTCCCCGGGCTTTACATTGTAATGATTAAGCAGGTCATATTTCTCCTTCAGGTATTCTCTGATCTGCCCGCTGTTGATAACCTGTATCAGCTTTTCTGTAGCATCATCGTCACCGAATAACTCTGTTCCGGAGGTTACTTCACCAAGGAGTGTGCCGGCCCCGGTAATGTTTGAGGAGGGGTACATGATAACGGAAGACTCATACATGGGCTTGATCATCAATGATATTACCGCTGAGATGATCGCTGCCGCAAGGCCGGTATAGACAAACTTTTTGAAATGACTTATGATGAAATTGATCAGGTCAAGGGAGTCCGGCCTGAAGTCAGCCCTGATATTATTTTTCATCGTCACCGGTTTATGGTTTTACCACCCTGATGAGGAAATAATTCTTCTTGCCTTTCTGAAACAGAAGATACCTCTTGTTCAGCAGCCGCTCCGTGGTTACAAGCATATCGGCATTGTCTATCTTCTCCTTGTTAAGGCTTACGCCGCCACCCTGGATAAGTCTTCTCAGTTCTCCTTTCGATTCGGCGATCGACGTATGCGCCGTACACAGATCGGAGATTGTCACACCGGCATCCAGAAGCTCATGGTTTACATCATACATGGGCACGCCGTCGAACACGGCAAGAAATGTGTTTTCGTCCATACGGTGCAGCTGCTCGGTAGTCCCCTTTCCGAAGAGAATCTGGGAGGCTTCCACCGCCGATTCATAATCCTCCCTGGAATGGGCCATTACCGTCATCTCTTCAGCCAGTCGTTTCTGGAGAATCCGCAAATGCGGTTCTGCAGTGTGTGCCGCAATGAGATCGTTGATGTCATTTTGTGACAGCACAGTGAAGATCTTTATAAACTTAACGGCATCATCATCAGCAACATTCAGCCAGAACTGGTAAAACTGGTATGGTGAAGTCTTTGCAGGGTCAAGCCAGACATTACCGCTCTCCGTCTTACCGAACTTCTGCCCGTCGCTTTTGGTGATAAGCGGGCAGGTGATGGCATAAGCCTCGCCACCCGCCTTACGCCTGATAAGCTCAGTGCCTGTCACAATATTTCCCCACTGGTCAGACCCGCCCATCTGGAGACGGCAGCCATGGTTGGTGTATAGAAACAGGTAGTCGGTTCCCTGGACCAGCTGGTAGGAGAACTCGGTGAACGACATACCCTGTCCCGTTTCCGAATCAAGCCTTTTTTTCACCGAGTCCTTGGCCATCATATAATTGACCGTGATGTGCTTTCCAATATCCCTGATAAACTCAAGGAATGAATAGGTTTTCATCCAGTCATAATTATTGACCATCACGGCCCTGTTTGTTGCTGTGGAATTGAAATCGAGAAATTTTTCGAACTGCTTTTTAAGACAATCCTGGTTGTGCTGCAATGTCTCCTCGCTGAGCAGGTTGCGCTCCTCAGATTTGCCGGAGGGGTCTCCTATCATCCCGGTGGCACCGCCAATAAGCACTATCGGTTTATGCCCGGCATTCTGAAAATGTTTAAGCATCATCACCTGAACAAGGTGTCCTATGTGAAGTGAATCGGCGGTGGGATCAAAGCCCACATACGCCGAAGTCTTTCCATTTAAAAGAAACTCCTCAGTCCCGGGCATGATATCATGAATCATCCCTCTCCATCTCAGCTCATCTATAAAATTTATCATCGGCATAAACAACTTAAGTACGGCAAAGATACCAAAACCACTCAGATGGTGGCATCCTGCGGTTGCTTTTTGTGCCGGTTGAAACTGTCTATGAGGTCGCCTCCCTCAACGACAGGAAAGATGGAGGGAACAAGGTCTGCAATGGGATTATAGAGAAATGAGCTTCCTATTGTGGAAGAAGGAAGAAAGTGCCTCTTCTCATTAATGGTATTCAGGAAAACAAAAATCACGCTCAGTATAAGCGCAGTCTTCAATACGCCGAACAGTGCGCCCAGGAGCTTGACGAGAAACCCCAGGGCAATGGCCTTCATCATCGTATCAAGCAACTTTCCCAGGAGGTATACGGCAAACACAATTACGGCAAAAGTAACGGCAAAAGAGACAATGCCTGTCCATGAGGAGTGCAGGTCAAACCATCCTGACAACTTATCGGCTGTCCACCAGGAAAAGTGTATAGCCCCCCAAACACCAAGCACCAGGGCGGCCAGCTCCGCTATCTCAATGATCAGGCCGTTGATAAATCCCTGTATCAGGCCGAAGGCAAGCAGGGCAATAATAACAAAGTCGATCCAGTTCATTGGTCCGTTTATTTCAGATTATGAAGGTAGAGAATTGATGTAAAAGATGCAACTGCCATAAATAATAGATATGGCAGCGGGCCTGTCAGAAGGTGTATCCCAGCCAGACGGTATTTATCCGGCTTGACGAAAATATTGCCGTGTTAATTGTGATTCCGGACCCCCATTCATGCCGGTATTCAATGAAGAATTTTCCGTACCGTATCCCGGAACCAAGAAGCAGCGATTGCTTGTACATTCTCATATCCTTAACATAGGAATCCGTTGCTCTCTCCGTGATTGTATATTCTGTCAGTTCCTCCACCATCACGTTTGTACTTCCGACGGCAAAACCATTGGAGATTCCTGCGTTCACAAAAATTATAAAACTGCCTGCCGGATAATTGTATCTCAGCATGCTGTTCAGATTTATATATGACATGGAGAGATCATAGTCGTTCTTGTAGGTAATGTTGCCGTCCTGGCTGGAGGCAAAACTCTGGCCCGACACACCCCAGGAGCTCCATTGAAGCTCATTGTTAAAAGACCATTTCCTGAGATTGCGCGGGAAAACAAGATCCACAGCAATACCACCGCAGAAATCAGCCGAGGTTTTATAGTCAGGCAACTCAAGATAAGAGTAATAGTCACTACGCAGTATAATCGTAGTGAGTGAAAGCCCGGCAAAAACAGCAGGTTTGACCACCACCTTTTCGGATTTCTTTGAAAAGGAGCTGCCGTCAGATGTAAGGCTGTAATAGTGCCTGAAGAGCCTTTCCAGGCTGCCCCAGTCATAACCCGTCCTTCCAATTTCTGCCGAAAGAGCCTCATTATTATCAAAATAATCAAGTAGCTGGTTGATATAACCTTTGACCTCGGCAACTATCTGCTGACCGCCTGCAATTGCCATATATTTCTTGTATAGTAACAGTTCATAACCATGGTTGTCACCTATATAAAAGTTGTTACAACCCGTCCTGTTTTTCAGGAAATAGAGACTCCTGTCACCTTCAAATATTGCCTGCAGAAATACGGTATCGACATCCAGCTTGTAATCTGGCAACATCTGAAGTGACCCGAGGTCAGAAGGGCTGTTCTCGGTATTAACCACTGCTCCCACGTAGACCTCATCCTTTACAGTAAACCATTTAACCTCTGCAGGGGTGAAAACCCATATATTGCCCCCGGCATCAGTAAATCTTACCCTGTCAGGATTGGCTCCCCAGTTTCTGTAGTCTATCTGGCCTGCAAGTGTGTCACCGCCGGCAGTGATTACTGTCCCGGGTAAAAGATTCTTCTGGCAGAATGCTGTAACAGTTACAGTCGTAAGAATAGCAGTGACTGCGATTCTGGCAATCAGACCGGCAGGTTTCATGAGCGTTTAGGTTATGTTTAACATTCAGGGATGGACAGCAAAGTCGGGGAATAAAAATAGAAAATTTCATGAGTATTAAAAATGAGTTTTAAAATTATGGGAAGGCATTTGCGGAGACAATCGCTCCGGTGAAACAGCATATATGACCAATCCTATAATTATATTTGAATACTGAATATCACGGCCGGGCATGAAACCTGTTATGAATGTCAACCTGATGGCTACCGGTGCCTGGGGAAAGATTTCCTGAACGGTCATATCTGACAATTGAATCTGAGTATGGATGTAATAGCCATTTTTGACATTGGAAAGACAACCAGGAAATTCCTTCTCTTTGACCACGGGCTCAACATGGTTCATTATGAGGAGAAGTCCTTCCCGGAGAGCCGGGATGATGACGGTCATCCCTGTGACGATATTGATGCAATTGTCTACTGGATAAGGCTGCGTCTGACAGAGGTGATCCGGTCGGGGGACCATGTTGTCAGGGCTTTGAATTTCGCAGCATATGGTGCAGCCCTGGTCCATATTGACGAACAGGGTAACAGGGTCACGCCGCTTTATGATTATCTCAGGCCGATGCCCGATGGTGTGACGGAAGGGTTCTATGAATCATGGGGAGGTACCGGAGAGTTCTGCAGGGCAACAGCTTCACCGAAGCTGGGTATGCTGAACTCAGGCCTGCAGCTGTTATGGCTTAAGAAGATGAAGCCCGGGCTTTTTTCCAGGATTAACACATCCCTGCACCTCCCACAGTATCTAAGCTGGCTGTTCACCGGCCGTAAGGTATCAGATTTTACATCACTTGGGTGTCATACGGCAATGTGGGACTATGACAATATGGATTACCACAGGTGGCTCGGGCATGAAGGCATAAACATGCCTCCCCCGTCATCAGCCCCAGTGACTCATGCAGTGAGCATTGAAGGTCATGTAATACATACCGGCACCGGTCTCCATGACAGCTCAGCCTCTCTTGTCCCCTACCTGAAAAGCACTGATAAACCGTTCATCCTTGTTTCAACCGGTTCATGGTGTGTCTTTATGAATCCCCATAATAATGAGCCCCTTACCGCCGAACAGCTTGAGAGGGGAAGTCTATGCTACATGACCCCTGGTAGCCGGCTGGTAAAGTCATCCGGTCTTTTCCTTGGTCATATACACGCAGCGAATGTAGCACGGCTTGATGATCATTTCGGAGTCACCGGGGAGCTCTACAAGACCATTAAAATAAAAGGAAGGAAGATATCGAGGCTACTGTCCGGCAGTAAGGAGAGGGTTTTCTTCCGTCATGGCATCCCTCCGGGATATGTTGACACCGGGGTAAACCTTTCGCATTTCCTGACTTATGCCGACGCATACCACCAGATGATGTTTGACCTGGCAGATGTATGCCTGGAGTCTTACAGACTGGTCATCCCTGCCGGTGATACTACCGAGATAATATATGTCACCGGCGGCTTTGCAAGGAATGATACTTTCGTAAGAATACTTGCCGCAAGACTCCCGGACAAGAGGATATTCGCCAGTGATATTGAAGATCCTACAGCCCTGGGGGCAGCCATCACAGTCCATGAAAGTGCTTTCGGCACAACGCTGCCTCCCTATTACCTTGGACTGAAAGCGATAATCAATGATGACCGGATCACGTGAGAAACAGCCTAACCCCCGGCTTGAATTCATTGCTCTTCTGCCGTACACCATTGCCCCGGACAGGACGGCAAAGATCCATGGTAACCACAATAGTTGCCAGGTATTAATTCTTTCGTCAGGAAATTATAAATTTGAAATATATCCAGAATATCAACCCGGAAAATAATCTACCATGAACAAGTTACATCTCTTATTCAGAATCATGCTGCTGATGGTCGTCGTTACCTTGATTACCGCATGTAACAAAACCATTGATAAAGACAAATTAAGTATAGATTATGAAAAGTTTGTGATGCCCAACGGGCTACAGGTGATCCTTCACGAGGATCATTCAGATCCGGTCATCTCCTATTCTATAATGTATCATGTGGGCTCCAGCAGGGAAGAGCCGGGCCGGACCGGCTTTGCTCACCTTTTTGAACATCTCCTGTTCACCGGATCGGAAAATGCCGCTCCCGGAGTATTCGACAAGGTGCTGGAGGCGGCTGGAGGCATGAACAATGGTTTCACCAACCGGGATGTAACTACCTATTTTGAGCTCTTCCCCAGGAATGCCCTGGAAAAAGTCTTCTGGCTGGAATCAGACAGGATGGGATATTTTATCAACTCGGTGACACAACGGTCCCTGGCAATCCAGCAGAATGTGGTGCAGAATGAAAAACGACAGCGAGAAGATAACACTCCGTACGGCTTTACCGACTATGTTATCTGTAAGAACCTCTATCCTGCAGGGCATCCTTACAACTGGGAGGTCATTGGTGAGATGGAAGATCTTAAGAACGCATCGATTGAAGATGTCAGGACCTATTATGAGAAATATTACGGTCCCAACAACGCCACCCTGGTGCTGGCAGGCGATTTCAATCCCGACACAATCAAGGTACTTCTGAACAAGTATTTTGGCGAGGTCACCTCTCATGGCAATGTGACAGCACGCGCAGCAATGCCTGTTACACTTGACACGACCAAAAGACTCTTTCATGAAGACAATTTTGCTAGGGTACCTGAAATAACCATGGTCTGGCCCGTGCCCGAAAATTACAGTGATGATTCTTATGCTCTTGAATTCCTGGCCAGGATACTTGCTGACGGCAAGAGGTCTCCCATGTACAAGGTGCTCGTAAAAGAGAAACAGCTTACGTCGGGGGTTAACGTATATAACAGCCCGTCTGAACTGGCGGGGGAATTCACACTGTCAGTAACGGCAAATGAAGGAAGGTCTCTGAAAGAGATCGAAGATGCAATACGGGAGGCGTTTGCACGATTTGAGTCGGAGGGCTTCACCGAACGTGATGTGGAGCGTATCAAGGCACAGAGAGAAAAGGATTTCTACCAGGATCTCAACAGTGTTCTCAATAAGTCGCTCCAGCTTGCCTTCTACAACACATTCCTTAATGACCCTGGCTTCATCGAGAAAGACATTGAGAAGATAAAGGCGGTCACTTCTGAAGATATAATCAGGGTTTATAACAGGTATATCAAAGACAGGCCGAATGTCATGACCAGCTTCGTCCCCAAAGGCCATACCGATCTGATGGCTGACAACTCGGTACAGGCAGCTGTCGGCGAAGAGGATATAAGTAATGCCAGCCAGGTAGAGATCGCTGATCTTCCGGATGAGGAGATCATCATGACTCCGTCAGTGCTCGACCGTACTGCAGAACCACCGGCAGGACCTGAGCCTGAAGTCATGGTCCCGGAAGTCTGGAAGGCGACCCTGGCAAACGGCATAAAGGTATTCGGCATACGGAACAACGAACTGCCTCTTGTAAGCATTAATATGGTCATTGCCGGAGGCGCGATGCTGGATGATACAGAACTGCCGGGCGTGGCATCGATGACGGCGGCTGTTTTGCCCCAGGGGACAAAGAACAAAACCCCGGAGGAACTGGAGGAGGAGATACAGCTTCTCGGGTCAGACATTAATATGCGCGCCGGAAATGAAGAGATAATTTTCAGTGCCGGAACTCTTTCACGCAATTTTGGCAAGACAGTGTCACTGATGAAGGAGATACTGCTTGAACCGAGATGGGATTCCGCGGAGATCGAACTTGCCAGGACACGCGCCAGGAATAGCCTGATACAGGCTGAAGCAAGACCATCGGGGGTGGCTGCCGCGCAGTTCTACAGGCTCGTTTACGGAGCCGGTAACATCTTTGGATATGACCTCAGGGGAACAAAGGAATCCGTTGAAAAGATTACCACTGAAGACCTGGTTGCATTCCATGGTAAGAACTTCTCACCATCAGTCACCAGCATACTTATTGCAGGAAAAATCAGCAGGGAGGAGGCTCTGGATGCCCTTGAGCCTCTGGCAACGGGGTGGAAGGCAAAAGAGGTTACTTTCAGGAGTTACACAACCCCTCCCTCCCCGGACAGGTCGACAATATATTTTGTGGATATCCCGGGCTCCCGTCAGTCGGTAATTTATGCCGGTTACCTGGCAATGACAAGAGACGACCCCGATTATGTAAAAGCTGATTTTGCAAACTACAGGTTCGGTGGCGCATTCACCAGCATACTTAACCAGATACTGCGCGAGGAAAAAGGTTTCACATATGGTGCGAGAAGTATCTTCAGGGAAATGAAGAGTGTAGCTCCGTTCCTGGCAACGACAAGCGTGAGGTCGGATGCAACACTTGAGACAATGGAGATCATTACGGGAGAGATGAGGAAATACCGTACCGGCATCACGGAGGATGAACTTACGTTTATTAAAAACTGTATGATAAGATCAAATGCTTTGCGCTTTGAAACCAATGAATCACTGGTAAGCATGCTCTCCTATATAGACAAATACGGTTTCAGTGACGACTGGGTTAAAAAGGAGGAGGATGTCATCAGAAACATGACCATTGAACAGCACAAGGCCATCACTGAGAAGTACTTTGATCCTGACAGGATGATTTATGTCGTCGTCGGGGATGCGGCATCACAGATGAAGCCTCTCGGGAAGCTGGGGTTCGGAACGCCGGTGCCTGTCACCAGGTGAGTCATTTTAGCGCGGTGCCTGCCTGCGGGGATGGCATACAGACTGTCCCGACCTTACGGTCGAGGATCTCCGCTACGCTCCGACAAGACCGCAAGTTGAGGAGTGCAACGACGAACCGAACCGCCGGTTGGCGGTGAGCTCGGCGAAGGCAAATCCCGATAACGAAGTGTATCGGGAACTGCAAGACCGCATGACTGCACGACTGCAAGTTGAGGAGTGTAACGACGAACCGAACCGTCAATTGGCGGTGAGCTCGCCGAAGGCAAATCCCGATACGAAGTGTATCGGAAACCGCATGACTGCATGACTGCAAGACCGCAAGACAGACCTTCAGACCTTCAGACCTCGGACCTTCAGACCTTCAGACCCTTCTTATACACCACCAGGGTAAGCAGGTCTTTCACCTGTTCTTTCCTGCTGATACTCATTGTAACCGGGAAAAGAGTACCGGAGGGACTTGCCTTTTTCAGCCCCTCCTTGATGTTGTCGTCAATTTCGAGGTCATGGATGCCACGACAATGTCTCTCAACGATATAGAAGGAAGTCTTGAAATGGCCATCCCAGGCAGAAAGCCAGAAGACCGTCTTCTTCCTGAAAGTCATCTTGCAGAGCCAGGCTTTCCCGTCTTTATAATATCTCCATTCAGGCAGAAGTCCGAATTCATCCCCTGTGACTGCCTCCAGCATCTCCTCGTAGGCGGGATAGCTGTCGCCAAGTGCTGTCCTGAGAACCTCCGGGGAAGGAGGTATGGACGGATCATTTAAGAGTGGCTTATCCATTTTCTTCAGTTAACCCTGGCAACAGGTCCGGTACATGGTCAGATTGCCGAAGACAGGAATACCGGCTGTCACAGGGGGTTTACCTTCCAAAGGTAAAAATGGTCAAAAAATCAACAACAAAGGGAAGTGAAAAATTCTAAAGGTTAAGCCCCAGGTTTTGTAACTCACCCCGGAGCTGTTCGGGTGAATGAAAATGAATTGCATGAAATCCCAGCTCGCCGGCAGCGACGGCATTGTCCTTATTGTCGTCAATATATACCGATCCGGCCGGAGAGATGTGATAGCGATCAATCAGCACCCTGTAGATGGCATGATCCGGTTTAAGAAGCTTCTCATATCCGGATACTACCAGTCCGTCAAACTGCTTCATGAAATCATACCTTCCATATGCTACCGGGAATGCTTCATGCGACCAGTTGGAAAGTGCATAGAGGGGCATTCCTGCCTCTTTGAGCTCACGGAATATTTTTACGGTTCCGGTTATCTCCCCGCCAAGCATCTCTTCCCAGCGGCCATAATAAAGAGCTATTTTGTCACTGTACTCCGGATATTTTGCTGACAGTTCTGCCGTTGCCGTACTGAATAGCTTGCCCCCATCCTGCTGTACATTCCATTCATAGGTACAGATATTTGACAGGAACCACTCCATCTCCTCCTCGCTGGTAAAGACTTTTCTGAAAAGATGCCTGGGATTCCAGTCGATCAGTACTCCTCCGATATCAAAGACAACGCTGGTAATATTTTCCATAGCTCAGATTTCCGGCGCAATAATAGTTATTTTTTGCGCAGGGAAAAAATGATTTCGGAAAAGCAGGTTATATACCGGCAATGCTTCTGTTTAAACAGTCCGGCACCTCTCCAGGTCAATCGAAACAGTCAGGATTCACTTCACCGTGACCACGCCCGATGCTTTCATTACCCGGGCAGCTTCCGACGGCAGTTTCCAGTTGTTGTCAAAGACACCCTGCACTATAATATCATCAGGCCCTGTCCTGAAGAGGATAAAATCTCCCCAGTTCTTAAGCATCTCTATCCTGGTTCCGCTGAACGCATAGCCTGTCTGCCTTTTTGTCTCTTTCGGAGGTGTCCACCACGGAAGGCCGGAATTGATGATTATATATTTCCTGCTCATGGGGAAAATATATACTAGCCCGTAATCTTCGGCTTTTGCATCAAGATGCACAGGCAGCCTGTCGGCAAATTTCTCAATTACGGCATTTGTTTCCCGTGTGCCGAACAGGATAAGATTGGATGTGATATAATCGTCTGACCGGATATCCCTGTCGGCTATCACTCTGGGTGAGACAGTGATCCTTCCCCCCATGCCGTACCAGTCAGCGGCAGTTGCAGCCTGGGCTCTCCTTGCTGCCAGCACCTCGGCGGAAGGATTATCTGCGGTACCGTAAACATATATATGGTTCCCCGTCACGGCAGCATAAAGCGGACCCTCGGCGCCCTTCTGCTTAGAGGTAAGGCCCGGGGTAAAACGTGAATTCTTCCATTTGCCGCCGGTTCTGGTGAATGAGACTGCATCCGGACTTTTGACTGTAAAATCTTTACCGTCAACCCTTACCGAAACACTTTTCCCGGGGTTGAACTGAGGATGACCTTTAAGGTTGAGCGTGAATGCGCTTAATCCTGAAGAGACGATCTCAACAGTATTGCTTCCGGTGAATTTTGCATCTATTGTTGCCTGTTCTCCGGGTACCATGTCATCGACTGTGACCCAGTAGGCTTTGTTATATCTGAACCACATCGTTGTGAAGCTGACCTCCGCCGGAAAGAGATCCCTTTTAAACTGAGAGAACCAGTCAAAGATGAAACCGTCTTTGTATGCCCATTCCCAGCTGTTGTGGCCAACGCCAGGATACTCGACATAATCAAGCCTCGCAGCCCCTGTCTCAAAGGCCGCTTTCCACTCCGATGCGGTTTTATACAGCTGGTCCTTATCGCCGATAAACAGATGAACCGGCAGGTTATGAGCGTTGCCGGCAAAAGCAATGGTACCCTGTGGAGGTGCCGGGCATACAGGAGCTATGGCAGCCCATACGTCGGGCCGGGTAAGCCCAAGCCACAATGTGCCTCCGCCGCCCATGGAGAGACCTGTGAGATAAACCCGGTCCTCGTCAATAAGAAACCTGGACTTCAGATCATCTATCATATCGTAAACATCCTGCTCGGGGATACCCTGATAACCGGCTGTACCTCTTGCAAGGGGCGCTGCAGCAATATAGTCTACAGGCCTGAACGGAGGCCAGTACCTGCTTGCCTCGACATCTGTCTCATAGGGTATGTTTCCGGGCTTTGTGAAATCGTATCCCTGGCTGTTGCCAACACCAAAAAGCCTCCTCATCCCGAGACGATGGTTTGACCAGGCGCCATGAAGAAAGACTACCAGCGGGTATTTTTTTGTCTCATCAAAATTATCCGGAATATATACTGCATAAGGCTGGTCGGTATCATCAGCAGCAGAGAAAAAGGATAAATCCTGTGGACCAGGCTTAAGACGCTGTGCATCAGTAGAAGTGACACAGCAGAAAATTGTCAGGAAAACCACAAGTGCGGCGCGGGTGAAAATGGTAAGACTCTTCATATTTCTGTCTATTACAGGCTTGTTTTTAAATCTGTTTTCAGCATCAGTAACTTGGTGCCCGGGGATAAAAGTAAGTCATAAATATGAAACTGTGTTCTCTGCTTCCGGTTTTTCAGACAGTGTGACACTTTCGTTCCGCATCCATTTTTACAGATGAGGGGTTTAAGTCATAAGGTCTGGCCATACCAGGGGCAATATAGTTTGCTTAGGATAAGATAGAGAAGTCTCTTATATTTGGAGGACAGAAAATTTCTGCAAGTGATACCAGAAGAAAAGTCGGCAGTCATTAAGCTCAAAAGAGGTGATCTTGAGGCATTTGACTTTTTGTATGAACTCTATGCCAACAGGCTCCATGCATTCGGCATGAAGTATCTCCGGTCGGAAGCTGACGCCGAAGAACTGGTGCAGTCGGTATTCATTAAGCTCTGGGAAAACCGTAAAAAGGTTGACAGTGAGCTCTCATTCCGGTCATATCTCTTTACTATTGCATACAATGATATCTGTAAACTATTCAGGCAAAAGAAATATTTGAAAAAATACGTTGCGGAGACACTTTACGGATCAGAAATGTTTTCATCGGTAAGTGAGGAAAGTTCCGATTACAGGTCAGTACTCAAAGAGGTAGACCGGATTATTTCTTTAATGCCTGAAAAACAAAAAAGAGCCTTTTTAAAAAGCAAACTGGAGGGTAAAACCTCCAGAGAGGTGGCGGCAGAGCTCGGACTCACAGCTGCCACAGTTGATAATTATGTCTCTGCCGCGTTAAAGACCCTTAAAGCCGGAATAAAAAAAGAGAATCTCTCAATGATGCTCTTTATGTTGCTTTTTCTACTCTGATTTAGTGGCATTTATATAGTATTTCTCTTTTTATCCCACTTTTTATGTGAGATTCTAGCTTCCCGTGGATATATATAGAACCGGGATAAAAATGTACAAACCCGATTTTTTACTAGAATGATCAAGTTGAAAAAAGAAGACGAAGACAAATTAGTCAGGCACCTGGCCGGGCTGGCAGATGATGCTGATAACGATTCAGTTGTTGCATTGTTTGCTGATGGGGAGAGCAACAGACCGTTAAAAATATTTCTTGAGGAGGACTGGAACAAAAGCTTCCGGGAAAATGAAACAGGAAAGGCAGATATTGGGCATCTACTTGACCACATTCATCATGAAATAAATCTGAAGAAGACACGCAGGGATTCAGCTATATTAGCGAGGTTTTCATCCCTTTATGCCAGAGCAGCAGCCATCCTGCTTCTCCCTCTGATTGCGTTTGGAGGATATTTCCTTACCAGGGATAAGTTCCGGCATGATGGCCAGGAGGTGGTCTCCACAATATATGCACCGCAGGGTTCACGTGTGGCTTTCAATCTGCCTGACGGTACCACCGGTATGTTAAACAGCGGATCATACCTTTCATATGGCACTCCTTTCACCGGGAACCGGGATGTGGACCTGCGGGGAGAGGCATGGTTTGATGTGTCCCACGATAAAAAGCATCCTTTCCGTGTGAAAGCCGGAGATATCAGTCTCACCGTACTGGGCACTTCGTTTAATGTTAACGCCTATCCTGAAGAAGATTATGTGGAAGTAGTTCTTAAGGAAGGCAAAGTGTCTGCGACCCACCCCGGTCAGAAGGATCAGATTGAAATCAATCCATCGGAACGACTCTTATTTCATGCCGGTGAAATTACAAAGAGTTACGCCGATCCTGTAAAATATTCAGCATGGAGAGAAGGAAAGCTTATGTTCCGCGGCGACTCAATGGCAGAGGTTGCCCGCCGCCTGGAGAGATGGTATAATGTCAGGGTGGAGATTAAGGACAAAGAAATTGAAAGTTATTCCTTCAGGGGTACATTCGAGGATGACCAGCTTGAAGAGGTTCTGAAATACCTGTGCATGACCTCACCGTTAAAGTACAGAATAATGCCCAGGGAGATACTGTCAGACGGAACATATTCAAAAGTGACCGTGATACTTTCATCGAAATAAAACCATAAACCCTTATTACATGAAAAAAAACAAAACACCTGACAACCTTTAAAAAAAAGGAAATCGCTGCAACGATTTCCTTAAAAACATCATTAAATGACATTTTTTAACCTGAAAACTTTCAAAGTTATGAAAAAAACCAAAACCCGGGGGAGCGGGTTATCTGAACCCCTGAAAAAAATCCTACTAACGATGCGCATAGTATTTGCACTTCTGGTACTTGGGATTCTGCAGGCAAATGCGACTGACACATATGCCCAGCAGACAAAACTGTCTCTCAACGTCACAGATGCCCAGCTGGTGACAGTACTTGACAAGATCGAGGACGAGACTGAATTCTTTTTCCTCTACAATGAAAAGCTTCTTGATACGGAACGCAAGGTGTCTATCATGGCGGAGGATCAGCTTATCGATGTCGTGCTTGATAAACTCTTCGCCGGTACAGATATTACACATACCATTATTGACCGTAAGATTATCCTTGTCCCGGAATATCTGGTGGAAGAATATGCCCCGGTACAGCAACGGGTCACCGGAAGGGTTACAGCCACTACAGGAGAGCCCCTGCCTGGGGTTACTGTCGTTGTAAAAGGCAAGATGTCAGGTACAGCAACCGATATGGACGGCTCCTTTACAATTGAGAATGTACAGCCTTCCGATGTGCTGATTTTTTCATTCATTGGAATGAGAGAACAGGAGGTGACGATAGGATCCCAGACTACAATCAATGTGGTAATGACCGAGGAACTTGTCAATGTGGATGCAGTTGTGGTTACGGCTCTTGGTCTGAAAAGGGAACAGAGAGCCCTGGGATATTCCATTCAGGAACTTGACGGAGAAAAACTGCAGGAGGTCTCCGGCGTTGATGTCGCCACATCCCTGACAGGTAAAATAGCAGGGGTTCTGGTTCAAAACCCGACAGACTTTAACGTTGAACCGACAATTAAAGTCCGGGGTGAAGATCCGCTTATTGTTATTGACGGTATTGCATATTCAAATAAAAAGCTGAACGATATCGCTGCCGAAGACATAGAATCAATGTCCATACTGAAAGGCTCCACAGCTTCTGCACTTTATGGTTTTCGCGGTGTGGGCGGTGCTATTCTGATCACCACCAAAAACGGCAGCAGTAATAAAACCGGTGTGACGGTTGATTATACATCCAGCACGATGTTCAATGCAGGATTTCTTGCTATACCGGAAAAACAGAGTGTTTACGGCCGGGGCACCTCCTACATATATGATATTAATTCAGATCAATCATGGGGGACCTTTATGGATGGTTCGATAAAAACACAGTGGGACCCGATTGCAAAGGAATTCAGGGATTATGAATACCTGCCTGTAGGAAAAGACAATTTTAAAAACTTCCTGGAGCCGGGATACATAACAAACAACAATATCAGTGTTGCCTTTAAAGGAGACCAGTTTGCCTTGAGAAGTTCCCTGAACTGGACGGAGAATAAAGGGCGCTATCCGAATTCAATACTGGATAAGTATTCCTACACACTGGGTGGTGATGTCAATCTGAACAAGTTCAGAATAACCTCTAATATGTCGTACACAAAAAGAGAGACCCCGAATATGGGTTCTAACGGTTATACCTCATATGACCCGATGTATACGCTTCTCATCTGGTCATCAGCTGACTTTAATGTGCTCGACTATAAAGACAACTACTGGCTTATCCCCGGTCAGCTTCAGAATAATCAGTTCGGGTACAATTTTACTACCAATACCTACACCGGCAAAAGTCAGAACAGCCCCTATTTTGACAGGTATGAACGTACGCGTTCATCTTCGCGTGACATCTTCAATGCAGACCTCAGTACAAGTTATGACCTGACTGACTGGTTAACAATTACCCTGCGATCAGGACTTGATTTTTACGTGGACCGTGGTGAACTTAAAATTTCACAGGGTTCATATACATCAGCAGGAAACTCCGGGATACCCGGGATACCCTATCCCTGGGGCGAAAACAAAAAGGGTTCTTATATGGTAGGCCAGACCAAGGGTTTCAGTATAAACAGCGACCTCCTGATTACAGGCAAGAAAACGTTCATTGATAAGCTTGATGTGGAATACATGGCCGGTGGTACTGTATTTTTCGACAGAAGTGACAACATAAATGCCAAGACCATGGGAGGAATTTCCATCCCGGGTTACTTTTCACTGAATGCCTCGGTGACCTCGGCCGCCGTTGCCGAAAGTACCGTTGGCAGGCAGGTGAATTCACTTTTCGGCCGCTTTGCTATTTCCTGGAACAGACTGTTCTACGTGGATGTCACCGGCCGTAATGACTGGGCATCAATGCTTGCAAACCAGTACGTTTCAAAGGCCGACAGATCATATTTCTACCCGTCGGTTTCCGGCAGTTTTGTTATATCCGAACTGTTGCCCGACGCAACCAGAACGTGGTTGGATCTGTTGAAAATAAGGAGTTCATGGGCAACGGCAAAAACAGCTCCGGATGCTTATGCCATCAATAGCGTATTCACGGTAACTCCCAACATATGGAATGAAATGACCGGAGCCTCCGCCCCGGAAGCTCTCTACCTGAACACATACAGCCCCAATTCCACAGCAACAACAGAAATCGGTATTCAGGGTATTATGTTAAAGAATCTCATATCATTTGATGTTACCTATTATTCGAAACATATCTTTGATATCCTGACAAAAGGGCCGCTCACATCAGCATCAGGCTATACAGGAATATATCTTAACACTGACGAGGAACGTGCAAACCGCGGATGGGAAGTAACTCTTGCCACCACTCCCGTAAGGAAAAAAGACCTGCAATGGGATGTGGCATTTAACTGGAGTACCTATAAGCAGGTTTATACCCAGTTGGATTCAGTCTACACTACCAAAAAACCGTGGATAAAGGTTGGAAACCGTACCGATGCCTTTACACTCCAGGATTACCTGTATGTTCCTTCAGGCGAGTACGCCGGACAGCATATTTACAGCAACGGCAAGATTCAGAGAAGCACATACTATACGCTTTACGGATACAGTAATCCCGACTGGCTGTGGGGTTTAAACTCAACACTGAGATATAAAAACTTCAGTTTGTTTGTATCATTAGACGGTGTTGTTGGCGGACTTATGGGCACACGTACCGAAAGCTACATGTGGCAATCAGGGGTACATCCCAACTCTGTTACCGAAGAGCGCGAACTGGATGCCCTGACCCCGGGGTCCAAGAACTATGTAGGACAAGGGGTGATGGTTGTGTCAGGTTCGGTAACATATGATACTGATGGCAATATTACAAGTGACACCAGGGAATATGCACCCAATGATGTTACCTACACTTATAAACAGGCCGTAATAGACCTCCACAGCTCAAGTGCGTGGGGTGGCAGCGCAAACCCGAATGATGTTTATGAAAGAACATTCCTTAAACTACGCGAAGTATCCCTGACCTATAACCTTCCCAACAGTTTAACTTCCAAATGGGGCTTCATTAAGAATGCTTCTGTAAGTTTTATAGGACAGAATGTGCTTTTCTGGGCCAAGGATTTCAAATACTCTGACCCCGATGGCGGCAGCGAGGATTTTTCAGATCCTTCAGTAAGATATCTTGGAGGTAATATTAAACTCTCATTCTAATAGAACGGAACCATGAAAAATTTAAAATATACAATAACAGTTGTAATCTCACTCTTTCTGGCGGTATCCTGCAGCAATTTCGAGGATATTAATACCGACCCGAACAAGACGAATGAGGTTACCCCGTCAATGCTTGCAACACAGATACTAAAGGACACCTACAGATTCTGGAATCCAAATCCTTCTGATTTTACTTCCGGTAATCTTTTCAACAAGCACATTGCAATGCTGGAAACCAACCCTAATCCGTACCAGTACTTTTATTCATACTGGCCATACGGAAGTTTCGATTCCTATACCAGGTTAACCGACTTGCAGTACATGGCTCAATTCGCCGAAGGTGGAGCAGATGAGCCGTCTTATAAAGGCCTGCAACTGTTCCTCAAAGCATGGTATGGCTTTAATGCAACCCTCAGCATGGGTGATATACCGTATTCAGAAGCAGGAAAAGCACTGGAAGGGATCACGCAACCCAAGTATGACAAACAGGCTGATGTTTTTGACGAGATCCTTGCCGATCTTCAGCAGGCTGAAGCCTATTTTGCTGACGGAGTTAATTTCAGCGGCGATTTCATCTATGGAGGTAATGTTACAAAGTGGCGGAGACTATGCAATGCCATGCAGTTGAAGGTCATACAGACTATGAGTAAAAAGGCCTCTTCAGAACATAAAGCCCGCTTTGCTGCCATCGTAAACGCCGGTAACCTTATGACAGGAAATGAAGACAACCTGAAGCTTGTTTTTTCAACCAATGCCAACGCAGCGTATCCAATGTGGAATGGCGAATCCCGCAGAATATATACCGGGGTCTCAGAGATGACCGTAAATGCGCTGAAGAGCATGAATGACCGCAGGTTATTTTACTTTGCCGAACCTGCCCAGGCACTTATTGACGGAGGCCTGACAGAAAATGATTTTGATGCATATGCCGGTGCACCCACTCAGCTTCCTGCTGAGAACCTGGCTTTAAATAATGCCAGCGGAGCATATTCACTGCTGAATAAACGCTATGTTCAGTTCATGGATGGTGACCCGATGTTGTATTTCACCTATTCAGAACAATGCTTCATTATTGCTGAAGCTATTGAGGAAAACTGGCTTTCCGGTAATGCCCAGGCATACTATGAAAACGGAGTTAAAGCCATATTATCATATTACATGAACATGGGCCATACCACAGGCCTGGTACACGGGATGGAGATCACCCAGGCTTATATTGACGGCTATTTCACAGGTGCTGCTGCTTATGCTACCGGAGGAACCAAAGAGGACCGCCTGCACCAGGTATGGACACAGAGATGGCTCATCGATTTCTTCCAGGGCAACGGTGGTAACTATCCTCAGTTCCTTCGCACCGGATATCCCGAATATCCACTTGACCCATCTACCAGCATGAATCCGGATAACGTTAACGTTTACCCCAAAAGATGGATGTATCCGACTGATGAACAGACAAAGAATCCTGTAAACTATCAGAAAGCCATTGATGAGCAATATGGTGGATACGATGGAATTAATCAGACCCCATGGTATATCATGGACTGAAAACGGGTATGAGATAAATAAATTGACTTATGTGGTTTTTGAAATAGGTTAGTCTGGAGTTTTAGATTAGTGAATCCGTCTTCCGGACGGAGTGGTTTGAGTAAAAGGGTGTCCCAGGAATTGGGGCACCCTTTTCGGTTTAGACTTTTCAGCAGTTATTGCAGAATAATACTGATTGCAGTTTCTTTTGTCTTGTCGTAACTGCCAATAGTGAAAATTGTCTCTTTCCGGTCCGGAAAAAATTCGAATGGCCTGGTAATTCCGTTGACCATAATTGCCCGGGGCTTGCTTTTGTAATGGATACTCATTTCCCAATGCCGGCGTGCTGACATGCCTTTGAAATTGCCATGCACCGGCCAAATGGTAATATCCATCCCTTTTGAATTCAATTTACCTGTTATTTCCGTTGTGGCAAATCCTCCCTTCATGTAGTCATTGCTAACACCGTCATCTTCTATCAGAGAAAAGGAGCAATCGGCGCCGGGATAAACATTCAGCGTTATCGTGTCATTACTCCCCTTCTCTATTGATGAGGCATATGGCCTCTCCGGGATAATTGAACCCTCCCGCACCAGCAACGGGATCTGCCCGTACGGTGCTGCCACTATGTGCTTCATTCCCCCATCCAGCCTGTCTCCGGTCCAGTAGTCGATCCATCCTCCTTCCGGCAGTTCTATACTCCTTGATCTACTCCCCTTTTCATATACCGGAGCAATAAGCAACTCGCTCCCAAGCATGTATTCGTAGAGGTGCCCCTGCAACGGCCTGATCATATTAATGCCAATTAATCTTGACAAATGGGCATATGAATAAAGGTAAGGAAAGAGGCGCATCCGCCGGTGTGAGTATTCGCGGAAAAGACTGTCAGCAGAAGTGGAATATTCCCAGGCCAGGTTAGAAGTCGGGTTTTCAGGCTGTGAAAAGACTTCGGTAACAGGACAGAACATGGAGAATTGCATCCATCTCAGATATAGCTCTTCATCAGGTTTGTCAGTATGCCCCATGTCAAATCCGCCCAGATCATTAGTAAGAAAAGGAATGCTGCTGGTTGCAGAGGCCGGATCAGTGTACATGGCTATGTTTTCTTTCAAAGCAACCTCAGGCACCCAGGGATCGAACATTACCAGCGGGGATCTGACTGTCCAGTCAGAACGCGTATCATCAGTCCACTTAACCGGATAACGCTTGTATTCTTCACTGTCTGTTCCCCCGCTGTGAGACAAAATGAACCCTCTCCCTTTACTTTCACCTCCCAGGTGTGCCGTGTATTCATACATAGCCCGGCATACTCCTGTATGATCAGTGCGATCCAGTTTGATAAAGTCTGCCCCCTCCTGAAATAAGGGTTTAAGTCTATTGCCAAAATGCTTCACTGCCTGCTGGTTATCAAAATCGACCTCACCACATAATGTCCCCTTATGCTTCTTATCCTCATTGAACATGGCGGTTGTGGTTCCCTTATTGTGCCAGGAGTTTTTGTTGAGATAAACATCGGCAAAGAAACCATTATCAAGGAATTCACGGAAAATGGTTTCATTTCCGGTCTCAAGGATACAGTCCCATATCCAAAAGCCTCCCTTGATGTTGTTTTGCTCCATCCACGACCACATAGCATGGCGATCAGGGAAAGCTATCGTATCACCGCAGAAGTTAAGATATCCTGCCGGACCGGCACCCATATCCCTGAAGCTCCAGAACCATGAGTCTATCCAGTATGCATCAACAGGATAATCATGTGCCTGAATGGCCTTTATCCTGTCAATCGTTCCTGCCTGATCTGTATAGCCTCCGTATAGCACCCCGAAAGCCCACGCCGGTGGAATTACAGTATTTGTATCAGGATTATGGTCAAAGGTACTTCCCTGTTTCTGCCCGGCACACTTCTCTCCCGGAGAAATTACCGACGCGATATATGATGCCACCTCATAGCCGGTTACATCGTCAAAATGTACCCCGTCAGATGTTCTTTCATCAAAACCCTCCTCCAGCAGACTATACAAATCAAGGAATTTTACCCCCGTCTCCCTGGCAACCTTCTTAAATGCACCATGAAGCTCCCGTATCCGTCTTCCGCTTCCTTTATATTTACCAGTGATGTCCTTGGATTCATCAACAGGAGGAGGACCTGCAATATAAATATCAGTACCGGGCAGACTCCCCTGTATCTTGCTGATCAGAAGACCAAGGTTTCCCGGGACCTCTTTCTGGCTGTTTCTGAAGATATGTTTTGTATCATTTGTCCCCAGGGCTATCACTGTTGTTAACCGCTCCCCGGATCCTGATGAGGCATTTATAAATTCCTTAAGATATTCATTAATATTACGCAGGGTATTCAGTCCATGCCTCCCCAGATTATCAAAGCCTATAGTATTGCCCGGGGTTGATACATTGACGACTGTTGCGTAGGGAAGATCAATGCCCAGATATTCCGGCCAGGAATTCTCTCCGGCTGCATTCGAATCCCCAATTACCAGTATGGTGCCTTTGAAGTCAGGGTTGCAGCTCTTGTCTTTAACAGGAATCAACGAAAGGGCGTGTGGTACAAGCATCTCATGACCGCCCTCGAAAATATGCAGGCGGACATCACGTTCGCCGGCTGAAAGATAGACATTACGCCCGGCCATTCTCTTTTCATACTTTCCTGAAGGATTATAGCGCCTTGCCAGAATGGATATCACAGTACTGTCATTGACGGCCAGCCCGGGGGTATCCGGATGCCGGAGAGCAACAATCCTGTTGTAGAATTCTATTGAGTGGATAACCGGCACCGACCCGGCATAACCGTCATTAATTCCGGCATAAAGATTCAGAACAGCCTTTTTTCTTTTCTCCGGTTTATATTCCATAAAAAGGGGCGACCTCCTCTGTCCCTCCTCCGGATCATATCCTGAACCTCCCGTAGTTATATTTTCAATATCAGCTGCATACTTAAGACTTCTCGATCGGCACTCTTTATACCAGGAGTTCAGATCAGAAATCGCAGCCCATGCATTAAAGCTCCTTACCGGATAATCCAGTCTCATGTAAGCAACAAGTGCCGCATAGCCTCCACCGGATACACCAATAATATGAACATCATCCGGATCTGTATTTGAATTTCCCAGGGCAAAATCAATTGCGTCCCTGATATCGGTTATTACCAATTCCGAGCCTCCGGCTTCTGGCCGGACATTTGGCCCGCGAAAATCAGGATGAATGTAATTCCATCCCCTCCTTATCGCTTCCCCGGCGATGGGATCCTGCTGATTGTAATCGCCACTCCATGTATGTAATGAGACAATTAACGGTGCAGATACCACTGATTCTGAGGAATAAAACCGGGCCCTCTGCACTGAACCGTCTGCTGAAGAACGAATCTCAACAACCCTGCATTCAGCAGGCCATCGTGTATCAAGTGTATCATCCCATGGAACTGTTACTCTCTGCCCCTGTATAATTTGAAGAAGGCATATTTGTATAAACAGGACAAAACAGACGTATCTTATTTTATATATGTGTCTTAACATGTTCTGGATAATCTTTTACAAAATATATTTTATATATCAGCCTCTTTTTCTTCTCTTTATACAACATCTCTCATTTCATATACTTAAAGCTATCATTTATT
>QKGI01000068.1 GCA_003250475.1 Bacteroidota bacterium | reverse complement strand
AACCCTATATTTTCTCCTATTTTCAGTCTGCCTCCGATAAGGTCATAGGAAGAGTTCACCCTGGCTGATACTCTTTCAAGGAAGGTATTGATCTGGGCTCCTTCATTGAGGAAGTAGTTCAGGGAGAAAAGCTGCCTTGCCTTGTCGGTTGCGTTGCTTACAGTAAGCTGATGATTCTGGTTCATCCCTGTACGTGTTATCAGGTCGAACCAGTCTGTATCAGAAGCTTTCAGAGTATGAGCGGCATTCAGCCATTCAACGGTGGTCATACCGTTAAGGACAGGAATCCCGTCCACATAATCCCAGTCATACTCGAATAGCTGAGTTTGCCCATTGGGGTCGAATCCTGCTCCTTTATTAACATAAGCCTGCCAGATAGTCTGGCCATATTGTTCCGTGTTCAGCAGATCGGGTTTCCTGATGTACTGGTTGATCCCGACAGATCCCTGGTAATTGACAGCCAGTGTACCAGCCTTACCCTGTTTTGTTGTAATAAGGATGACACCGCTGGCAGCTCTTGATCCGTAGATACTTGCTGATGCGGCGTCTTTGAGGATCTGGATGGATTCTATATCCATCGGGTTTACCTCCCTGAGGTTCGCATTTGTAGGAAGACCGTCGATAACCAGCAATGGTGCTGTTGATGTGGTAGAGGTTCTCCCGCGGATTTCGATACTAACGTTCTCTGCAGGGTTACCGGTTGTTGTGATGTAAACGCCCGGTACTTTACCCTGAAGTGACACCATAACGTTTGAGGCGCTCGGTGTTTCAAGATCCTTTTTATCGATGACAAAAACAGAGCCAGTGAGGTCTGCCTTCTTCTGGGTCATGTAGCCGGTTACGACTACCTCATCCAGACCGATGATATCCTCGGTCATTACCACATCGATGGTAGTTTGCCCCAGAATATCCTTCTCAACTGTTTTCATTCCCACGGAAGTGAAAACGAGTTTCTGATCACTATTCCGGACCTGGATGGTGAAGTCACCATCTGGACCGGTTATCACGCCGTTCAGTGTACCTTTGACAACAACCGTAACGCCTGGCATCGGTTCTCCATTGCCATCAGTAACCAAACCTCGAATCTCCCTCCGGTCCTGTCCGCCCGTCTGGGCGTTGATGACCTGAAACAGAGAAATTACGCAAACCATTAAGACAACGCTCACGCGCTTCATAATGATAGAAGTGTTTCCCAACGTTCTTTTCATAATAGATTAGTTAAGGATTCCAAAAACTTAAAGGTAATTTATAGTAATAATAATTTAATCGTTTAAGCTTAAAAGTCAAATATACGCGCAACAAGAATGAAATGCAAGTTTTTTTCAGTCTTTTTTGTCTGTTATTTAGTCAATAAATTGCACTGATTTTATAACACTCTTATTGTCTTGTATTTATGAATTAATTAGTAACTCTTGTTTTCCCAGGTATTTATTCTTTAGCTATGATACCAAGCTTTTTTCTCTTTTGTAACGGTAAATCGTATAAGCATTTCATAGCCTGTTTAGCTTAACACCAGTGCTTGATTCGTAAACAAAATCTACCGGAGTAACCTAATACAGTATTGCCGCAAAATCTCAGTCCATTTAATCATCAGAGCGATAGACCATACCCGATCGGGTATCTCTCACTCACCCTGACAGGTAACTTACCACCGGGAGACAGCTCTGATTTAAGCACCTTAACGAACGAATCAAAGTAAACAACCTGATTCCCGTACCACCCGCCTTCACCATACCCTGTCATAAATACCGGGATAGCGTCTATCTTATTTATAATAAACGGGTTACCGTACGAGATGCCTATCACGGCACCCGGTTTCATTTTTATCAGTCTCCTGACAAGTGCCAGTTGCCCTTCCTTAAGCGGTACAGGGTCACCATAACGCTCACGCTGAACAAGAAAAGAGATTATTACCAGATCAGACCCGGCAGCAGCGCTTTCGATAGAGCTATATTGCCGGTTGTCGCTCTCCGGCGTCAACTCAAAATTCCGGATATTATCAAAACCTGAAGCCATCCTTGACTTAAGCAGATCAACCCCCGCCTGGCCGGCAGTTTTCGTTACTATCACATTGACAATCGACTTGCTGTTTATCTCTTTCACCGGCAGCAGGTTATCGTTCTTCAAAAGAGTGACTGACCTGTCTGCCACCTCTGTGACAACCTCCATGTGCGGTTTCGTACCTACAACCTCACCGACTTTTGTCACATCCACAAACCTGTTTTTGTTCAGTCCCAGCAGGGCCTTATAATATAAGAGCTTATACACGGAGCTGTCTATCTGTTCAATACTTATCCGTCCATTATTGACAGCTTCTGTTATCGCCCTGATGGTAGCGACCGGATCTTTGGGTTTCAGCACTATATCATGGCCTGCTTCCAGTGCCCTTACCGCGACCTCTTCCGGGCCGAACCGTGCCACCACGTGGTCATACCATAAATCGTCAGTGGTTATTATCCCTTTAAACCCCAGCTTCTCCCTTATAACCCCGCGTACCAGGGCAGGCTCGACGCTGGCAGGCAGCTCTGACCCTCCAGTGGCACCGGGTACTGCTATATGTTCTGTCATAATGAAGCTCACCCCTGCATCCACCGAATTCTTAAAAGCTGTAAATTCATTGCTGTCAAGCTCATCGGCTGTCTTATCAAGATAATTGAACCCGGGATGTGCAGGGTATGGTCTCATGTCACCCCTGCCGGGAAAATGCTTGGCAGTTGTTAGCATCCCCATCTCTGTGTAGCCATTGACATAGGCCCTGATCATGCTCTTCATCAGGTCAATGTCACCGCCGAATGACCTGACGCTCTCCTGCGGATTGTCAGGTGAGATGTGAATATCGGTCACAGGTGTGTATGACAGGTGAATACCCATTGCTCTTCCTTCCGAGGCCATCACCTTAGCAGCCCTGTACATCAGAACCGTATCTCCTGCAGCAGCAAAGCCCATATTTCCCGGGAACTCACTGGCACCGGCTACCTGCTGGCCGGCCCCTCCCTCAAAATCAGCCGAGATAAGAAGGGGTATGGCAGCCTCTTCCTGTAATCGGTTAAGCAAACAGGCTACGTTATACGGTGTGCCCTTGTAAAGAACAAAACCTCCGATACCGTATTCACCGGCAAGTTTAAGCCAGGATTCAAACTTTGGATCATCGTCAGGCAGGTATACACCCGTTATATCCATGCATATCAGCTGGGCAACTTTCTTCTCAAGAGTCAGTCCCGACAGGGTCTTTTCAGCCCACCGCGCCGCCTCCTTCTCGCTCTGTATGCCATCACCGGTGGTGCACCCACCGGCGATGATCATACAAACCGCAAGTAACGCCCGGAATAAGTATCTGCTGTTCATTCTAATACTTGCTTCAGATAATCACTTTGCTATTTCAAACAGTGATGCATTCCCTGTCATCGGGTCACCGGTTTTGGTAATCTTAACCCTGTACGTACCGGGAGCCATGCCTGTAAAGTCAACCTTAAGCGAACACTTCCCGGCGGGTATACCGCTTGCCAGGTGCCTGATCTGCATGTAACCTGAGGGGTATTTATCCACATCTGCCGAATCAGCTTTCTTCTCAAGAATAACCTCAAGCTTTGCATCCGGATCAAGATTCCATTCTCCGCTGGTAAGCCACGTAACTACCCCCTTCTTCTCTTCACCGAGGTTGATTTTGACATCATCGATAAACTGTATTGCCCTGGCCCTGATGATATTGTTTGAGAAGTAAAAATCCTGTGGATAGGTATATGTTCCAAGGAGGTTATACCTGGTGGCACCGCAGTTGTTCACATGTTCATCACAATCTGCAAAAGCAACATGGAGTTTATCCCAGAATTCCGACTGAATGGTATGGATCACCCGGTGAGGCTCAACACCCGATGCCGATCTGAGCATCAGATCCCACTGTGATACTTCCTTCGGCTTCTTGTCAAATTCAATACCGTCAGGTCTTGTCGGGGTGGCGTCAAATCTCTGCCATTTATAGAATTCACCGAGCCAGACATGATTGTACCTGTGGCCGTTGCCCAGCACCGATTCTTCGTTAAACTCCAGGAACTCGTCATCATCTTCCGTATTCCACCCCTTCCAGTTCTGCTCCTGGCTGACGCCAATCCACGTTGCGGGTATACCTGAATATCTCAATGCTCCGCAAACCATTGCCCCTGTTCCCGAACATGCAGTGATATTGTCCTCATAATTATCGTCAGCTGACAGTTCTGCCTTCAGGTTACCGGGATTCGAGTTATAATTGCCCTTGACAAAATCATATGTGGCGTAGTAGCCCTCTTCATCCTTGGGGTAATGATAATTCTCCTTGATATATTCGGTGATGTTCCTTGCCACCCAGTATGGGTTATCCATCCTGGGATCAATGTTGTATTCACTGACTATATAGTCCTTAACACGCTGCATAAATGCCTTGTAAATTTTCGGATCTTCAGTATACTTATACAGAATGTCATCATCTTCAAGGTAACGGGTCCCTTCAGGACCACTGTCGCCGACAACCAGATGCGGGTAAATGAAATTCTTGTACTCACGTGTCCAGACCTTCACTGAATAGTCTGTTGCATATTTCCGTATGTCAGGATGCAGCTCGGCGTTATATGTTGCCAGGACATAATCCTGTGTCGATGCGGGATCATCAGCAGGATTGTATGAGAGACGTTCGATACTACAGTCGGCAACATTGGTCAGGTCATTGGTATGAACCGAATTCGGAATTACATCCTGGCGTCCGAGAACATTGTTAGGGAATGGCTGGAGGAAGGTGTGATAAATGTACCCCCTTGGGGTTTTTACATCTTCCCTTACATTTGATACCAGTCTCATTCTCAGCTCCCTGAACCTTTTGGGTCCGGCATATGCAAGCTCCGGATTCTCCAGGACATTCACCCTGTGAACCACAACCTCCTTGCAGTCGGGTTCCACTACCCACAAATGGCCAGCTCCAAAAGCCATTCCTGTATGAAAATCATCACCCGAATCGATTAAGCGGGGCATGTCAAAAAAGAAGATCCCCCGTCCTGTTTCGCTGTCAATAAGGTATATGTTGGAATTGCCGACTGTGCCCCACAGGTAATTTGTGCCATCGATGCTCATGGCGGCAAGGGAACGGCTTGCCTCTACACGGTCGCCTTTTATTGTTTTCCCGGGACCCGGCATATGTTTCTTAACGACAGGATTACCGTTAACAGCCAGTGCCCAGTCAGTCGGAAGCAGAGCACTCTTCTTGTCTGCCTGTCCGGCAGGATTCTCATCATTCTTAATCGAGATCCTGACTATACCGCGCCTGATTCTTTCAACCTGATCGGCATAGTCGCTCGGGTCAAAGCTTAAATAAAGCAGGTCCTGCTGTCTGGCCACCCCGTACACCTCTTTTGTGCCAATATCATAGTCGCCGTCTGTCAGGTCGCTGAAGGTCATCTTACCACTGTTGACATCAAACCTGTACAACCTGCTTACCACGGTATTCTTTGCCTTATAGTAATCAGTGAAGTATAAGATATCGTGTGAAAACTCCTCTGACCAGGCCAGGCCCCTCGGATCGACTATCTTTGAGTCCTTTAACACGATACTGCCTGCATAGGTAATCTCGTTAGTGATACTGTTGACCTTATACTCCATGATCTTTTTTGAACCTGCATCGAGAAGATAAATCCATTCTCCCGAATCATTCATTTTAAAAGCCATACCGCTTACTTTTCCCGGCATTTCGTCAAGCTGATACGTCTGCTCGGTCTGCCCGATGCTCAGCTTACGCGACTCACCCTTACAGCAAACCCCTTCCGGACCCTGCCCGGAGATCAGAGAGGTTCCTGATGCGCCGGCTTTATTTGCGATTGCGAACAGAAGACCTGCGCAAACGATTAAAAGCCAGAACCCGAAGTTCTTCTTAATCCTTTTCATTATCTTACTTTTTTGTAGGTGTTTACTTCTCTAAATTGTCCTTTTGGCTTATTGTCTTAACCCATGCATCTGTGTCGACAAACTCCAGTTTTCTGATTGATAAGACATCAGCCGTCAGATTGTACCTGAGTTTGCCTGTTATAGGATGGGCTGTCAGAGGGTTGGCTCCCACGCATACAAGCTTAAGGGTATGTTCGCCGGGGCCAAATTCAAAGAGACCTATCTTTCGTTCACGGCGCTGACCGTAGATATAGTCTTCATGCTCATCTTTCTGGTATATATTGTAGAAGTCTAGTGTTGTATTTATCTCTTCCGGTTTAAGCTGCTGAACCTTATCAACCTCATAACCGCCTGCTATCTGCGATTCCCCGGCTTCATACAGTTCCTTTCCATCCACATAGAGCTTCCATATCCCGTTATCTTCACGCAGGTGCTGGAACAGGGTTATCGAATAGAGCCCCTTTTCCTTTATTTCAAAGGGAATCTCAACCCATGAGCCCACCTGATCGTTCAGGGCCTGGAACCATGGTTTGGTATAGG
The DNA here is from genome assembly GCA_003250475.1 of Bacteroidota bacterium. GTDB lineage: Bacteria > Bacteroidota > Bacteroidia > Bacteroidales > VadinHA17 > SR-FBR-E99. The sequence continues at coordinate 32,724 of QKGI01000068.1, read as the reverse complement.
TAGCACGGTTATATGGGTTCACGACCAGTTTCACCCCGTCAGAATGTCTCATTGTATTGATTACCTCCGGAAGCTGAAGGACTACCTCCTTATTAACCCTTTCGGAATATGGGGGGAACTCGCACCATGGTTTTGCAATATCATCCTGGTACCAGTAAGATACTGAAGACCAGTTGTCGGGACGCGAACCTGATCCTGTAATACTCTCTCCTTTGCGGTTGATAATATACCCTGTCCTTTCAATTTCAAACCTGAGCGACTTCTTGAAAATGATAGGATCTGGAATATGCCAGCGATAGGCAGTTATACGTGCGTCTATTGCCCTGGGTTCGAAAACGGTGCACCCTGTGAAAAGACTGTTATGCACCCTCATATTCCATGCTTCATTGAAATAATCCTCAGTCCCGGTCCCGGAGATTGACGGTATCTTTTCACCATCAATGTAGAAATAATCATCTCCTTCGCCAAACCAGTGCCCAATCCCATTCTGTGATGAGAGGACAGTGCCAACATAATGGCCGTTGCCTTCGCCTTTGAAGAAAGTATATGGCTTATCCATGACAGGTACCTCCTGGTGGTATCTTGCGTGGAAATACATCACTTTTTCCGGGGCTTTTGGCAATTTGACCCAGTCTATCATGTAATATGTTCCGGCAGTTGACTCCTCCGATTCATTCGTGATGGTTATCCTTGCGCTCTTTTTAAAGGGCATCTGCCAGTAGCAATTCAACCCGCGACCATATGAACTCACCTTCACCGGCAATGAGTTCACCGTGGCAAGCATACCGTTCCCCACTGCAAAAAAGTCTCCCAGGGGCGTTTCCACTGAAGGAACATCGGAGCCATCCCAGTAGATCCTCAGTACGAGAGCCCTGGGCCATCGTATGTTAGAGGAAAAAGGCACGAACCAGATATGAACGATCTTCCCGGGTCCTTCAAGATTGGCAATGGTGCGTGTCTCTCCTTCGGTAAGGCCCATAGAATCACCGTTGTTAAAGGGATTACCGCTTGTTGCCCGCAAGGATATTCCTTCCTGTTCATTTGTTATCGACTCAAGACTCTGGGAACGCACTGACATGCTGACACATATCATAGCCAGAGTTAATAATAACAGAATGCTTCTCTTCTTCATTTTACTCTTAATTTCCATAATTTCCCGTATTTGTATTTATTTGTTGTTTTGTCTTTTAAAAGATTTCTCCCGGATTAAAATAATCACTTCAACCGGCAGATATTTCCCTGATTCATTCTTGAATTTTCATGGTTATTTTGTTTTCGCTTCAGCTTTTAAGACTTTATCCAGCCATTCGTCATAGTCCAGAAAATTTATCTTTCTTATTGAAATTACGTCTGCTGACAGGTTGTATCTCAGATTCCCTGTCTCCGGATGAGCGGATAAAGGATTTGAACCTATGCAGACAAGCTTCAGATAATGTTGCCCCGGTTCAAAGTCAAAAAGGCCTATTTTTCTTTCACGCCTCTGACCGTAAATATAGTCTTCATGTTCATCCCATTGGAAGATATTGTAAAAATCGAGTGTTGTATTTATCATATCCTCCGGCAACTGATTGACCCTGTCTATCTCATAATTACCTGCTATCTGTGACTCACCGGCCTGGAACAGCTCTTTACCGTCAATATAAATCTTCCATATTCCATTGTCTTCTCTCAATAACTGGAAGATTGACATTGAGTATTTCCCCTGTTCATTTATCCGGAAAGGAATTTCAATCCATGAGCCTTTTGTTTTATTCAACACCTGAAACCATTGTTTGGTATATGTGGCCCTGTTCATTGGATTAACCAGTATCTGAACATTGGGGGAATGTCTTATCGTTTCTGCTATTAGTGGAAGATGCAGGACTATCTCCGGGTCTACCCGTTCCCTGTAAGAGGGGAAGCTGCACCAGGGTTCCGCAATGGAATCCTGGTACCAGTATGAGACTGACGACCAGTTGTCGGGACGGGAACCGGATTGGCTCACGTTGATCCCGTTTTCGTCCATGAGATACCCTATCCTTTCAATCTCGAACCTGAGAGACCGGTTAAAGATGACCGGATCGGTGATGTGCCAGCGGTAGGCAGTGATCCTGGCATCTATCCCGCGTGGTTCGAATACCGTACAACCTGTAAACAAACCTGAATGGACACGCATATTCCAGGCATCATTGAAGTAGTCTTCCGTCCCCGTTCCTGATATTGACGGGGTTGCTTCCCCATCCACATAAAAATAGTCGTCGCCCTCACCGAACCAGAACCCGGCGCCATTATGTGATGAAAAGACCGTACCCACATAATGTCCGCTTCCTTCACCCCTGAACACCGTATAGGGTTTCCCAAATTCAGGAGGTACCTCCTGGTGGTATCTTGCATGGAAGTACAAGATATCCCGGGGCAGTTCAGCCATCTTCACCCAGTCGATCATGAAATAGCACCCCGCCGTCTCCTCCTCCGATTCGTTGGTAATGGTAATTCTTGCCTCTTTCCTGAATGGCATCTCCCAGTAGCTGTTTAATGACCTCCCGTAGGAGCTTACCTTGACCGGCAATGAATTTACCGTCGCCATCATCCCATTGCCGACAGCAAAAAAGTCGCCGAGAGGAGTCTCTACCGACGGTATCTCTGAACCGTCCCAGTAAATCCTTAATACCAGGGCACTGGGCCACCTGATATTCATAGAGAAAGCCGTGATCCAGATATGTACTATCTTGCCCGGTCCCTCCAGTTGTGCCAGTGTTTTAGTCTCTCCCCTGCCGAATCCTATATTATCGTTATTGTTAAACGGGTTACCGCTGGAGGCCCTCATCGATACTCCCGTCTGCTTTGTTATTATACCATTGAGCAGCTGGGCAGAAGTCTCTGTAAAACCCTGCAGGAGAATTACTAAAATAAAGGCGAATATTTTTACCGGTCTCCTCACGATTTTCCCTCTGTTAATCACTGGATTCCAACGACAACGGTTGCTCTATTCCTGATACAACGGCTCTTTTAACCGCTATTTCTCCTTCGGCGACCGACATAAAAGGTTTACCCTTCTTTAAGCCGACATTCCCGAATCCGGTTTCTGCTGAAATGAAACCTGTAAAATCACCGATCGAAGAATTGATGTAAAGGGTACTGTCAACCGCATCATATCTTGCTCCTGTCAGGCCCTGCAACAATGAATAGCTGGATAAGGCACGTGCATACCAGTGGCCGCATTCATATTCATCAAAAGGATTACGGATTCGTCCGTCGTACCTGTCGCGGCAGGTACGTACTATATCAAGCCCTTCTGATACCCGTCCCTTCATCATCAGATGGCTTGCAACCTGGTACTCTATTCCTGTCCAGACCTCCTTGCTGTAAATTATCGGAAGAGTAGGTTCGTCTCCCCTGGGCCAGGAACATAACAGCAGACCCCCTTCATTGCCAAAAGCAAATCCCGGCCTCTGGGGATTGACGTGAGTGCTCAGGTCCTTTTTCAGGTTGTAAGCATGTACGGAAGCCAGGTGACTCGTCACCTTATCGTTATCAAGGATCTCACCAAGGCCGCTCATGGATGCCAGCCACATACCTATTACCCCGTCGGAAAGGCATCCGTTACCGTACTGATGCTTGGGCCCCTCCCTGCGCAGACGGTCGGCCTCTACCGGGTTCCATGTATCATCTATGAAGTGTTCCGGGTTCTCCTGCCTCAGTCCGTCCCACTTGACCTTCTGGTAGAAGTATTCTCCGTTAAAAAGGTCAGATTCCATGTATTCCTTGCCCTTATCGAGCAGGGTCTGGTAACTGTCATACGGTTCCCCGAGGTCTTTGCTTAGCTCAACCATCGCCGTCAGTGCCCCCAGGTAGAAGCTGGTACACATGCAGTCAGGACCCCAGAAATTGATATCATAGGTATTATGATGCGGTTCCTGGAGATAGCCGTTATGTTCCGGATCCCATGCCTCGATACAGTAATCTATACTCTTTTTTACATAAGGGTACAACTCCGTAACCCATCCGGTGTCACCGCTTATTCTCCAGTCGCGGTATACCTTCATTATGCCTCCGAGCTGGCCGTCAGAGGCAGCAAAATACCCCTTTGGCCTGGAGATTGGCAGGTTTGTTCTGAATGCCTGGGCACCCTCATCATTCTGGCTGACGAGAAACTCGGTCTCCCTGAGCGTCCTCTCAAGTGAAGGAAACAGATGGGGAATAGCCTGGGCATAGTTCCAGACATGTGTATTGGAGCCATAGCAGCTACCCCAATCGTCACTGCTGCCTTCCCATCCCCACAGACGACCGTCATCCTGTCTGAGTATTGTGGTTGACTTCAGTATTGTAAGGTTTGCAGCCACAGCTTCAACGACTTCAGGAGGTAATGTCATCCTGTAAAAGGAATCGGCAAACAGCTTCGATCTGTTGCGCAGCTGACCGTAATTCTCAAGCAGGTATCCGGTTACATCGTTTATATCGGAAAACCTTGAGCTGTACCAGGGTCTGTAGGGCTCTGTCTGCACGGACTTTTCGCCCATGTCCATCCCTTCTGAATTCAACCGCTGGTCACCTACTACCATGTTTGTTTCAGGAACATACCAGGCCATATATATCCTGACTGTCTCACTTTCGTGCGGTTTAACCGTCAGGGGCACATACAGTGATGCCCCGGAGGCTGAGCGTTCCACAGGTTCAACAGCCTGGAGCCTGGCTTCATTAATGGCTTTCCACGTTAATGTCGATCCGTCAAACAGGTAATCCTTGTACCAGCAGTGGTCAACAACCGTGTTCCGGTTATCGGTGAAGATGGCGAAATCGCCTTTCAGATAGGGCTCAGTTTCCGTAGGTGCCTGTGACAGCACAAAGCCATTGGCCATGGGCCTGATACTGTTTACTCCTTTCTCTATCCGCCTGAGATTGAAGCCATTAATATTCTTGGGATGGTTCGGGATTATCTCCCTGACCCTCATGAAGTTCGGTGAGTGAAATGAAAAAACGGCTTCAACCGGTTTGCCGGTGATATTTTCAATCTCATATTCCACGAAGCCTCCCGGAAGGCTTGAATTATCAGCGTCCCCGGGTATAAACGGACTCCATCCGGTGATCATGACCCTGACAGGCATTGCGTCATCGGTCAGTTCAATATTGCAGAACGGAAACTCCGTTTTAAAACTCGCATTATGGAACCTGGGAAAACCGTAATTGGCACCGCTTGCCCCCTTTCCGCTCATTGGCATGCCAAATCTCCTCCATTCAGGCACCTGGCCTTCAAGTACTTTGGCTCCGTTCTCAATCCCCTTAATGCTTATTGCTGCAAACATTCCCGGTTCATTGAAAAGGTCGGGGCGGTGCCTCACTGACATATGAGAAAAATACCCTGTTCCTTCTATGCAGAACATCCCCGCGCCAATACCTCCCAGGGGAAATGCCACCCTGCTGAGGTAATCACCGGTATATTCCCTGTTATACTCATGCTCTCCCCTTGCCGACGCCTTTCTTTTTGAATCCGTGCTGCCTCCGCACGAAAACAACACCAGCAGGGAAGACATTAACAGTGTCGTAAAGACTGTCTTAACCGCATTTTTCATTGTGAGGGAAGGTCTCCCTGCGAGTTTCTCTGTCAAAGTATATATATCGTTGTTCATCTGACTGCCTGTTTATTATTTTCGCTTGAGTTCCTTTTCCAGTCCCCTGGCTTTTTCCTTCATCTCATCGCTCAGATCACATGCCTTGAGTTTTCTGAGATAAACCCGTGACGAGTCTGTTTGCCCGAGAAGCCTGTAATTATTCGAGATATTGAAATACAGGCCGGGGTTAGCGCCATATTTCTCCAGCTTGAATTTCCATGTGGCAATCCTGCCTTCATTTGTCACTTTCTCATCCTTGAAATACCTGTAATACTCCACCCTCCAGTCGATGTGTTTATCCGATATCGGTATCCTGAGTCCATATATTTTGTCAGAGAGCAGCTGAAGGCTGTCATAGAGAGGCGCATCGTCATATGTCGGGCAGTTGCGCGGATCAGAATATGCAAATGCCAGATCGGCCCAGTCGGCATATATCTCATAGAGTGACTGGATAAAAAGAAGCACGGGCACCTCCATGTGCATAGCTGCAGAATACCATGTGGATTTAAAGTCGAAATTCTCCGGCTGCCTGACCATCGACAACTTCCCTGTCAGTTCCCTGTAAACGTTGAGATCATCTCCAATATCATGTCCCGATCCAATCCTCAGGAAGAACTTATGTTCCAGAGGGCCGGTTGTTCTGACAGCTTCAACGATCTCATCAATCCTGGTGCTTGACAGACAGCATGGGCTGGCAGATATTACAGCAAACAGGTCAGGTATATGTTTCTGCAAAATCATTGCAGTATGGTACCCGAACCAGGAATGGCCATAGATGATGATCTGGCCGGGGTCTATCGAATAATCCCCGACCAGGGAGGGAATAAGTTCATCAAAAACAAATTCATCATACCGTTCACCGTATGCATCTCCTCCGTCAATACCCCATTTTGCCTCTTTTGTCCTGTCTCCCGGATCACCTCCGGACTCAATTGAGGCTATAACCATACGAGGTATCTGTCCCGCATTCTCAAGGATATCTACTGAATGTAACAGGAAGTTTGTCAGATCGATCCCATTCCTGTCAAATGTGATCAGCAGTGGATATTTCTCCGTAGCGATATTACCAAACCCTTTGGGAGTAAAGATGGTTACGTTCTTGGCATAGCCCAGTGAGCAGGAAGGAAACAGGGTGTCCTTTTTTTCTCCTCTCCAGATACCCGTCATCGGGTGTGATCTGAAGGTCGTTTCTTTTTGATTATCCGTAACACTGGATTGGCACAAAGTGGTCCCAGGCAATGCGGAGAGAAGGATGATTAAGGAAGATAGTACGAGCTTAATTCTATTCATTTCTTTCCTCTTTAGTCGATTGTCTAACTGTCTTTTTTAGTCCCCGTAACCAGGGCTAAGCAGCGGGCAGGCGCAGGTTACTCTTGCAACCTGTTTATTTCTGCCTCCAGGTCGGTCACTCTTTTCTTAATTGCAGCGTCAATGTCACTGGCCCTGACCTTTTCAAGGTATGCTTTTGCATTACCACGGTCATTCATATCCTTGTATGTTTCGGCAATATTAAGATACAACTCGGGGGTACCTCCGTATTTGGAGATCATAAATTTCCAGGTCGCTATTTTGCCCTTGTTACTGACATCCTTGTCCTTGATATAGCGGTAATACTCTACCCGCATCTTTAGATGCCTGTCATAGATCGGTATTTTGATGCCATAGATCTTGTCAGAGATGGCCTGAAGACTGTCATACAGTCTGGCATCATCAAAGGTCGGGCAATTTGCCGGATCGGCATATGCAAAGGCCAGGTCGGACCAGTCCGAGTAAATATCGTAAAGTGCCTGGTGAAAGAGTAACCCGGGTACTTCCATATGCATGGCGGCATTGAACCATGTTGGCTTGTAATCAAAGTTCTCAGGAAGACGTGAAAGTGTTATTTTACCTGTTAATTCCCGGTAGACATCAAGGTCATCACCTATATCATGGCCGGAAGCCACCCTGTAGAAGAACTTATGATCGAGCGGCCCGCAATGGGTGACAGACCTTACTATGTCATCGATACGCTGGCTTGACAGGCAACACGGGCTTGCCGATATCACAGCGAAAAGGTCAGGAATATGGTTGATCAGGATCATCGAACTATGATATCCGAACCACGAATGACCGTATACAATGATCTGGTTCTTGTCAATCATGTAATTGTCAAGAAGATAAGGTACGAGCTCATCAAAGACAAATTCATCATACTTTTCCCCGAAGGCATTGCTTCCGTCGATACCCCATTTTGCCTCCCTTCTTCTCTGGTCAGGACCCCTGCCCGATTCGATACCGACAACCACGGTGCGGGGTATCTGCCCGTAGCTCTCAAGCAGGTCAACGGATGAAAGGAGATTATCTATTATGCGTACATCCTGCCTGTCAAACATTATTATCAGGGCATATTTCTCCTCTGGATTACATCCGAACTTTTCCGGGGTAAAAATCGATACATTTTTACCATATCCCAGCACTTCCGATGGAAAGAGCGTGTCTGCCTTAGCTCCTCTCCATACCGGAGAATAGTTATGAGGCACAAACTGTGACGGATAGTCGCGCATATCCGGGATAGTCTGGGCACACAGGAACGGAGATGCCAGCATTGACACCATAAAAGCTGTTAAGAATAATCCGGTCTTCTTCATAACTTATTATCTTTTAATTAAATACCGTGTCCTTCAATCGTCCACATGCCAGTTTCTCTTCCCGGTAATATCCTGGGGAGGACCTGACACATAACCGGGTACACCGTATGCAATATCTTTTACTTCTACGATCCAGGCGTCCGGCACTTCGCCTCCGACATAACCTTCGTAGTAACCATCATCCTGCCTTACCATCAGGCCCGGGCGCCAGAAAAGATCACGCCAGTATGGCGGGACATTGCCAGTATAGGTATGCCATAGCATCACCTGGATGATCCTGCTGTCAGATTCTACCTTCGCTCTGAATCTCGTCCCATTCTCTATTTTACGGTAGGAGAAGTCACTGATCGTTGGGATTGGCCTTCCCTCGAAAACATGACTGACCCACATTCTCCAGTCCATGAAATGCTTTTCGGACATGGCAAAATGGATGTAATTGGGGATATATTCGATAGTCCATTTGCCGTCCATAGTCTCAAGTATCTTATTAATGTTATACATATGATACTCGTACTTTCCCGGGCGGTAATATTCATTGGAAGCACCAATGTAGAGAACCCTGGCTTTTACCTGGTCCTTGATCCTGCCGGGATTTACTGACGGATATCCTTCGGTAATACCCCATACAGATTCATTTCCCATATAGACGACACCGGATATCCTTGATGAGTCAACCGCTGCTGCTATATAAGCGGATGTGGCTCTCTTGCTATGGCCGCCTATAATTGCCCTGATTTCACTCCTGTCGATTTTCAGGATATCGGCAATAATATCCATTGCCCTGAGGTATGGCACCGATGTCCTGAAATAACTATGGTCAATTGGGTCGGCTGTCAGTTTCTGCATCTCACGCTCGACATAGAATCTGAATTCTCCCTCCGTACCCGTCCCCGGATTCTGAAAGACGAGTGTAGGGTAGCCGGTCAGAGTCGCAACAGGGTCTCCATAGTTGATAAGGAATGGCTCCGCTTCATTACCTCCTCCATTGGCGATGATGACAACCTTTCCCCTGCGATCCGGTTCCTTTACCCTCTTGTTGTAATCGACAGGTATAAGCATAACACACGGATGGACCCATTCCTTTCCCGCAAAGACCTGGCTTGTAAAAGTAAACTCAATCCGTCTTAGTCGCTGATCAGGATCGGTCAGTGAATTAACCACCTCGTCACTGGTTATTGACATGTTCGTCCCGGGCAGTGTTTTCTGGCATCTCTGCCAGAGTTCTGCCGGGCTGAAAACAGTGTCTGCAGTCTGGCAATAGACCATAGATGTCCCTATCAGGGCGAGTAAGAAAAAGGTAACTTTTCTTCTCATCGGATACTATTTTTTTATTGGTTGATCCTTACTTTTTCCCCCAGTTACGACTACGTGATCCCCTTGATACTTTTGTTTCCCTGTTCAATCCGGTAATATCCTGCGGCAGGCTGCTGACATAACCTGCAGTACCATATGCTATATCCTTTACCTCTACCAGCCAGGCATCAGGAAGCTTGCCGGTGACATATCCTTCGTAGTAATCCCCTTCTCCGGTTTTTACCATGAATTCCGGATACCAGAACAGGTCACGCCAGTAAGGTTCATCGTCATTATAGACATACCATACTTTTGCCTGTATGATCTTGTTCGGTGATTCTATCCGTGCCCTGAAGAGGGTTCCTGCAATCATTTCCCGGCCTCCCCACTGAAATCCGTCAGGCACTTCCCTGTAGCTCAGATCGCTGATCACGGTAAGCGGACGACCTTCAAAAACATGCTTCACCCACATCCTCCAGTCAAGAAAATGCTTTTCAGACATTGTTGCATGCCTGTAGTTCGGGATGTACTCAATGGTCCACTTCCCGTCCATTTTCTCCTGGAGCCTGTTGATGTTGAACATTCTGTAACCGTCTTCATTGGTGGCGCCCAGATAGAGTGTCTGGGCTTTTACCCATTGTTTTGTCCAGGCAGGTGACACCAGTTTATTAGGCGGTTCCCTCATACTGTCAAAGACGGATTCGTTCCCCATATAGACCAGGCCGACAATCCTGCCGGGATCTACTGCTGCCGCTGTAAATGCGGATGTGGCCCTTTTACTGTGCCCGCCTATTACTGCACGCACCTCAGACTTATCAATACCCAGGACTGATGCCATTACGTCCATTGCGCGCAGGTAAGGAACAGCGAGCCTGAAATAGTTATGATTTACAGGATCATTTGTCTGCTTCACCATATCTCCCAGAAAAGCTATGGAAATCTCCATGCCGGGCAGGCTGTCATACTCACCCGGGACTGGGCATATCATAGTAGGATATCCTGTAAGTGCAGCTATCGGTTCTCCATAGTTACCCAGGAAAGAGTCACGCCAGGGACCCGTGGCAAGACCATCCCAGCTTCGCTGGCCGATGATGACCACTTTGCCACGCTTCTCCCCGCGGAGGTAATCCTTTTTATTTGCAGGCAGATAGACCACGCACGGATGTCCCCATCTTCTGCCATTGATTTCCTGGCTGTAGAATTTCAGTTCTATCCTGCGCAGCTTAACAGCAGGGTCGGTATCCGAAGTAATGATCTCATCCTTCAGGATCGACAGGCCAGGGTCCGGCAGGGTCTTTTCACATCTCTGCCACATCTCTGCCGGTGTTTCGGCTACGCCTCCTGTCTGGGCGGTGACTTCCGTACCGAAGATCCACGGAAGCAGAATAATCAAAGCAATGGTGTGTGCGACTCTTGCCATCATCTTAAAATTATTGCTGTTAAGCAGTATTCTTAAGCTTATTGATTTCATGCCTGCGTGCAATTACTGCAGCATAAAATCCAACTACAAGGAAGGCAATGGCAGGTACCCAGTAGGCATATATTATGTTCCCCGACTGGTCAGAAACAATCCCCTGTATCTGTGTAAGGAAAGCTGCCCCGGCAATAGCCATGATCATACCTGCTCCTCCGATCTTTGTATCCTCTCCGAGACCATCTATCCCCAGGCCGTATATTGTCGGGAACATCAGCGACATGCATCCTGAAATACCCATCAAAGCATATACACCGTAGAATCCGTGGCCATAGATTGCTATCATTGTGAAGATAAAAGCAAGCGCTGCCAGGCCTGTCAGCAGGTACCTCGGCTTGATAAACCTCATCAGCCCGGTGCATACAAACCGCCCTATGACAAAGAGACACAATGACATAATGTAATATGTCGCTCCGGCCTGTTCGGCAGTTCTCGGCAGAAGGGCATCAAGACCTATCAGGTCAAGGAAATTATAGAATCCGGCTGCTACCGGCTCTACACTTCGCAGTTTTTCAATAATCTGTGCAGTCGTCGGGTTAGGTCCCAGAGCGGCGATGACACCGTCAAGCTGCAATTGCTGCATCACATACCTGATGATGAATGACCAGACTGCAATCTGCGCACCTACATAAAAGAATTGTGCAACTACTCCCCACACATAATTGCCGTTCTTTCTCAGTCTTTTGAAGGTATTAAAGAAGTCAAGCTTCTTATCTTCTTCCTTCAGGTTAGGCATCCTGGTGAGGTATATTGCCAGCAACAGCCCCACCATTACGAGCCCGATGATCACATATGTAAGTGAAAGTGATTTCAGTTCGAGCCCCTGTATCCTGACAAGTTCATCATGTGGCAGCACTGCACGCTGGTTTGCGGTCATGGTGCTGAGGTTCGACAGAATGAACACCTGGCTGATTATCACCCCGGATATAGCCCCGAAGGGATTGAATGACTGGGCAAAGTTAAGTCTCTGCGTGGCAGTCGCCTCAGGACCGATGGCACAGACATATGAATTAGTTGAGGTTTCCAGGATCGATAAGCCTGCAAATAATATGAGAATGGCAAAAAGATACATTATGAAGCCTATCTCTGTGCTTCCCCTCGATACTACCATGGCCGGATAAAACATGAAGGTTCCCAGTGCGTACATGCTCAGGCCAAGCATAACTCCCGACTTATAGGTGTATTTTTTTATGAACAGTGCACCCGGTATTGCAAAACAGCCATATCCGCATAAGTAACAGGCAACCTGGATCCATGCTGTCTTTGTATCCGTAAGACTCATGATTCTTTTAAAGGCAGCCAGCATAGTGTCTGTCAGGTTGTTCGGCACCGCCCATGCAAAAAACAGTGAGGATAAAAGGATAAAGGGCCAGACAATGCCTTTCGGGATAATACGGTGATTTTCCATATTGTAAGTATCTTAAAGTTGCTTATTCTTGAAATTTACCGGCTATATCATTTAGATCGAGTCCGAATAATGATCTGACAATACCGGCCAGGTCTGCTTCATCACCTTCCAGATGCATTACTCTCTGGGTGTGTTTAAGTGAACCGGAAGGTGAGAGTGCTGCTGCCGGGGACGATGTCTCAATCTCATAGAAAGGACCCATTATTGATCCGTCATCAACCGGGCCGTCATTATAGGAATTGATGACATCTCCCTTAAACGGATTGTCCTGCTTCCCCCATTGTGAATTGACATATACCTCCGGGCCGGCCGGTATTGAGCACCATAGCAGTGTTAATATTTTCCTTCCCGAATCATAACTGCCACATAATTCGGTTGCCCTTTCCGGGGGTATACCGATCTTGCTCCTCAGTTTGCCGTCTATTTTGAAGAATACCGTGTTATTGTCAACTATGAGCCTGTCAGAAGGCACTTTCCCGAAATATTCATCATTGACAATTGTCCCTTCACCTTCTGGATTATAAGGAATAAAGACCGTTGTCTCCGGGGAAGGATTAAACATACCAAGCATCCATATCGATAGAAGCCCTCCTTCTTTCGTCCAGGCGGTCTTTCCCAGGTTTGTAATGGTGTTCTCGGTCTGGTACCCTACCATTCTGATATTGTCGGGAATGGCAACGCCAAGTACCTCGGAGACCTCTTCCCTGGCAAGGAGAGTTACCGTCCTTTCAATTCCCACATTGAACTCTGTCCCGCTGGCATTTGCAATCAGTGCATTCTTTGTAAACCTGACCGATTTGCTGTCAACAGAGGCAATGTCATAGCTCTCAGTATCGATCACAGGAGGGACCAGCCAGTTTTCATAAACCTGTTCGTCTCCCGGCTTGAAATATATTGAGAAGGGACCACCTTCAGGGCCCAGCCAGAACCTCTCTTCGCCACCGACGGGATTAAACTGTTTGTCAACTTCACCGGAAGAGATAAGTTTATAATTGATCCAGCCGTAACTGATCCCTCCCTCGCCGGAAGATGTACTGGTCATCACTCTGCCCTGGTAGGCAGGTATAACCAAAATAGCAGATTTTGAATCCTCATCCTTTAACTCAATTGTCTTTATTTCCTTTTGGGCGAAGAAACTGACATCATACCCGTAAGTCCCTTCCTCTGTAGCTGATCCGGTCTTATTCATTTCTTTGTTTTGTTTATTACCCGATGATGAACAGGAAGACAGGAAAAGCAGCACTGATAGAATTACCAAAAGAAAGCCACCGTTTCTTAAAACTGTTTTCATACTGTCATGTTTTTTTATTATTCAACGATACAATGGTCCGTAATTTTTACAGGCAAGCTGGTCGGCACTGCCGGGCTCAATGCCAAAAGAGTTCCATGCACTCGGTCTGAAGATACTCTCTTCAGCTACATTGTGCATGCATACAGGTATCCTTAATATGGATGAAAGTGTGATCAGGTCTGCGCCTATATGTCCGTATGAAATTGCCCCGTGATTTGCACCCCATGCTGCCATCACAGAATATACATCCTTGAAGTGCCCCTGGCCATTGGTCCTTGGCACAAACCATGTTGTCGGCCAGGTGGGATCAGTCCGCTTATCCAGTGTGTTATGAACATTCTCCGGTAATTGGATCGTCCATCCTTCGGCAATCTGGATAACCGGTCCAAGGCCTTTGATCAGGTTCACCCTGAGCATTGTAACAGGCATCTGGCCTTCTGTCAGGAACTGGGATGAAAATCCTCCCCCCTTGAAATAATCGACTGCCGGGCACCAGCGGGTCTTCTCCAGGCATTTGTCGGCCTCCTCCTGGGTGATATCCCAGAACGGTTTCATTGCCGGATTGCCTTCACTGTCCCTCTGCTGAGCCGTAGCGTCAAGCGCTGTTGATCCGGAATTGATAAGGTGAATAAACCCGTCAGATGCTAATCCCTCAAGCTTATAATTGGTCACCCGTTTGACAGCGTCGGGACTCCAGTAGGTTCTTACATCGGAAAATATCTGGGCCGTGTTGGTGAGAAGATGTCCGAAAAGCATTGATATGCCGTTCAGACAGTCATTTTCAGTTGCAACAACGAAGGCTTCCCTGATACCGTTCCAGTCAAACGAAGAATTAAGGATAGCCTCTGTAAAGTCACCTGTAGGATAAAAATTGGTCCATTGTCTCTGACCCTGGAATCCGGCAGCAATCGCATTCCTCCCGCGAGCCTCTTCCCCGTATCCCATCTGTGCCAGGCTTTTATTCCCGATCATCAGGTCACGGAAGATAAGTGTCATCTTGACAACAGCTTCCCAGTCGAGATCTTTTTTCTTCCTGTCAACAGGCTTATTGTCAGGGCCGGGACCTTCGATACATTTATCCTTCACCCATGCAATGGCTTTCTTAAACTCATCGTTATCATAAATGCCATCATCCATCCTGCCCTTGATCTCACTCATATCAACAAACTCGCTTCTGAGCCCCAGGTAGTCCTGCAGGAAATCGGGATTGACAGTTGATCCGGCAATTCCCATTGAGGTATAGCCCACAGAGAGGTATGTCTTGCCCTTCATGTAGGCTACAGCAAGGGCTGCCCTTACGAAACGCAGTATCTTTTCCCTGACATCATCGGGTATTGTCTCATCGCCGGCATCCTGCACATCCTTGCCATAGATGCCGAATGTGGGCAGTCCCTTCTGGTTATAACCGGCAAGAGCAGCAGCAAGGTAGACGGCCCCCGGACGTTCCGTGCCATTGAAACCCCATATTGCTTTCGGGATAAGTGAATCTGTGTCCATTACCTCCGTTCCATAGCACCAGCAAGGTGTTACTGTAAGCGACACCCCGACACCTTCCCTCTGGAACTGATCGGCACAACGGGCAGCATCAGCAACACCTCCGATAGTTGTTTCTGATATAACACATTCTACTTTTTCCCCTGATGGAAACCGTACCGACGACTCAATAAGCCTTGCGGCGGCTTTTGCCATGTTCATTGTTTGAACCTCAAGGGATTCCCGTATACCTTTTTCTCTCCCGTCAATCACAGGGCGAATACCTACTTTAGGAAATCTTCCTATTAATCTGTTAGCCATACTATATGTTTTTTTAATGTTTTAATTAATTTCCAGCTGTGACCAGTCGGGATATTTCGGGTAACTGGCATGTGGTTCTGTCTGATACCAGTAGCAAACTGAAGATATGTCGGAGTGCTGGGCAAGATACCTCCCTCCGTAGTGCCATCCCAGGTCCTGTATCGTCACCTTCAGATCCTTTTTAAACCGAACCGGGTCAGTAACATGCCACCTGTAAAGTCCAAACCGTTGCATAACCTTATAGTGGCCGTCGCCTCTTATAACCTGAGGCAGCCCGGCGTATGGGGTACAAAATTCGGTGTATTGCTTTTCTTCAATACCGGCTTCGTTCCTGATCATTGTGTCAAAGTCATATGATCCGCAGAAATAATCTTCAGTGCCTGTACCGCATATGGTTGGATATTTGACATCACCGTCGAGATAGAATTTTATTTCTCCTTCACCCCACCATCCGTTGTTTTTAACACCCCAGGCCATGTAAACACCTACATACTGCCCCTTGCCCTTGATACCATCTGCTATCGTGTATACCGATGTTGAATTGTAAGGGGTTCTCCTGTACTGGGCATGGAAATAGGCTGCCCCATCTGGTATATCGGTAAGTGTATAATCAACCTGGTAATAGAGCCTCATTGGTTTTTCAGGATCTATATTCTCCATGGTGATCCTGCATTTCTTCCTGAATGGCATTACCCAGTAACAGTTGAAGGCCGATCCAGGGTTAACGCATACCGCCAGTGAGCTTACAGGTGCATATTCTCCCCATCCCATGCAGAAGAAATCGCCCACGGGGCACTCTACCGACGGCTCTTTTTCGTCATCCCAGTAAATGCGCAAAGTGGAGAAGCGCCAGTTACCTGTGGGAGTCAGCCATATATGCTGTATTGCTCCCGGGCCTTCTATATCTGCCATGGTGAATGTCTCGCCGGGGTTAATAATAACATACGGATTGACCTTCCATCCGGTACCGAGTTCAGAAGCGGCCCTGGCAGCATTTGCGACATTCTTCTGATCTTTGTCCTCGGGATTTGCCATCCCGCCTTTCCCTTTTTCGCCGGTGATGTTCTCTGGACTGATAGACCTGCTAATTGCCTCAGAGACCATAAACAGGTTGCTCATGTTCACTGAGAGAGCGTTGTTTTCAGATTGGGCCAATGCATTCATAGTCATTAAGCCAATCGCTACTGTCAAACAGAAAGTCTTCTTCACTTTGTTCTCATTAATCGTTTAAACTACTTTTCAAAAAAAACCTAACATGAGTTCCTCAGTATAAGCTGTGACATCAGGTTAACATGAGATATTTTCTTGGATCCGTTCATCTGGTCAAGCAGAATCCTTACTGCTTCCTTGCCCATTTCGTCTACCGGTTGCTTGACATAAGTTATCGGGGCATAGAAAAAGTCAAATGCCTCATTCCCGTCAAAACCAATAATAGCAAGTTCATCAGGCACTTTTATACCCAGGCTGTGTATTTTATACAACCCGGCCATTGAGAGTGTGTTTGTGGCAAAGAAAAGGGCGTCGATATTGTTATCCTCTTTTGAACCTATTGCCTCGATCACTTTGTTAATATCTGTCTTAAGATGGTTA
This sequence comes from Bacteroidota bacterium, assembly GCA_003250475.1. Lineage (GTDB taxonomy): Bacteria > Bacteroidota > Bacteroidia > Bacteroidales > VadinHA17 > SR-FBR-E99. Next base: position 15,659 of record QKGI01000068.1, on the reverse strand, counting down.
AACCTGATGTATTTGATCCATATCTGCTTTTCAAGGCCTTTTGCCTTCATGGCCTCCTCGTATCCCCTTACCCTTTCTCTCATGTGAATAAGGTATGATTTGTAAGCCACCAGGCCGATGTTCTTGTATCCTTTGTTGATCAGATGCATAGTGGCATTATACGACGCCGAGTAGTTGTCAAGCACAACATGGTTAGAGACCAGTCCCGGTACATACCTGTCAACCATCACTACCGGCACCTTGTCTTCAATAATCTGACTCAGGCAGTCTTCGCAACCCTCCGCCGGAACAACAATGAACCCGTCAACCTGCCTGTTAAGGAGTGTCTCCACAAGGAGATCCGACTTTGCAGAGGTCTCATCCGAACTGCCGATTATCACAGTGTAGCCCGACTTATATGCCTCATCCTCAATGTGTCTTGCCATGGTACTGAAAAACGGGTTTGCGATATCAGTAACGATAAGCCCGATAGTCTGAGTCGTTCCATACCTTAAGCTCCGGGCGATGAAATTAGGCTTGTAATTCATCTCCTCCATCGCCTTCCGGATCTTTATCACTACCTCAGCACCTACTCTCTTCTCCTTCTCCTGGCCATTTAAAACGTACGAAACAAGGGCAGTTGATACACCGACCTTATCAGCAATATCCTTTAATGAAACCCTTTTCTTTTTCAAAATCTTATCACTTAAATCAAACCATACATGCTCTCACAAGCCTATGCCTGATAATTACTGTGAGATTTCAAATATATGCTTAATCGTTTTAATGCGCAAATATATTTACGCCTTCATATGATTATTTTTTTTGAAAATACATTGACTCTCTGTTACCACTTTATCAGGACCGTATCTTATGATTTAGCAAATTTAGGTTTAAATTTATTAAAATGCAATTCACTTAAAGCTCTTATTATCACATATAACCGCACCAGGCATAAAAAGTCAGACGCTCCGGCCGCCCTGATTCACTCTTACCATCGAGCCGTATCATCAGATGACACAACTCCCGGTTGCTTTTACATTTAACAGTAAAAACAGATGATTTGTAATTCTATGGCTGCAAATGTAGTTTCCCCGGAAAAAGCCAGACAGTCAGCCGGCAGCCTCAGATAAAATTCCTGTCAAGAAACTTCTGAAAGTTATCCCTGTACTGATCAGTGACAGGGATACGTACATCGCCGTGAACGATACGGTTTCGTTCAATGACCTTCACCATCTCAAGGTTGACAATGTAGGAGCGGTGCACACGCATGAACCTGTCTCCCGGCAGCCTGGCTTCAAGCGCCTTCATAGTCGAAAGAGAGAGTACTGGCTTCTTTTCTCCCACAAGAAAGATCTTGACATAATCCTTCAATCCCTCAATGTACAGTATTTCGGAGAAGTTGATCCGCCTGATCTTGTAATCTGATTTTATGAACAGAAAATCGTTCCTGACCTCCAGCCCGGGTAACTCTCTCATCTCAAGCTCTATGAGCTTGCTGGCCTTATTGATGGCCCTCACGAACTCAGCATAACTGAACGGTTTCAGCAGGTAATCCACTGCATCAAGCCGGAAGCCCTCAAGGGCATATTTCTCATAGGCAGTGGTAAAGATAACCTTCGGCCCGCCGGCAATGACCCTGGCCATCTCGGTACCTGTCAGGTCAGGCATCTGAATGTCAAGCAGGACAAGGTCAACATCCGATGAACGGATGAAAGCCACGGCATCAACAGGATTATCAAAAAGCCCGGCCAGATCGAGTGAAGGGGTCTTCTCAACATAACCTTTCACCAGCTGCAATGCCAGCGGCTCATCGTCAATGGCAACTACCCGTATCATCACTCAGGCATTTTACATCATTATTGTCAGTTCCACAATAAAAACGGAATCCTGTTCACCTGTCTTCAGCTCATAGCGTCCCGGATAAATCAGGGCAAGCCTCTTCCTGACATTATCAAGTCCTATCCCCGACGCAGCCTGGGGGGCATTACTGTTCACCACGGTTATGCTGTTCCTGGCACGGAAAGAAATACGGTCTGTATCCGAGCGCAGGTAGATGTCAATGAATGAATTGCCCTTATTGCTCACTCCATACTTGAAGGCATTCTCGATGAAGGGTATGAACAGCAGCGGCGGCAGGTCATGGTCTTCATACTCTGCGGGGAAGTCCACCGTCAGTTTTACCCTGTCGCTCATCCTCAGCCTCATGAGATCAATATAACCCTTCATGAACTCTATCTCATGGCTGAGGTTTGTATTCCCTGGCTCAGACTCATACAACATGTACCTCATCATCTTTGAAAGACTCAGCACTGCCTCCTGCGCATCTTTCTGGTTTATGGCAATGAGTGAATAAATGTTGTTCAGCGTGTTGAAAAAGAAATGGGGGCTCACCTGGTTCTTGAGAAGAGCCAGCTCTGAGTTCAGCTTCTCCCTCTCGAGCTCTTTGATCTCTTCGCTCTTTTTCACAGAGCTCTCAGCATAACGCAACCCCAGCGAAAAACCTGTCACGAGGAAAGAGGTTATGAAATAGTTATAGAAAGCCATTCCGGCAGGCATGCGTTTCCTGTGTCTCGTCCCGTCCCTGTTATCCTGTGCTCTCTCATGATCGATCCTCTCGCGGACCTCCTGTGGAGGCGGAAACGCCTTCCGGAACACCATGTTGGAGCCAATGCTGACAATCACTATCAGACCCAGTGCAACCGGAATGTATCTTATCAACCCGCCCTTTTTCATCATCCATGGCACCAGCCAGAAGTAGTTGATATAAAATATCGAGCCAAATATCAGTGTGTGGAAGAAGATGATCATTGTAGTATGCAGGTCCCCGAACCCCCCTCCGGTGATAAGGAACTGGGGCAGGATAAAAAGTATTATCCAGCCTGTTGCATGCAGCAGCACAGGTAGCCCTTTCTTCTTCCTGCTCAGGTCCTCCGTTCTCATACTATTGTCAAAGCTAATGATTCTCATTTAAAAATCACTCATATCTCAATGCATCGATGGGATCGAGCTCGGAAGCCCTCCGTGCCGGATACCAGCCAAAGAAGATCCCGATGACTGTGCAGACAACAAAGGCGAGTATAGCCGAGCTCCACATGACACTTATAGGCCAGCTGGTGAGTATCTCCACGATGGAAGAGGCTCCGAAGCCGAGCATGATGCCTATCAATCCGCCAAAAACACTCAGCATTATCGATTCTATAAGAAACTGAAGGAGGATATCTATGCTGCGGCCACCGATCGACATCCTGAGTCCTATCTCCCTTGTCCGCTCTGTGACTGAGACGTACATGATATTCATGATACCTATGCCTCCTACCAGCAAAGATATACCGGCTATTGCTCCCAGCAGGATAGTAAGTATCTCTGTTACCGACGTCATGGTCGTAGCCAGCTCTTCCTGGCTTCTGATCTCAAAATCATTATCCTCACTTTCCCGGAGCTTGTGGGTGCGACGCAGCGCCTCCTCAACCTGGGTCTCTGCCAGTTCTGAATCCTCCGCACTGCGGGCAGACATCTGTATCGATTGAATATGTGTCTGTGCCAGTATCCGCTTCTGAACCGTAGTGTATGGTGCAATAAGAACATCATCCTGGTCCTGCCCGAAGCTGTTCTGTCCCTTCTCTGCCAGCACGCCGATGATCCTGAAGGGTATGTTTTTGAACCTGATGGTCTCGCCGGTGGGGTCGACTCCTTCGCCGAAGAGTTCGTCAGCTACCGTTCGTCCTATCAGGCAGACCTTTGCCGAGCCTCTGGCCTCGCTGTCTGTAAGGTTACGACCGCTGACGACAGTCCAGCTTTTAATAACAAGATACTGCTCATTGCCACCATAGATGGTGGTGGGCCAGTTTGAATTACCATAGACAGCCTGTCCGCTGCTTCGCACCTCCGGTGAGACGGCTATCACAGCATCACAATCGGCTTTTATGGCATTGACGTCATTTACCGTCAGCCTCTGCGAACTGGAATTGCCCTGCTGCACGCCACCCATCCTCATGTTAGCCGGCATCACGAACAGCATATTGGAACCCATGCTCGCAATCTGATCCTGAATACTCTTTTTTGATCCCTGGCCGATAGCAAGCATGGTGATGACAGAAGCCACCCCTATAATTATGCCCAGCATGGTCAGGAATGAACGCATCTTGTTACGCTTAAGGGCGTTTATCGCTACTTTTAAAAGATTTCCCAGATTCATTTTTCTCCTGCTTTTTAATCCTGTTCCACCGGTAACGCCCTAAGCATCTCTCCGGCATTCAGCCGATTCGTAACCTCTTCCTCCCTTATGATATGACCGTCGCGAAAGACCACGCTCCTGGTCATACAACGGGCTATATCAGGCTCATGTGTCACAAAGACAATGGTCTTCCCCTTGCTGTTTAGCTCCTGGAAGAGTGACATTATCTCGTACGATGTCCGTGTGTCGAGGTTTCCTGTAGCCTCGTCGGCAAGGATAACCACCGGGTCATTTACCAGTGAACGGGCAATAGCCACCCTCTGCTGCTGGCCACCCGAGAGCTGGTTGGGCATATGTCCCATCCTGTCAGCCAGCCCTACTGCCTCCATGGCATTAATAGCCCTCTCCCTCCGTTCTCTGGCCTTCATCCTGGAGTTATACATAAGCGGCAGCTCGACGTTCTCCAGTGCCGAGGTACGGGAAAGCAGGTTATATGACTGGAAGACAAATCCGATCTTCCTGTTTCGTATCATGGCTCTCTCATTCCTTGACATGTCGGCAACGTTTACACCGTCGATATGATATGTCCCTTCGGTCGGTCTGTCCAGACAGCCTATTATGTTAAGCATCGTAGACTTACCTGAACCGCTGGCACCCATTATCGCAACGAATTCTCCCTCATAAATGCTGAGGTCAATACCTCTCAGGGCATGCACTGTGACCTCACCTACCTGATAGTCTTTCTTCAGGGATGATATGTCAATTATTGCCTTCATCGTTAGTTCCTTGCTGAAGTGTTGGATTTTGAAGCGGATGAGCTCTGGGTGTTACGTCTTCCCGGGGGGGTTGGCATGAATGGGCTGGATGTCACCTCTTTTGCCTTCTTGTCTTTGGCAGTGGCGATACTCATTCTTATAACCACATTGTCTCCTTCCTTAAGTCCCGACTTTACCTCGCTGTTATCACCATCATTGGAGCCCAGTTTAACAGGTACAGGCCTGATGCCGTCGGCTTCCTTTACCCATACCACGGAAGGCATCCCGGACCCTCCGGACAGTGTGGCAGTTGCCTTTGCCCCTCCTGCGGCCATCTCCCGCATTCCCATGCCTGCTCCTCCTGTTCCGGTTCCTCTCATACTGCCGTTCCCGGGACGTGATGCCTGTGCATTTCCTCCTGCGGCAGCTGCGGGAGGTCTGTTTTCTCCGGAGGCAGGAGCACCGGCCTGCGGACGGGATACTCCCCCCTCCTGCATGTTCTTCCTGCCCTGCCTGGCAAGATAGTCAGCATCAGGTGTGAATTTCACTGCTTTATAGGGTATGGTAAGCACATCCTTCAGCTCCTCCACATAGATTACTATGTTGGCTGTCATGCCCGGTAACAGCTTCTTATCAGGGTTGGGCGCATTAATGATAACCGTATAGGTGACAACACTCGAGGTTGTCACCGGCGACAGCCTTATCTGTTCTACTGTCCCGGCAAATTTCTCATCCGGGTAGGCATCCACGTCAAACTCCACCCTCTGTCCCTGTTTTACCATACCGATGTCCGACTCGTCGATGTCAGCCTCAACCTGCATCTGAGTCAGATCCTGTGCTATGGTGAATATCTCAGGAGTATTAAAGCTTGCCGCCACGGTCTGGCCCTCATCTACCGCCCTGTTCATCACCACACCGTCGATAGGGGAATAAATGGTTGCATATCCCAACTGAACAAGCGCCTTGTCATACTGCGCCTGGGAGTTTTTCAGGGTTGACTTTGACTTTTCATAGTTATACTTTGCCTGGTCATAGTCAGCCTGGGCAATCAGATTCTTTTCATACAGCGCTTTGCTCCTGTCGTAGTTGGAACTCTGGTATTCCATCTCCGCCTTCGCATTGTCAAGGGTGGCAAGTGCCTGCTGCACTCCCGACCGCAAAGAGGTCTTGTCAAGCTCAGCCAGCACCTGCCCTTTCTTTACAACCGAATTAAAGTCGACATATAGCTTATCGACTATCCCTGAGACCTGTGTCCCTACCACCACCGAAGTGATCGCCTCAAGGGTGCCCGTTGCGGTGACGGTATTTACAATTGACCCTTTTGTTACTTCAGCCGTCTCAAAACTGTACGTATTGCTTTTCCTGCAGCTGTGGACCGACAGAATTGTTGCAGCGACAGCGGCGAGAAAACCGGTGCCTATGAATATGTTCCTGCTTTTCATCATTTTACCTGTTTGTTTCTTTTGTGTGTTTGAACCTCCTGGTATCTCATTACTATAAAGATGTACCTGCGCGTGATAGAATAAGTTGATTACATCTGTTGTATCCGTTACAGGTTCCTTAAATTAAAATGTCAGTGATTTCCCCCTGTAGAAGTCAATGATCTTATGGCAGTAGACAAGCTCGTACTTTGCCTGCAGTAACTTGCTTTCAGCTGAAGCGAGGTTGGTCTTCTGTATCAGAAAGTCGACAGAGTTCATTGCTCCAAGCTTGAATTTTTCTTCTGCGACGTTGTATGTTTCGAGCGAGGCCTCATACTGGTTTACAGATGCCTCGTAGCTTATCAGTGCCGACTGCTCATCCAGGACTGCCTGTTCAACCTCCTTCCGGAGCTGGTTTCGTGTGTTGAGTTCGTCAAGCTCAGCGGTAGTGATCCCCTGCATGGCCTTTGCCACGGACGATTTGTTCTGGTTGTTACGGAAAATAGGGATGGAGGCCGAAAGGCCCACCGAGGGAGTGAATCCGCTTTTCAGCTGTGAACCCATCTCTGCCGCCTGTGTGAATCCTGTACTCAGTCCGGCGTTAACTGACACCGTAGGATAAAACCCTCCTTTTGCCAGCTCAAGATCGACCGCTGCACTCTCCCGGCCCAGCTCAGCATTCCTGATCTGTGGTTTTACCTGTATCGCCTCCTGGAACACTGACGACGCGCTGGTAACAGGAGGAAGTGATAATAAAGAATCAATATCCGGTCTTGCAATATCAAATGAATCATCGACAGGGTATTCCATAAGCTGCATCAGGGTCACCCTGGCCATTTTAAGGTTGTTTATGGCATTGGCAAGCGTCAGCTCCTCGCTGGCAAGCTGCGTCTTCACCTGCAGATAGTCGCTGTTGGCTATGGCTCCAAGGCTGAGCCTCTCATATGCCAGCGCCATCTCTTCACGTGTGGCATTTGCCTGGCTACGGCTGGTGGTGACCTGCTCCTCTGCATAGAGCACCTGGAGGTAGGCGCTCAGTATATTTAACGATACATTCTCCTTTGTTTCGTCAGTACTCAGTTGCAGAATCCTGTAACTAAGGTCTGCCTGTTTGATCTGGTTCTTTGTCTGGAAGCCGCTGAAGAGGGTGACACCGCTGCTCAGGGAGGCAGAAGTGCGCGATGACCCTGTGAAGGCTGTTTCGCCATAAACATCTGTCTCCTGCTGCCATCCCATGCTCTCACCCACGGAAGCGCTCAGGCTGGGCCACCGGTTATCTTTCGCCTGTTGAAGGTTTATCTCACCGACACTTACCGAGACATCGGCTTTTCTTACCTGTATGTTCTCCCTGAGCGCATAGTCAATACATTCGGCCAGGGTCCATTGTTTCTGCCCTGACGATATATTCGGCATAATCATCGGAATAACCACCGTTATCCATAAAAACCTGTTCTTTCTCATCCTTTCTTTTGTGTGAAACATGATCACCAAAAGTACCTTACAGGTAAGGAGAGGGAAAATTTTTTAGATCACAACCCGGTTTCAACCGACAGAAAGCTGTTTAACACCGACGGGAACGATGATGATAATTACCTCGGGATTGTTGTCGTTCCTTTATAATAGAAAAGGCTGTCTCAACGATTTGAGACAGCCCTCTTTATCTGTAATCCCGACAGGACCTGTTCAGCATCCGGATGCCCGGACGGAGTATCAGATGTTAATATGAATCCTGGTCTAGAAGTAGAAGTTGAGTGATATTTTTGCGTAGGTGGGTGCGAAGTTGACGGTGAAATCCTCTGTGAAATCAGCCTCGACATCCTGTGATGTGGCAGGATTGTAGTATGTGTCAGTATACTCATCGCTGTAATTGCCCGAGAGTATTTGCATGCCGAATTCTCCGCCTATACTGAAATTCTCATCGAGAAAATATTCGGTTCCTATGCCGGCAAATCCACCTATAAGTGAAAGGTTGTCAAGCACGTCCTGTATCCCGTCTTCCTCCTCACCGTTGAAGGTAAGCTTGGCATTCAGGAACGGTTTTGTTATACCTGCAATCACATATGCCTTGAGTTTGTTTTTCTCAATTGCAAAGTACTTCAGCCCAAGTTCAGGCATGATAATGCTGCCGCTTACCTTGATCTCATCCGAGAAGTTCTCGGCGGCACCGTTATCGTAGTTCCATTCTGTCCCGGTCCTGAGGAATTTACCGGAAGCGGAAAACACCTGTATCCCGGCAAACGGGACGACTTTTCCTGCTTTGTATCCAAAATAGGCGCTGTTGACATTAAGCCCGGTACCTACGCTGAAGGAAAACTGGCTGAATGCCGATGCGGATACAAAAACTGCCAAAATAATGACTGATACTAATCTCTTTTTCATCTAAATAAGTTTAAAGGATAATAAATAAGTTCGTTTTACACCCTTAATAACTGCCCTTGTTAGACTTTTATTATACGGAAATGCAGATTATTTAACGAAATGACAACATTTCACGTCTGGTGTGAATTTTAGCTACGTCATTTTAGCTTTGAACAGGAGGTCGATTAATAACCTGGCAGACTGTCGTATATAACTATATTTTGAATCCCTGTATTTGCACGGGATATGTAGGCGGATACCAGTGCAAATAATAGTACCCGGTACCATATCGTAATGAAGAGGCAGTATTCACGCCTGATAAAGACGGGGTAATCTGATGTAAAAAGCGGTACAGGTGAAAGCCACTCTCCGGGACATGCCGACAATCTTTCCCCGGAGCTGTAAATCAACTAAACCATGCTATACGATACCCGCCAAATTATTATTTTTGTCAGGCAAAAACCAGCACATAATTTGATTAAAAGATTAACTGATACCGGGATGCCTGCATGCCTAACCCTTTTTGTACAATATGAACAATCAAAAATCCGTCAGTGCAGTTCAGAACAGACTGTGGGGAAAGATTTCTTTGTTTTTTAGCAGTAACGCCGGGAGTATTTTTCGGTTTGCCCTTACGGGGTTGTTCATCAGCTTTGCTGTCTGGTTCTTCAATCACCAGAAGACAGAGCTTCACACCGTAAGCAAGGTTATATTTGAAGCCAGGCCAGCCTGGATAGCAGCCGGACTGGCCCTGGTACTGGTCTATATAATGCTGCAGGGCCTGATGTATGTCTCCTCGTTTGCATCCGTTAACGCCAGGATCAGCATCGGGGATGCAATAATCCTTTTTCTTAAAAGAAACTTTATAAGTGTATTCATCCCTGCCGGCGGACTATCGTCACTGGCATTCTTTGGAGGTTCAATAGAAAAGAAGGGAGTGTCGAAATCCCAGATCTATTTCGCCTCCTCTATCTATGGCTTTGTGGGTATACTCTCTTTGATACTTGTAGCCGTTCCGGCATTAATGTTTGCCGTTTCCGGTAACGAAGGCGGATTCAACAGATGGTATGCCATAGCCGGTGCTTTGCTGATACTGCTCCTTATCTACTTTTTATATAAATCACTCATAGGGAAAAAAGCGGCTTACAGAATAATACTGAAAATTTATCCCGGTGCTGAAACCCATATTGATGAGATTATTAACAGTAAAATCGTTACCCGGCATTTCCTGTATACGGTCCTTGTGTCTGTATTCATAGAGTTTGTGGGAATAGCCCACGTGTACATCTCAATGACAGCCCTTCATCTTACGCCGTCATTGCCAAGTGCAATAATTGCCTATGTGGTGGCCGTCCTATTCCTCATTATCTCTCCCTTCCTGAGGGGTCTCGGCGCTATCGAGGTATCCATGTCTTATGTCCTTCTTCATTCAGGCTTCAGTAACACCGACTCTGTCGCAATAACCTTATTGTTCAGGTTCTTCGAGTTCTGGTTGCCTCTGTTCGCAGGGATAATAAGCTTCCTTCTTAAAATCGAGAAACTGCTGAGGCGGATATTGCCATCGTTTTTGATTTTCGCTCTCGGAATAGTAAATATTATCTCTGTCCTTTCACCGGAGGTGCCTGATAAGCTTCAACTGCTGAGAGACTATCTCTTCTTCGATGTAATAAACTTCTCAAACGGCTTCGTGCTTATTACCGGAGTGCTCCTTCTCAGTAATGCTGCCTTCATGCTCAAGGGGCTCCGGGTGTCGTGGTGGACAGCTATTGTCCTGAGTCTTTTTTCAGCCGTAGGACATATCACAAAGGGGGCTCATTATATTGAAGCTGCCGCTGCACTGATTGTGATTCTGACCCTGGTATCAACACGAAAAGAGTATTATGTCAGGACAAATCCCAGGGTTCAGTCTATGGGCATCAAGGTTGCTGCCCTTGTCGTCTCTGCAGTCCTTATTTATGGGGTTGTCGGGTTTTATCTTCTTGACAGAAAGCATTTTATGATCGACTTCAGCCTGCTGCAGTCAGTGAAATACACCTTACTGAATTTTGCCATGCTGGGCAGCCCCAGGCTCATACCACGTGATTCATTCGCCCTCGATTTTCTCTATACTCTGAGAATAGGAGGTTTTGCTTCAATAACATTCATGTTGTATTCGCTGATCAGGCCATATGTCTTCAGGAGAAGCATCCTGCCCGAGGAGAAGAAGATGGCTGAGACTATTGTTCAGCAATACGGAAGATCAGCACTTGACTATTTCAAACTATATTATGACAAGCTATTGTTCCTGCCATCAGGCATGAACTCAGTTATTTCATACAAGGTAAAAGGAAATTTCGCTGTCGTTCTGGAAGACCCTGTTGCTCCTGACAGGGAGGCGATGAAGCAGGCGATCATTGAGTTCCGTAATTTCTGCCATGAAAACGGATTGAAGGAGATCTATTACAGGGTTCCGAAAGAGAGCCTTGACATTTACACCGGACTATCCTGGAAAAGCCTTTTCCTCGGCCAGGAAGGGGTGGTAGACCTGTCATCCTTCACCCTTGAAGGAGGGGAAAGAAAATCGATAAGAAACGCCCTGAACAAAATAACCGACCAGGGATATACCGCACAGATCCATACACCACCGGTAAAGGATGGGCTTATTCAAAAACTGAAATCAGTAAGTGATGAGTGGCTTAAGACCACCGGCAGAAAAGAGATAGTGTTTTCGCAGGGTCTCTTCTCGGAAAAGGAGATTAAACAGCAGACTGTTATCACAGTTGAGAACAGCGAAGAGAAGATCATAGCCTTTCTGAATATCATCCCTGACTTTGCAGATAATGAGGGCACTTACGACCTGCTCCGGAAAACAGTTGATGCACCTAACGGTGTCATGGATTATATCCTCGTAGAGCTCTTCAAATATTTCCGGTCACAGGGGATAAGATATGTTAACCTTGGCCTGGCCCCTATGTCAGGACTGGATGACCCCCATAAATTCACCGAGAAATCGATGAAGTTTGCCTACGAGAAGATCCGTTCCTTCTCGCATTATAAAGGGCAGCGGGAATATAAGGAGAAGTTCAGTCCCGTATGGAAGGACAAATACCTGGTATATAATGATGATTATGACCTGGTCAGTGTTCCTGCTCTCCTGGCCCGTATCATCAAATCCTGAGTAAAGGGTATAAGACCGGTATCGGCCTGTGCTTTACAGATCAATACTGCCTCCGGGCCCCTGCCATCTCACTTGACACCGTTTCCCCTTCTGGCGGATGGTTCCGTGGCAGTCTGAATGCCTGCAGCTACTTCCGGTATGATGCCCATCCTGACATAAACAGGACGCACGAGTTTCCTGAGCTCCGGAAGCTTCCTGTAGAATAAGAGAGCCCCAGCTACACAGCTGGCTCCTCCTATAAATATTGTAGCGGGTGTTCCTGCCAGTTTTGCCAGGCCCCCGGCCAGGAGGCTGCCAAACGGAGCTGTCCCCATTATTGCCATGGTATAGAAACTCATTACCCTGCCGCGCTTGTCGTCATCAGTTATCGTCTGCAGAATTGTGTTGCTGGCTGCAGTATGCAACATCATGCCAAGACCGATAAACACCATCAGTACTACTGAAATAACAAAGTGGGTGGAGATAGCCAGTACAATAAGTCCCGACCCGGCGAGCGCTGCTGCCGCGGGTATTAGTCTTCCCAGCCTGATTACCGTCTCCCTGGACGCAAGGAAGAGCGCTCCCAGCAAAGCACCTGATCCTGCCGCCCCCATCAGAAACCCGTATGTATGTGACCCCCCGTGTAAAATCTCTTTGGCAAAGACAGGCATCAGAACATTATATGACATACCCATCAGGCTGACAATACTCAATAACAGTATAAGGTGTTTTATGGGAGAGAATCCGAATGTATAAGCAAATCCCTCCTTTAGTTCCCGGAATATCTGCGAATCACTTTTCCTTGCCTGCTTTTTAGGGACATGCATCGCCATGAGCGAGGCAATCACGAAGAGGTAACTGAGTGCATTTATGAGGAAACATATGCCCTCGCCGGTAACAGAAAGCATCAGGCCGGCAACCGATGGTCCGATGAGGCGCGCACCGTTAAACATCATTGAGTTGAGAGCGATAGCGTTACCCATATCCTCTTTCTTCTCAACCATCTCAATCACGAAAGAATGTCTTGAAGGAACATCAAATGCATTGATACAGCCGAGGACAATGCTCAGGACAACGATATGCCAGATATCAAGCTTTCCTGCCAGGCTGAGCCAGGCCAGGAGGCCGGCCTGCAGCATAGACAGCACCTGTGTCGCCAGGAGAACCCTGTATCTGCTCCACCGGTCTGTTATTACCCCTGCAATTGGAGAGAGAAGGAAGGTGGGTATCTGGCCCGCAAAACCCACTACACCGAGCAGAAATGCAGACCCGGTCATATGATAGACAACCCAGGGCAGCGCAATACGCTGCATCCACGTCCCGATAAGCGATATGCTCTGACCACTGAAAAAGAGCCGGTAGTTCCTGTATCTCAGTGAACGGAAAACTGTTTTTACCCTCGCGGAAACACTGCTGTTATTATTTCCTGTTCCCTTTACCATCAGCAATGCCTCTCCTGAATACCCCTGACATCTACGACAGTTTAAAAATCACACCTCAGGGCTACTCCTCCCGGATATACGCTTACCGTCCATTCCCTCTCAGGTTTTGATGGTGTGATCCCGTCTGCCGGGTTATTATCACGCAGGTACCTCTCATAATCTTTTATTGCCCTTGTGGGTTGCGTCCATATCTGGGCTTCCGTCACGGCAGTATTAAGTGCGAAATTAGCGACCCCGTCCCATACGGTCCGTTTAAACCCGAGCCATGTTATCAGCCCGCTGCCAAGGTTCACGACACCGGCAATAGCATGCGTCTTCCATGACCTCCCCTCCTTCTCCCTGTCAGCCAGGGCTTTCAGCAACCTGGCAGATTCTTCTGCCGACAGGGGATGGTCTCCGGAGACGTATTGCTTATAGGAAGGAAAGTTCCGGAACTCGTCACGGGAGTACATGGGTGCTATTACCTGTCCCAGTGCTCCCAGGAGAGTTGTTGCAGCTCCAAGCGCCATATCCTGGCGCAGGGTCAAATCCTCAGTCGTCAGGGATACTACTGCCTGACCTGCCGTGGCTGCACTGTACCCTGCAAGCCACCCGTACCACCATACCTGGGCACTCCTTTTATCCTGAACGACTGTCAGGGAAAGATCATCGTAGCCTGTATCCGCAACCGGCTCCCTCACCACCTCCTGCCCTGTAACAGAAAATGCCTGCAAAAGCAAAACGAGGGAAAGAATTATGGTCACAGATGCCTGTCCTGTGTATCTCCTGTTCATGGTTTTCCTGTTATTTGCCGGCATTGCTTAAGAAGGCAGACTCTCTGAGTCTTAAGGAAAATACCAGGCTTATCAGCATCAGAACGATCATGACGAATAAGGGTGTGGTCATCGATCCGGTTGATGGCGATTTGAAACTGTCCATGCCGAAGATAAATGCTATACCGGATATCTGTCCCATGAGCAGAAGGAATCCGTTTGACGTGCCTTCGGAGACAGGGTAGGTTGCTTCAGCACCATACTGAAATCCTATCGGACCCGAGCTGAGGAGGAAGAAGCCGAATGCTGCCGCAGAAAAGAGCAGCAGTCCGTAACTTGTGGCATAGGTGATGCCCGCCAGGCCGGCTGTTGCTCCTGCCAGGGCTATGATAATGAAGGGTATCCGCTTCCTGTAGTGGTCTGACATGAGGGGCATGATCAGGGCCCCCAGTATCCCGCCTACTATCATCAGTCCCCCGGTAATCCCCGCCTGTTCTGCAGAAAAGCCTCTTGGGCTGAGTATATTCTCAATCCATGTAGTAACAGAATTGAACACTCCCAGCCCGACAAAGAAGACCACCATAAGCCACAGGAAGTCCCTGTTCCTGAAAAGAAGCTTCATCCCGTCCACAGCCAGTGCCCGCTCCTCCTGGTCGGGATGGCAGGGTGCGGTGAGCGGCCTCTCCTTTGCAAAAATAAAAAAGACGACAGCAGCAGACAGCGAGATGATGCCGTAGATGAAAAGCATGCCGCTGATGCCATGGCCATTGGCAAGAAAGGGTGTGAGGCTTATTCCCGCCAGGATACCCAGATACATCGCCAGGGTGCCCAGCCCCGAAGCCGTGGCTCTCTCACTTACAGGGAACCATCGCGCAGCAACCTTGGTTATCGAATTCAGGAGAAATGGTTGTCCGACCGCAATACCTATCTGTGCCATCAGGAGCAGGCTGTAACTGTCCGACACAAGACCCCGCAGCATGCCAAAAATACCTGTCAGTATCACACCTGTCCCGACGCCTGCCCTGATACCGTACGTATCAATAATCCAGGATGCAGGAATTGAAACGACAAGATAGACGATCATAAAACACAACACATCGAGAGAACCCCGATCTTAAGATCTGAAACACCGTAGAACGCTGCAGCATCAATCGTTATCGGTGCAAAAGTGATCCACATTACCTGGTTGACAATGATAGCCAGCATATACACACTCAGCATTACCCAGCGGTAACCGTAAACCCTGAATTCTGTTTCCTGCATAATAATTTCTCTTTTAGGTGATCAAGGCGGAGTATTTCTCCTGTATAAATTTACTTCAGTCAGCAAAAGTAACTTTTCAGTTATTACACAGGTCATTTTCCCGAAAAAGAATTCCCTGTTACGCTTAACATACTATTAACCTTTGATTATTGGGTCACTAAAGAGTAAATTCATAACTTGTGTCATCGAATCAAAATCACAAAAATGAAGCCTATTCCACGAAGAAAATTTATCAGGGGCACAGCCCTTGCAGGGGGAGCCCTGTTGTTCCTTCCCGGGATCACGGGATGCAGATCTTCCGGCAGCAGCATGTCAGGAAACTACTTCCTTGGTGAGTTCGGGATTGACGAAACACTGTGCAGTAAGCTACTTGCCA
>QKGI01000105.1 GCA_003250475.1 Bacteroidota bacterium | reverse complement strand
GCCTGGTCTGGCCTCAGTGGCTCCAGGGCCGGGTTAATAGGATCAGTCTCGGAATGGCTGGTGGCATCTGATGTTCCGGCTGCGGTCCTCAGGGACAAACTCGGGACAGACCTTGTTGATATCCCCTGGAGCGCCATGCCTGATTACAGGGACATGGCGCCTGACGTGAAACTTACGGAAAGGTTCTCAGGGCATAACGCTCAAGGACTAAAGGAAGCGGCACAGGTGCTGGCACTCCTGCGCCGGGTGGCAGAGGAGAGGAACCTGGATGCCCTCGCTGTGGAATGCTTCAGCCTGGTGCAGAAAAGGAAGGTTACTGCCTGCCTGGCCCTTGCGCAGTTGAATACGGAGGGTATCCCTTCAGCCTGTGAGGGTGATCTGGCATCCATGGCCGGTATGATGCTGGTGAAAGCTTCTACAGGTAAGGTTCCGTGGATGGCCAATACCACCGGGCTGACTCCTTCAACTGTTACACTGTCTCACTGCACGGCAGCGTTTGATTTCGTAAGCAGCATACAGTTGCCCACCCACTATGAGACAGGCTATTCACTTGCCGTGGCCGGCAGGGTGGATGCCGATTCTGTGACTTTGTTCAGGCTTAATGACAGACTTGACAGAGCCTTTATTGCTGCGGGAAGGGTTGCCGGCCACCCGCGGATGACCAACGCCTGCCGGACACAGGTTGAGATTGAACTTGCAGAAGACCAGATAAATATATTACGCGAGAGACCTCTCGGTAATCATCTCCTGGTAATACCGGACAATTCGGAGGAGATACTGAGACTGCTCTGCCGTTACAGAAACATTGAAATGGTAAACTGATCCCACAGCAGACAGCCGGCAACCGTTTGACATAGACCGTAAAGCAATACCCGGGATCATACCTGATCAGGCCCGGCACCTGGTTGAATGATATAAACTGAATAAGTACCAGGGATCTGCACTAACGGCTTACCCTGAAGCCCAGTAAGGGCCTGTTGTCATCCCTGGTATATTCGAATGCCTTTACATCGTCAAGGATTATTCCGGAAATCATCTCCGGTGTCCGTTCAGCTTTTGTAAGTCCGGCCATACGCAGTTCCTGGTTCCTGATGGTTTTATCAGCTATCTTCCTCATCGACCTTGCATTGCCAAAAAACTGGTTTCTGTTGACATAGAGGCATGTTATATACTTTTTCAGGTGCTCTTCAGATTCCCCGTCTGGTATGAGCCCTCTCTGGCTGAACATTCCCAGGAGTATTATCCAGAGGTCATCTGCATTGAAGTCGTGGAACACGAATTTATTGTCGAAGCGCGATTCCAGACCCGGGTTTGACTTCATAAAACGCTCCATGTTCTGAGTGTATCCGGCAACGATCAGGCTGAAATTACCTCGCTGGTCCTCCATCTCCTTGATCAGGGCAGCGACAGCCTGTTTGCCGAACTCATTACGTTCACCGTCTGTTATTGAATAAGCCTCATCGATGAACAGAATGCCACCCATTGCTTTATTTATAAGGTCTTTTGTCTTGAGTGCCGTTTGTCCAAGATAACCTGCCACGAGCGAGCTTCCGTCGGCATCAATGAAGTGTCCTCTCTCAAGCAGTCCGAGCGCCTTATAAATCTTTCCAAGGATCCGGGCTACCGTCGTTTTCCCTGTCCCCGGGTTTCCAGTAAAGACACTGTGCATTGAAAATGCCCTGAGAAGGTCACGGTTAATATCCTTATAATAATATGCCAGCCTTACCAGTTCGTTTACTTCCTGTTTGATATTCCCGAGTCCGGTCAGCTCGTTGAGCTCACTAAGGGCAGACTTAAGCAGTTCGTTGTCGATATCAAGTTTCAGCTTCCTGGCTGATGAGGGTTCTGTAATATCCTCGATATCCTCTGGCCGGATGAGTGAGAGCAGATCCCTGTCGGGAGCTTCGGGCTCAAATTGTTTCACGACACGCAACCCGAGGTTCATTTTTGCCTCGTCAATAAGCGCATTTACCATCCGTCCGTTACCGAAGCTTCTGTCGCGCTTGCGGTATGCCTCGGTGATCAGGCCGCGCAGCTTCTTCACGGCTTCGTCACTTAGTTCAACATCCTTCTTCTCCGCAGCATAATGTGCTATATCGAGCAGTTCGTCAGGAGTATAATCCTCAAAATGGAAGTAGTGCCTTATCCTGGATCTCAATCCGGGATTGGAATTGAGGAACTTTTCCATCTCATCAGGATATCCGGCCAGCATAATAGCCAGGTCTCCCTTCCCGTCGCTCATTTCAGTCATGATCTCGGTGACGGCCTCCGACCCGAAGTCGCCTGTGGCTCCCTCCTTGAACATCATATAGGCTTCATCGATAAAAAGTATGCCTCCCCTGGCGGCATCAATGGCTTCCCTTGTTTTTCTTCCTGACTGCCTTATATATTCCGAAACAATATCACTTGCTGAGACAGTGTGTACGATTCCTTTTGAAAGAAGACCCATCGAATGGAATACCTGACCCAGTAATTTTACCACGGTAGTCTTTCCTGTCCCCGGGTTGCCTGTAAATACGCTGTGGAGGCATATTTCATCATCTTCGTTGAATCCCATCTCCCTGCGGTACTGCAGGAAGCTTACATAATCTATGTATTCCCTCACCTTTTGCTTTATACTCTCAAGGCCGGTAAGGGCTTCCAGCTCCTCCATGATTTCATCAACAGGCCTGCATGTTATGATCTCTTCCTCTTTCTTTTCATTTTCATTCGTCCCTTCATCCCCGCTCTCCTTTGCAGACTGTTCCTGTACATTTGAGGAAGGTTTATCCTTACTGCCGTTTTTAAGCTTTTTCTGTGAGGTATTGCCTGAATGATACAACTTTGAGACCTCCTCGTTGATCAGGGCCTCGTTATCGCTCAGGCGTTCCAATGTTTTGTTGCCTATTGTGAATGGAATGACTGCGATTACAGTATCCATAAATACGACTTCAATCCGGTAATTATCAATCAGCCATCCGCCGGGATTATCTGTCCCATACCCTGTTGATATTGTAAAGGTCTCCGTCTTGTCTTTCCCTGCAGCGATTAATGTCATAGTGTCGGAAACACCAATACACTGGCCGGTGTCATCATAGAAATTAAAAAAGAACTCTGACAGCCAGTCATTCTGGATTTTACTGCGGAACCGCAGTTCACCCATGATAAAGCGGGTCTCTTCTTTAGTAAATGTTTTAAGATAGACCCTTTTATTTTCATCGAGGTCTCCTCTGGGAGATTCGTATGTCTTCAGGGTCAGGACCTCAAGATAGGGATTGTTCTTTTCCGTTACACGACCATAATCCTGGATGAAAAATTCCGTCATCCCCACTTCTTCCCCGTTAATCTCGGCTATCCATCTGTATCTGCCGGGTTGCCAGTATGTGCCAGGCTTGTCTTCTCCCCAGCCATAATGATGGGTAATTATGTTTTCTGTTTTAGCTACGGATATCTCCTCCTCCTTCATGCATATCTGGTCACCGGGTTTGCCGTCGGACACGGTGACTGCCCTGATCCTGATGAGCGCATTCCACTCTTCCTCATCGAAAAGCTTATTATAAAAGCAGAGTTCGGTGCTGACATAGCTTATTTCGTTTTTATCAAAGACAGTTCTTGGTTTGAATTTGCCTGCCATTACCCTGTCGCCTGCATATGTTCTCAGGCTTTTAAACAGGTAATTCTTCTCCTCCTTGTTTTTTTTAAAAATCATATGGTAATTGAAATAGTTAGATTATTCCTTCCTGTCATTTTCCTCCTGACCGTTTTCGAGTCTGTCTCTTGTCTCATTGAAGATATCCTGGATCTCAATGCCTTCCCTGTCTGCAATTCTCTTTTGTTCCCTGAGTTTCTTAAGTGCTTTCCGGAACTGTCTCAGTTCAAAATATGCAAGTGCCTGGTAGCCGAGGCTTCTTTGAATGCCATCAGCATATTTTGCTTTCCTGCAGAGCTTCTCCTCCTCCTCATGAAGTTTAAGTGCTTCCTGATGGCGACCCCATTCCCTCAGGATAAGAGCCTGGTTACAGAGGCTTATGCTCTGACCTATCCCGTTTCCCTGTTCCGTGAAGAGCTGACCTGACATAACATGCTTCTCCATCGCCTCTTCGAACCTGCCGGCAGAGCTCAGGGTGAGGCCCTGGTTGCCGAGGTTCATTGCAAGGTTCTCACTCTTTTCTGTCTTGATCATCAGGTGTTCCTGTTCTTCCAGTATCGCCAGTGCCTCTTCATGACGCTCAAGTGAATTCAGCACAAGAGAGTGTTCTTCAAGGTATTCAAGCAGTTCGTCGATTTCACCCGTCCCGCGGCAAATTTTTTCCAACTCTTCATACATGCCAGGCAGCTCATCATTACGGTTAAGCTCTTTAAGCAGGAGTATATGGACTGAGAGCACGGTCCTGAGATTAAAAGGATTGTTAATATCCCGCAACAGATGTTCGCTCTCCCGTATCAGCTCCAGCGCCTTCTCTTGCTCCCCGGTGTCGCAGAAGAGTATGGGTACCTGGTCTTTCAGGCAAATGGCAAGATTCTCTTTATCCCCCAGTTCACGAAGAACTGCCTCTGCCTCTCTGTACATTCTCAGTGCCTTGGCCGATCCTCCCAGCTCTTCGATTATCTTAGCCTGTCCGGCGAGACTTATAGTGAGGTATTGTTTGTTACCGACGGCCCTCAGCAGTCTCTCCGACTCTTTATACATATCCAGTGCTTCCCGGATATTGTCGTTCTGCATCAACATCTGCGCGTGACTTGCCAGGCTGATACCGAGGCCTTCCCTGTCACCTTCTGACCGGCAGGCCTGTTCGACCTGTTCCAGGATAATTATCGACTCGTCAGTACGGCCCATATCCTTAAGTATGCTGGCCCTGTTTAACATCAGCAGGCTGACATCGTCCCTGTTCCCGTTTGCCCTCGCAAGCCGCTCTGCCTCTGAGTTTTTATCCAACGCTTCCTCCTGCCTGCCGCGCTGAGAGAGTATCCTTGACTGATTTGAGAGGTAAATGACAAGACTATAAAAATTGCTGTTCTTCCTTGCCTCAGATTCAAGTTCACTGAACAGATTGTATGCCTCGTCAAGCCTTCCCTGCATGCCGAGCAGGAGAGCCTGATTGTTCAGGCTGGTTCTTATGTCATCTTCATCACCTCTCTTCCTTGCTTCCTCTTCATTTTTCCTGTACAGGGTCATGGCATCGTCAAGTCTTCCCCAGTCACGCAGGATAGTCGCCTGGTCATTTCGCACCACACGGTACATCTCCGAATCCTCATCCAGAAACTCCGACATATGGTTCAGAACTTTAAAGGCTTCCTCTTTATAGCCAAAGTGGATGAGGAGCCTGCTGGCCACCCATGTGCCCGGGAGGAGCTCATCCGTACAATCAATTATTTCCCTGAAGGCATCCACAGCTGTCAGTCCGGTATGCTCTTCCGTCAGCACCCAGTACTGCCTCAGATCATATTTGTTTATATCCCATGCCTCTGTCAGCAACGCCGGATCCTGTATGGCTTTTGCCAGGGCTGACCAGTCACCGGCCTTCATTAGTTGCCAGAGCAGCTCATCTGCCTTCCTGTAGTCTGCAGGGGTGTCTGTAAAATAGTTACCCAGCCTCTCATGCCAAAGCCGCTCGTTTTCCTCATTCACTATATACCTGTTATAGACTGCCTGTCTGAGGTAGTCATGAAAAAAGTTAAGAAGGCCATGCCTGCTTATCAGTGACTCTTCTAAAGCCAGAAATAGTGGCGACCAGAGAGCCTGGGGCAGAGGGTCACCACCAGAGCCAAGCATCGAAAGCAGTTCTTTTTCTGCAAGGCCCCGGCGTGAAGCAAATATGAGTGAGAGGGCGTCTCCGACAAGCCCCGGCCTGTTTGTTTCATAATCCTTCTCAAGCCTCTGCAGGATTTTGTCAAACAACTCACCGGGAGAACCGGAATCCAGGTAGTGGCTGATGGCTTCATCAAGTTTCTCATGCACTCCAAAAACCCTCAGCTCATCCAGGAAAACCTTCAGGAATAGAGGATTACCGGTATGTTCAGACAGCATGATAGTTGTCATTTGCATGTTGCTGAGCGCCTTCCTGAAGCGCGAGAGGTATTCCGTGATCAGGAGGTGCCGTTCATCCTTTTCCAATGGAGTGACATGGAATAAGGTCCAGTTTCTCTCACTAAGCAGATCAAGGATCTTACCCGGCATTACTGAGACGATTACTTTAACCTCTTCCGGGAAGGTGACGGGCAGCCACCACAGCTCATGGGCGTTTCCTTCATCCTCAAGCTGATTGAGCCCGTCGAGCACAAGTATCATTCTGCCTCTCCGGGCTGCCATACCAAGCCATTTAGGAAATGCTTTTTTCAATTCTTCAGGATCATCCGGCATCTTTTCAGGCAGGAGGAATTTTCTTCTAACCTCATGCATGATCCTTTTTATTATTGAGATATGGTTAGATCCCTGTGGTGAGCTGCCAATGTAATGCTGAATAACATATATCCCGGGATTCTCTCTTCTGAAGCGGTACACCCAGTTGGCGATGAGGGCGCTCTTGCCTGACCCTGATACGCCGGTAACTACAAGGGGAGGTTCGTTAATCCCGGCATGCGAGTCCAGCCTTCTGAAATACTCTTCTCTGCCTATATAGACACCTCTTCTTGACTCTGCGAACTGCTCATGATCAATAATCTCCTGATCCATGGGGCCGGGGCGTGTTCCGGCAGGGTATGCCTCGTCGATTATTTCCCAGAGATCATCCAGTATAAGATCTGCCACCTCCCCGGGGTCAGAGTAGTTCTCTCTTACCCTGCATCCTGAAAGACGTATCTTTTCTTTTAGTTTTGTCAGTTGTTTTATCCTGTCCGGATCACTATCCCTGAAATCACTCTGGTCAGTGCCTGTTAAAGTGTCAAGATATCCCGGGTTCCGAAAATAAAAGAATGCGCGGTTATTCATCTCCGGGTTTGCAAGGACACCATGTATTATCTCCATCTCCGTCACACTCTTGTCACTATGGTCTGCGAGCCACGGTTGTGCCTCGAGCAAAAAGGCAGGAATCGCCCCGGGAGATGGCACCCATCCGTATCTTTCTCCGAGGAGGCATATAAAAAAGGGATGAGAATTCTCAATTTCTTTCAGGCAGATAGGCAGAACCTCACCTCTCTCTGCCTGTTCCTCGGTTACACCCCATCTCAGATCAACCTCCGTGAATTCAATACCACGCTCCCTGCACCTTTTTCTTAGTTCCGGAAAGGTTCTCTTGATGAGCATATCCCTTTCAACCTGCATATCTTTAAAAGTGGATGAAATAAATACACGGATAGAGCGTCTCTCGGATATAGGTCTCATCTGCCTGAAAATATAAAAGTAAGGGAGATATTCATAAGGGTTCCTGTACTCTGGAAATATGTCACCGGTTTGAGGATATATACTTGCCAAGGAGCAAGGGAATGTTCTCAACTGCATCCCTGTCGTACCGTTTTGTTCTGTCCGCAAGCTGGTCATAGGGAACAAGGTCAGTATGTTTTTTTCTACTGTCGTCACGTTGCTGGCTCAGTGTCCATCCACTGAGCGCCATATGTGCCCACCACCGGTTGTGCTCCATCCAGGCCAGCAGTTCTGCCTGTTCAGGAGCGATCACAACAGAGGCGGGACTGTCATCCAGATCATAACCTATCGCCCTTAGCTTAACACCCAGATGATCTGCCTGATCACGATTCTGATTCCTGAAGTCGACAGGAAGCAGCCTCCATGGTTTGTGGGAATCACGTTCCGGATCAAGCGACTTTTGCTTACTGAGGTAATCCTCATGAACCACCATTGCGAGCCTGTCAAGTTCTTCAAGGATTAGCCCCTTTTTTGTAAAAGTCTCATCTGTGACATTGAACTTATGCAATGTGATGTTCCCGAAGTGCTTTTCCGTCAGCCACCTGTTAAGCATGCCGTCAGGATCATTAAGCGCCACTATTACATTGATCTTCATGCCGGTGTCAGTCTTTGACAGTTTATTCAGGATGCCGGCAGCTGCTGCATCGCTTTCACACAGCAGGTAGACAGCTGAGAACCCGGCTTTGCCGGTCAGCTGTTCAAACTTTTCAGCATCGAACAGATCGTAAGGTTCATTGACCAGATCCAGATCTATGAATTGTCTTATTGGCCTGAAACTACGTTCCAGCCTTGATGCCATGGACGGCTCCTCCTGGAAGAGGCATACCTGCATCTTTTTAAGATTGGCAAAATGTCCGAGTCTGGCAAAACGGATGATCATACTCTGAGCCAGACTTCCTGAGCCTATCACGGCTACTCTTACCTGTGGATCTGAGGGTGATGTTACTTTTACAAATCTGTCAGGTGAGTATTTGTTGAAGATCAGACGTGAAGCCCTCTCGTATGCTGAGAATATTCTTATCTCGCAGTTCAGGTCATCTTTTTTTGTTAGCGGAAGACCGTCAAGCAGATGAAGACCGCTTATCTCATCAAGCTTGAGATCATCGGAAATATGGGTATAGAGTAACTGGTGCCTGTGTTTTCCCGATACTGCCAGGTAATCATTGACTGCAATGGCATCTGCCACATTCTTTTCATCGTTATCGTCAACAAAAATGAGATACTTTGCTCGCGCAGCATTGATATGTCGCAGGAAAGTCCTGCTGGTCAGGTCACCTTCTATTATTACCGCACCCTCTTTTTCCACCTTGTCAAGTTTCCAGGCGTGAGGTATACTGGTTATAACAATAACCTTCCCTCCATTTGTAAGCAGGTCGGATATCAGGTGTCTTGACCTGTCATTCAGTCCTGATACTATTGCATGATTACGGTAATATGATGCGAATGCTGATTTCAGCTCCCGCCTGACGAAGTAGAGTATTGCTTTTATAGCCGTATAAACCAGCACTGCCGGTGCAAGCCATCTCGCCGTTTCAAGCTGCCATGGCAAAGGGGAGGGGTAGTCATCGATGATGTCCATTCCAAATATCTTGATGGAATGAAATAACAAATCGAGGAAATTCCTTTCTGTTCCTGCCTGATTGAAAATGATATAGAAACCGGAAAACGACAGGATGAAGGCAGTCACACCCATTAATCCAACCAGCCACCACTCAAGATCACGTAACTTCATAATATCAGAACTGTTTAATTGTCATGGTCATTATCGACTAAAAATATTCCCAGTTGCCGTTGTCGGATTTAATGAACCTCTGACCATTGACTGTCTTAATTGAGCCTGATGGTTCTGATGAAGAACCGCTTTTTCCGGCCGATGAACCGCTGCTTCCAGATGATGAGCCTGAACCTCTTCCGGCAAAAAGAAATACAAGCACTGCCACAGCAGCTCCCACAACGACTCCAACCGTAAAATAGACTGTAATTATTATTACTGACAGTAATGAATACCATATGGCTAATTTTGAAGGGAAGCGATAGAATGCCTGTAAAACAGCCCTGGCTGCAATAAGAATCACAGACACACATGCTCCCCACATGACCCAGTCCCAGAAGCTGGGATATTTACCCCATAACTGGAAACCCTCCTGGATGAACCATGCATGTTCTTTGCCTGAAAAGAGCTCTACTGCACCAATAACCAGCCCGGCAGTCAGGGAATACGTTATAAACCAGGGTTTGGAAATGTTCCCGGGTCTCCTTGCACCCTTCCTGCAAAACCAGTTGTCCAGCACATAGAACTTTTTCCAGCCCAGGTATAATATGGCCAGCAGTGAAAGAAAAATGAGCCACTTAGCCCACTTTGGAAGATCAACATCTTTTCTCTCAGGCCTGGTGCCGGGAGCCTTGCTCCTAATGCCATCTATTACCTCCTGCCTGATCTGTTCATGACTGAGCGTTTTATCAGCAGAGACCATTTTTGAACGAACAAATGCAGTGTCTCCTCCGGGGGTCAGAACTTTGAAATATCTCGGCTGTTCCGGGTCAGCTGAAAGAAAGGTAAATTTCCTGCTGCTGTAGTAGGAGTATGGAACATTACTCAGTCGGGAGCTCAGATCGTCAGGATTTCTATAAACATATACACGGTTATATAATATTGCAAGTGAGTCTCCCTTTTGCTGGGAAAAACAACTCAGATAGCTAAATATCAATAAAGTAAGTATCAATGTTTTTTTCATGACAGCAGAAATCCTTTTAAAAGTGAGCGGTTCAGGTCGGTTATATTCATAATAATCTGACAAAATAATATTTTTTGAATAAAATTCTTATGAATGATGGTCTACAACATATTGAAATTAACAGACCTGTTGATAATCAATCACCGATAGGACTTAGAGGCATGGTATTGAGAGGCATCTCATCCTGGGGAATAGTGTTCAGGTTGGTATTAAAGTTTAGTTTTTCATATCTTTAGTTTTCCGAACAGAGACAAATTATGATAGTTACATGCGTTCATGTTAAGGTAAAACCTGAAAACATCAGGGACTTTATCGAAGCAATAGTGGAGAACCGCCTGGGCTCCGTTGGTGAACCGGGAAATATCAGGTTTGATGTGCTTCAACAGTCAGACGATCCTTCCAGGTTCATGATATACGAGGTCTTTGAATCTGAAGAGGCAATAAAAATGCATAAAGAGACATCGCATTACCTGACCTGGAAGGAGAGGGTAAGGGATTACATGGCGGAAGAACGACACGGCATCCGTTACACTGTTATTGAACCTTCCTTATTGTCGAAGTGGTGAGATCTTTCAGGTTTGCCCGGGTACCGTCGATAGTATTCGGAAAAGGCAGAATAAGTGAACTGGCCGGGATTATCAGAGAGCGCGGAACAAGTATGCTCCTGGTTACCGGTGCCAGGTCTTTTTGGGATTCCAAACATGCCACACCTCTTTTGGCCCGGTTAAAAAACGAGGGTATTACGGTCCCCCATATTTCAGTGGCAGGCGAGCCTTCTCCTGAGACAATTGACAGAGCGGTAGCCGGGTTCAGCGGGACAAAAATTGATGTTGTTGCAGCCATTGGCGGCGGAAGCGTCATAGATGCCGGCAAAGCTATTTCGGCTATGCTCAACACTTCAGGATCGGTAAAGGACTATCTGGAAGTTATTGGCAACAGGGAGCATCCCGGCACCAAGGTGCCATTCATAGCCGTTCCAACAACATCCGGGACCGGAAGTGAAGCAACAAAGAACGCAGTTTTATCAAGGGTGGGGAAAGGTGGATTCAAACGGTCCCTGAGACATGAAAACCTTGTTCCTGATATCGCACTCGTTGACCCGTTACTTACAGTGAGCTGCCCGCCTGATATCACCGGGGCAGCAGGGATGGACTGCTTCACCCAGCTGACGGAGGCCTATCTATCAGTAAAAGCCACAGAATATACAGACGCTCTCGCTATTGAAGGTATTAAAGCTGTCAGAAGATCCCTCGTGAGATCATATGAACATGGCGATGACACAGAGGCCAGAACGGACATGTCATTTGCTGCACTTACCTCGGGCATATGCCTTGCGAATGCAGGCCTGGGTGTTGTCCACGGTCTGGCCGGAACAATTGGAGCGTTGCATGATATGCCCCACGGAGTAGCTTGCGGAACACTGATGGCTGCTGCAAATGATGTCACAGTGAGGGAGTTGAGAAAGATATCCGGGGCGCATCCATCATTAAAGAAGTATGCTCTGCTGGGAAGGATATTCTCCGACAGCCCGGAAAAGGATGATGATTACCAGATAGACCATTTCATAGCCTTTCTCCACGGGATAACCGACAGGCTTAACCTGCCACATCTCAGGGATTATGGTATCGGGACCGGTGATCTGGATGTAATTTCTCTCCAGTCTGATGTAAAGAATAATCCTG
>QKGI01000049.1 GCA_003250475.1 Bacteroidota bacterium | reverse complement strand
CAGATGGAGGATCGGCCCTGGTCATGCGGTCTTATATAAATATATGACCTTTCGACATAAGACCTTCCGACCTTCCGACCTTCTTACCTTCCGACAAATTTTATTAATTTTGCCCGGCAATACGGATCATGATGGAAGAAAACCGGACACCAACGGTGAAGGAAGAGATGATGACTTTAAAAAAGCCGGAGAGGGCCTGGTATGCCGTCTATACAAACTCCAGAGCCGAGAAAAGAGTCTTTGACAGGCTTAACGAGGTAGGTATTGAGACCTTCCTGCCGCTTCAGAAGACCCTCCGCCAGTGGTCCGACCGCAAGAAGCTCATCGAGAAGCCGCTGATCAGTTCTTACGTATTTGTGAAGGTCATTCCAAAGGAGTTTTTCTCTGTGAAGAAAATAGATGGGGTCGTTAAGTTCATCATGATACAGAACATACCTGTTCCCATCCCTGAGATACAGATCAACAACCTGCGCATCCTTTGCGGGAGCGACGCCGACGTGGAGATAAGCAGCGACGTCTATGCCAAGGGTGATATGGTTGAGGTGGTTGTGGGCAGTCTCATGGGACTGAAGGGAGAGCTGATAAGAGTAGGAAAGAAGCGCAAGGTGGTCATTCGCATAATTCAGCCGGGGATGAACCTGACGGTGGATATTAAAACCAACGCGATACGCAAACTCGAAAAAAATTAGGATATTTAGTTCGCCTAAACTCACGCAAAAAACATTATTCAGATGAAAAAGATAATCCCCCTCATTTCCATTATAATTCTCGCAGCCGCATGCTCCACACAGAAAGAGCTCTCGTACCTGAACAACCTTGACGAACTTGGGGGAGAGAACTATTTCCCGATGGATGTTCCCGGTTACAAGGTACAGCCCCGCGATATCCTTTATGTCTCAGTCAAAGCCCAGACGCCAGAAGGGTCTCTTACGGAGATACTTAACGACAGGTCCTCGACGAATATGAACTACATAGCCAACGAAGGATCGGCCTATATGGTCGGATACAGTATCGATCCGGAAGGCAACGTTACAATCCCGCTTGTAGGAGATGTGCAGGTTGAAGGGAAGACAGTATTTGAAATACGTGATCTTTTCCAGGAGAGGATAGATTCCCTGTTCCGGCATGCATATGTCGAGGTCAGGCTGTTGAGTTTTAAATTCACGGTGATTGGGGAGGTGCGTATTCCAGGCACTTTTGTCAACTATAATGACCAGCTTACGGTTCTTGAGGCTATTGGCCGTGCCGGTGGTATAGCAGAGACAGGGACAAAGGAAAAGATCCTTGTGGTGAGACCCGCCGGCGACAAGACGATAACCTACCACATCGACCTGCAGGATAAAAGCCTGCTGTCATCTCCCGCCTATTTCCTGTCGCCCAATGACGTGGTGATTGTGCAGCCCAACCCTAAAAAGGTCTTCAACCTGAACCTTCCCACAATATCGTTTATCATTGCAACGATCACCAGTACTGTCACCACGACGTTGCTACTTGTAAATTACTTCGGAAAATAAAAGCATGACAACCTGATGGAAAACGGGGAACAGAACAACTACTTACCGGAGAGTGACGGCATTGACTTTCGCAGGTACTTTTCGCTATTCATCAGTAACTGGTACTGGTTTGCCTGCGCCCTCTTCATCGCACTTGCTATTGCCTATGGTGCTAACAGGTGGGGTGAGGAGATTTTTACTGTGCAGGCCACCATGCTCATCAATGACGATCAGTACGGTGGTGGATATGCCGAGATAGATAAGATAATCCCGGGAGGCGATATTTTCAGCTCCCGCCAGAACCTGAAGAACGAGATAGGTATCCTCAGATCGTTTGACCTGAACCACAAGGTGATGTATCAGCTTGAGGATTTTCACGTGGTATACACAGCCATTGGCAAACGCGGGATAGCCGAGAGTCGGCTTTATAAAAACTCCCCTTTCGTGGTTGTATGTGACCCTTCGGTGATCAGGTTTCAGCCCGGGAAAAGAGTTGACATTAAGATACTATCACCCGAAAAATATCAGCTTGTCATTGAGGCTGATGATTACACGGGTGAGCACGCCTTCGGCGAACAGTTCAATAACTTTGGATTTGATTTCGTCATCTACCCGAGGAGAAAGGAGGCCTCACCCTATCAGGAGGGAGGGTCGAACAAATATTACTTCTATTTTGCCACCCCGGCGGCTCTTGCCAACAGTTACCGTTCCAGGTTAACGGTATCCCCCATTGAGGAGGAGGCTACGCTTATCACGCTGACTATTTCGGGTCCGGTACCGGAGCAGGAGGCCGACTATCTTAATACTCTCATGCAGGAATACCGGCAGCAGGGTCTCGACTGGAAGAATGAGGCTGCCGACAGCACCATCAGTTTCATTGACAGCCAGCTGGGATTTATTTCCGACTCCCTCAGTAATGCCGAGGATGCTATGCAGAACTTCCGTCTCGACAACCGTTTTGTGGATCTTACCACTGAAGGCAATCTTGTCCTCCAGCGCCTAGAGAAGTACGAGATGGAGAAGAATGCCATCAATCTTCAGATGCAGTATTATGAATACCTGAAGGATTACCTCGTCTCCAGAAATGAAAGCGGACTTATTGTCTCACCCAGTGTTATGGGGGTCAGTGATCCGCTGCTTATAAGACTGGTTGAGGAGTTATCCAGTCTTCAGCTGCAACAGAAAAAGGTCGGCTTTGTTGTGAGGGACGACCTGCCTGCTGCCGGCCTGGTGACAGGCAACATAGAGCAGGCCAGGGAGTCGTTGCTTGAGAACGTGAATAACAGCATCAACCAGCTCAGGATATCTGAGGCTGACGTCCTGGCCCGCAGGGCAGAGGTTGAGGATCAGCTCGGCCGTCTGCCTGGCACGGAGAGGAGACTGATACAGATCCAGCGTAACTTCGATCTGAACAGCACCGTTTACAACTTCCTGCTTGAGAGGAAAGCCGAGGCAAGCATCGCCAGGGCTTCCAAGGTGTCAGACAGCAAGGTGATTGACAGCGCCGAACCATATAATGCAATACGCATAAAACCCAAATCGAGGCAGAACTATATGATGGCCCTTATCCTGGGACTAATGCGGCCGGCAGTATCTATAGTCCTGATCGACCTTCTGAATAATAAGGTGATAGACAAGAAGGATATTGAAAGAGCCACCAATGC
>QKGI01000124.1 GCA_003250475.1 Bacteroidota bacterium | reverse complement strand
AGCCTTGAAACAAATAGGCCTCTTATCTGCAGTGACATCATTGCCTCAGATAGTGAATGGTAATCCTTTGATGAAGGTAAATACCGGAAGAATCATGAAACCGGCTCCAGGAATCAGCAATCCGAATATTGTTATCATTATGTGCGATCAGGTGCGGGCTGATGTATGTAAGCATGAGGGCTTTGCGCTTGATACTACTCCTTTTCTGGCTTCCCTGGCCCGGGAAGGCATCTGGTTCAACAGGGCGTATACAACGGCTCCGGCGTCTGTGCCGGCAAGAACGTCACTTTTTTCGGGCCGTTTCCCCACTGCAACAAGGGTAAGGTCGAATCATAACATCGAAGACGTCGTATATTCCAGCGACCTGGTCGATGTTGTCAGGGCATCCGGCTACAGGACTGCCCTGATCGGCAAGAATCATTCTTACCTCAAGCCTGAGAGGTTTGATTACTGGAAAGAGTATGGGCACCTTGGTGTACCGCATCCGGCTAATGAAAAGGAGAAGGCATTTAACACCTATCTGAGGTCCACAAACTTTTATGCCGATCTGAATCCCTCACCCTTCCCGGCAGAGATGCAGCAGCCGGGAAGGATCGTCGATGATGCACAAAACTGGATCAATTCAACCGGACCCGGCGAACAGCCATTTTTCATGTTTATCTCCTTCCCCGAACCTCACAGTCCTTACCAGGTATCAGAACCATATTATTCATTGTTTCCCCCGGAGACCCTGCCTCCGCTAAAAACTGATGCGGCAGCAAGATCCTTAAAGGGCAGGAAGTTTGAGCTACAGGCTGAATTATTAAATAAAGCCAAGCCGGGGTTTGAAAGGAATATCCCAAGGATTCGAAGCAATTATTTCGGCATGTTACGGTTAATCGATGACAGTATTAAAAGGTTTATCGAATACCTTGAAAGTAAGAATCTTGCCGAGAACACCATTTTTCTTTTCATAAGTGACCATGGGGATTTTGCCGGTGAGTATGGGCTCACATTAAAAGGTGTCGGAGTGCCTGAATGCCTTGCCAGGGTCCCTATGATATGGAAGGGCCCCGGGATAGGAAAGCACTCCGGGCCTCACAACGCACACATTTCCCTCGCAGATATTCTCCCTACAATTTGTGATTTGCTGGCCGTACCCCTGCCTGATGGTGTACAGGGTCGAAGTATCTGGCCCCTGTTGAACGGGACAAGTTATCCTGCTGAGGAATTCTCAAGTGTACTGGTGCAACAGGGCTTTGGAGGGCTGCATTATACAAGCCTTGACCAGATCGATCCGTACGTCGAAGGCTGCATGGTAAGAGGGAGTGACAAATTTGATGAACTTAACAGCTGGTCACAGAGCGGAATATTACGAATGGTCAGAAAGGGTGACTGGAAATTGGTATATGACATGCAGGGCACAGGTCAGATGTACAACCTGGTTGAAGATCCGGCCGAGGTCAGGAATCTTTTCAATCACAAAGAATATCAGTTACAGCAATTGGAACTGATGCAGGATATGATGGCATGGGAGCTTCGGGTTCAGGATCCGTTGCCTTTACCGCGACGGCGATATATTTACAGACGTGATCCACGGAATTACTGGTCCCCTTACCGGTAGCAGGTTTAATTAAATGGATATAGACAATATGAAAAACATGTATCTGAGAACGGTTGGAATTGGCATGCTTCTACCATTCTGTCATGTAGTACCTGGTCAGGGTATCCATCAACTGAAGCGTCCGAATATAATTCTCATCATGTCTGATGACATGGGGTACTCTGATATAGGATGTTACGGAAGTGAAATAAAGACCCCAAACCTTGATGCACTTGCCGCAAACGGATTACGATACACCAGCTTTTATAACCAGGCAAGATCCTGTCCTACAAGAGCTTCCCTGATGACTGGCCTTTATCCGCACCAGGCGGGCATGGGATGGATGAGCGCTGTTGATCATGATCTTCCCGGTTATCGGGGCCAGTTGAATGAAAGTTGTGTTACCATAGCCCAGGTCCTTAAATCATCAGGCTACAGTACATATATGGCCGGCAAATGGCATTTACAGTATGATAAGAATACCAAAACGGATAGCCCCAGGTATGACTGGCCTTTACAGAGAGGTTTTGACAGGTTCTACGGAATGCTTGTGGGAGCCGGCAGTTATTTTGATCCGGCAACACTTTGCCGTGACAACTCATTAATTACACCTTATACGGATCCGGAGTACAACCCGGAACATTTTTATTTTACGGAGGCAATTACTGACAACGCTTTATCATTCCTGAGGGACGATAAAGGAGACAATCCATTCTTTCTGTATGTTGCTTATACAGCTGCACATTGGCCGATGCATGCTCCTGATGATGCAATCTCGAAATACAAGGGTTACTATGATGAAGGCTGGGAGGTGGTGCGCCAGAGGCGGGCGGAAAAGATGAAAGAGCTGGGAATCCTCGGACCTGATGTGATTTTGTCTCCCATGGCTACCACTTTGTGGGAACAGGAACCGGATAAACCTGCAATGACCAGACGTATGGAGACATATGCAGCCATGATTGATATAATGGATCATGGAATAGGGAAGATTGTGGAAGAGCTGAAAAGAAAAGGCGTTTATGAAAATACAATCATCCTTTTCCTCCAGGATAATGGAGGTTGTGCCGAGGGAATAGGTTTTGGCGGACAGCAGGGCGAGAGGATGCCGGCAGCCAGGGACACCGCCGGAATGAAACCGCTGGGGAGGGAAGACCTGCAAACGGCTGTGATACCGCTTTACAACCGGAATGGTATGGTCATGATGGGTGGCAAAAATGTAATGGCTGGCCCGGATAATACTTATGTGGCATATCTTAAACCCTGGGCAATTGTGTCAAACACCCCGTTCAGGAAGTTTAAAAAATATGTCCATGAAGGAGGTATATCAACACCTCTGATAGTCCAATGGCCGGCCGGAATTGAATGTAAAGGGGAAACCAGGGGACAGGTCGGCAGTGTGATAGATATTATGCCGACGCTCCTGGAGCTTGCTGAGGCAAGATATCCTGGCGCAGTTGATGGCCATGAGATAACCCAGGTTCAGGGAATCAGCCTCGTTCCCTCTTTTACCAGCCGGCAAATGTCATCAAGAACAATTTTCTGGGAGCATGAGATGAACCGTGCAGTCAGGGCGGGCAAGTG
>QKGI01000094.1 GCA_003250475.1 Bacteroidota bacterium | reverse complement strand
AGTAACAGTGAACAGGCCGTGCGTTCACTGACCGGGCTTGGCATACACGGAGACAGCATTGAAATTATCCCGGGAAACGCAAGGAGCACCCTTGACGAGGCCCGGTCAATAAGAGAGTATCTTTCAAAAAATGACTTCGCAGACACGCTGGTTCTTGTATCATCGGCCGCACATACGCGTCGCGCTTCGATGATATTCAGGGAAGCTTTCCGGGACAAAAACCCGCCGGTATATATAGGGAGCAGCCCCAGCCACTATTCTTCCTTTGAGCCTGTTAAGTGGTGGTGCAGGAAAGAGGATATTCAGACGGTACTGACCGAGGTTGTTAAGACCGGCAGTTTCGTACTGGTGGAGAGAAGGCACTTAAGAAAAGACAATAAATAAACGATGGTTGATTAAAAGGGTGAGGCTTAGTAAAAAAAGACGATAACATGAGAATAACAATAGTAGCCGGGGCAAGGCCAAACTTCATGAAGATAGCGCCGGTCATAAATGCAATAGACAGACATAACGCGGATACTGCGGTAACTGGTAAAGATGAAGGGCCTTTATCATACCGGCTTGTTCATACGGGGCAGCACTATGACCCGAAGCTGAGCGCCACCTTCTTCGAAGAACTGGGTATCCCTCAGCCTGATGTTAACCTGGAGGTGGGCAGCGGAACGCAGGCAGAGCAGACAGCAGGCATAATGCTGGGATTTGAGAAGGAACTCATGGCTCATCCTGCCGACCTGGTGATTGTTGTAGGTGACGTGACCTCCACAATGGCCTGTTCAATCACAGCAAAGAAGCTGAACACCAGGGTAGCCCACATTGAAGCCGGCATACGGTCGTTCGATCTTACCATGCCTGAAGAGATAAACCGCATGGTTACCGACAGTATCACCGATCTCTTTTTCACCACCTCTGACGTTGCCAATGAAAACCTGCGTAAGGCAGGAGTGCCTGAAGAGAAGATTTTCTTCGTGGGGAATGTTATGATAGATACCCTCCTTTCAAATCGTCAGCACTTCAGAAAGCCGGCAGTATGGGATGAGGTGGGGCTACACGACAAAGATTATATTGTCATCACCCTGCACCGGCCAAACAACGTTGATGAGCCTGAAAACCTGCAGAAGCTGCTTAAAGCTATCTCAGATTCATCAGGCGGTAAACCTGTTATCTTCCCGGTACACCCGCGGACCAGGAAAGTAATTGCTGATTTTGGCAAGGCGGTTCCCGATTCACTGCGTGACCGGGACTTCGCAGCTTCGCAGCTCAGCTTGCGGAGTTCAGAGGCCAATATCGGTTCAACCATGTACCTTACAGATCCCATGGGTTACCTGGAGTTCAATTATCTTGTGGAGCGGGCGTTTGCAGTAATAACCGATTCCGGTGGTATAACAGAGGAGACGACGGTCATGGGAGTACCATGTATGACCTTGCGCGACAGTACCGAGAGACCAGAGACGTGTACCGTCGGCACAAACGAGCTCCTGGGGACCGATCCTGCAGCAATAAGACCGGCAATGGAAAAGCTGTTTGCAGGCAAATGGAAGAAAGGAGGCATCCCGGAGCTCTGGGACGGACAGGCGGCCGCGAGAATTGTGAAAGTACTTCACAAATTGAAAGACTTATAAGCGGACAATCAAAGACAGAAGGGTTATCCCGTGATCACGATGACTAATGACTGAGGTTTACCGGGTGCCAAAACTGATATTATGATAAAAGACCTGAATATTGATCATTTCATAAAGACGTTCGTAACGAAACGTCCCGAGAGTCTTCTTCTGCCGGATATGAAAAGATATCATGCAGAGCTTGACGCCCTGCTGACAGGGAAGAAGGTGCTGGTAATAGGCGGAGCAGGAACGATAGGATCTTACTATATAAAGGCTGTGCTGAGATACAGGATCAGCAGCCTTGTTGTGGTCGACATCAGTGAGAATGGCCTGACAGAACTTGTCAGGGACCTGAGAAGCTCAGGAGCATATAACATTCCTCCTGAGTTCATCACCTATCCCATGAACTTCGGTGACAGGGTTTTTGAAAAGATGTTCCGGTCAATGGCACCATTTGATATCGTAGCCAACTTCGCAGCGCACAAGCATGTACGGAGTGAGAAGGATATCTTTTCCATAGAAGCGATGATTGAAAACAACGTTTTGCGGGCACGCAGGCTGTTGGATTTGCTCCTTGAGTTTCCTCCACGGCATTTTTTTTGTGTCTCAACCGATAAGGCCGCCAACCCTGTCAATATCATGGGTGCCAGCAAGAAGCTCATGGAGGAGTTGATTATGGCCTACTCGGATAAACTGAAGATTACCACCGCCCGGTTTGCCAATGTGGCCTTCTCAAACGGCAGCCTGCCAATGGGATTCATTGAACGGCTGAACAGGAGGCAACCATGGGCATGCCCTCTGGGTATCAGGCGTTTCTTTGTATCACCGGAGGAGTCAGGTGAGCTCTGTCTGATAGCCTCGGTACTGGGTGAGTCAGGTGACATCATCTTTCCCAGGCTTGATGAGACAAGAGACATGATCGGGTTTGATACCATTGCCCGGGATCTGCTGGGATACCTCGGGCTTGAGCCGGATGAGTGCGCTTCGGAGGAGGAGGCCAGGCAGAAAGCTTTGGCCATGGGCGAGAAGCCTGCGGTTTATCCTGTTTACTTTTTTGAAACAGACACATCGGGGGAGAAACCATATGAGGAGTTCTTCACAGAGAGCGAGGTGATCGACTATGAGAGATTTATCAACCTGGGGGTGATAAAGAACTCCGTACGGCGTGGAATAGAAGAGATTGACGATGTGTTCGGAAAGCTCAGGCAGCTCTTTAATGCCGGTGATGCAACAAAGGCTGACGTTGTTGACATACTGAAAGACCGGCTTCCGGATTTTGATCATATAGAGAAAGGCAAGGGTCTTGATTCAAAAATGTGATGGCAGATAATATTAAATCAGTCAGGGAGACACACCAGAAAAAACGAAGCATTACCGGCGTTTTCTCCTTACCGGCCTGATTCTTCCGCCTCCCGGCGATTCATTTTAAAAGGACATGTACCGTAATTTCATCAAACGTTTTTTCGATATTATATTGTCATTTATGGCACTGGTTATCCTGTCGCCTTTGTTGCTGCTGGTGAGTCTCATTCTGTTGCTTACCGGTGAGCACGAGGTCCTGTTCCTGCAGAAGCGGATCGGTTACCATAACAAGCCGTTCATGGCAT
>QKGI01000001.1 GCA_003250475.1 Bacteroidota bacterium | reverse complement strand
GCCTGACAGTTTTTTTGCTGAAACAGAGGACATTACCCGCGAAGGGATAGTCGGCAATTATGTCCATGGCAATGAACCCTCGCATCATGTCCCCTACCTCTTCAGCTATGCCGGTGAACCACGGAAAACACAATACTGGGTACGGCATATCCTTGACACAAAATACCTTCCTTCCCCTGACGGGCTGAGTGGTAACGACGACTGCGGGCAGATGAGCGCCTGGTATATCTTCAGCGCCCTGGGGTTCTACCCTGTTGCTCCCGGGTCAGACAGGTATGACCTGGGGAGTCCTCTTGTCACAGAGGCAACGGTAAACCTTGAAAACGGCAGGACATTCACGGTCTCAGCAATTGACCAGGGTCCCCGTAATGTATATGTTAGGAGAGTAGAGCTTAACGGTCTGAAGCTTGACCGTTCATATATCACCCATGATGAGATAATGCAGGGAGGCAGGCTGGTATTCTATATGAGCAGCCGGTGATGGGTAGTGACAAAAAAAGAAAGGCCGGCCTGGAATTATTCCGGACCGGCCTCTGTATTGTAAGAATCTTATCTGCTTCTGTACGATTCAGCGGCCCTGTCAAGCCAGTCAATATATGCCTGAATGTCAAAATCAGTGCCTCTCGTTTCAATGATAGGCTTCCCGTCAGTGTCTACGACGGCATACAGAGGCAGTGAGTTTGTGTTGAACATTGATATCTCAATATCCTCATTCTTCTTGCCCATGGTCTTTTTCTCCTTGCCATCGACCTTTGAGACAAATATCTCGTTATCCGGCAGTTTGGTCCTGTCATCAACATACAGTCCCACAAGTACAAAGTTTTCCCTGATACGCCTTTGCACCTCAGGGTCTGACCATACCCGGGCATCCATCTCTTTACAGTTGGCGCAGGCATGTCCCTTGAAGTCTATCAGAACCGGTTTGTCAAGCTTCCTGGCACAGGCCAGTCCCTCTTCAAGGTCAAAATAACCCTCAAGACCGTATTCAAAGTGAAGGAAATCGGAATATTTAGGTGTCCCGCATATTGCAGATTCTCCTGCCGGCCTGATAACAGCTGTTTCTCCGCTGTTCTCACTGATAGCTTTCAGGAGGTTGAATCCGGAGGTCTCTCGTGGAGGCAGCAGGGCCGATATGCGCGTCAGTGGCGCACCGAAGAGTCCCGGCACAAGGTAGAGCGCAAAGGTGAACGATGCAATTATAAGCACAAGCCTGAAGACTCCTATATGAGGCACATCGCTGTCATGTGAGAATTTGATCTTGCCCATCAGGTAGATACCCAGAAGCACGAACAGGACGATCCATATTGCCAGGTAAACATCACGGGAAAGTATTCCCAGGTTATAGACAGTGTCAACCGTCGAGGCGAATTTCAGGCTGAACGCCAGCATGATAAATCCAAGCACCACTTTGACTGAGTTGAGCCATCCGCCTGACTTTGGCATTTTCTGCATCCACGAGGGGAACAGGGCGAACAAAGTGAATGGCAGTGCAAAAGCCAGTCCGAAGCCGAACATGCCGACGGTTGGTCGTAACACATCACCGCTGGCAGCTTCCACGAGGAGAGCACCCACGATGGGTCCGGTACATGAGAAGGACACCAGGACGGTTGTGACCCCAAGGAAGAAAGCAGCCAGTGCGCCGCCCCTGTCAACTTTTGAATCTGATGAACTCACCCACTTTGACGGAAGGACCATCTCAAATGCACCGAAGAAAGATGCTGCGAATACCAGGAACAGCATGAAGAACAGCAGGTTGGGTATCCAGTGTGTGCTGAGCGTGTTGGCAAAGCCGGCACCGGCACTGGTAAGAGAGAC
Organism: Bacteroidota bacterium; assembly: GCA_003250475.1. Lineage (GTDB taxonomy): Bacteria > Bacteroidota > Bacteroidia > Bacteroidales > VadinHA17 > SR-FBR-E99. Next base: position 1,412 of record QKGI01000001.1, on the reverse strand, counting down.
AATTATCCCGAGTGATGAGTAGAGCAGGATTATTGATATACCAAAAATGAGTGCCTTTCCGATAGCTGCACCCTTTTTGTCATTGCCCTGCGAGAAGAACGCTACCGTCATCGGTATCATCGGGAATACACACGGGGTAAGGACCCCTGCAAAACCGGCCAGCATCGAGAGAAGAAAAAACTTCAGGAATCCTTTCTTTGGCTGCTCCGTTGTCGTCACAGAAGGCTCATCCAGTCCCGGCTCTCCCTGCCGGAAAGAGGATTCCTGCATAGCATTTTCAGCCTTGGCAATCGCAGGCAGGCTGTCGCCGGCTGTGGCACCGGCAGCCTCTTCGGGCAGTGCTTCGTCCTTTACCTCCTCAGCCTTTACGACTCCGTTCTGACCAGGATTCTTGATCTCAAGTGAAAATTCCACATCACGTGGCGGAAGACACTGCATGTCATCACACGACATAAAAGTTACATACCCTGTTATCTTAGCCGGGTAGGTTGAAACGGTAATTTTCTGGCGAAACTCAGCGGTACCGCTATGCATCCCGATATTCATATCGAAGCTGTTGTCGAATTTGACTTCAGGTTCTGTAACGGTAAATGCCTTTCCTGAGAGTGTGTAACCCGTCACGGGCTCAAAAGTAAAGCTTGTGGCGACCGGCCCCCCCTCTTCCAGGTCCATGGCATAGAGATGCCATCCCTCATCAAGGGTAGCAGTCATTACGACCTCATATACATTGTTACCCTTACTTTCGGAGGTGAAAGACCATGACACAGGTTCAAGGACCTGTGCATCAGCCAGTATTGATGTGATAAACAATAACAGAATTGCCGGTATTTTTCTCATAACAGTTTTTCTTTAAAGACAATTAAATCCCAATAAAGTACTACTAATAACCTGAAAAGTTACCGCAGGTTCAAAATCAGGCCACAAAGAAAATGAAAATCTCAGACTTTTAAATATATAAAATATAGCAGGACCTATTCCAGCAATCCTTCAATCATCAGTTCAAGGGTCTTTTCGTTTGCATCATCAGTCCTGAAATTTCTGAAGATGATATTTCCATCCTTATCCAGAAGATAATTTGTCGGAGCACCCCTGGCAGAGAGGTTGCCTCTTTTTTCAGGCTCATCTTTCAGTGGTGTGAAGCTGTATCCACTTGACCTGACAAAAGGAACAACATATTCATCCTGTTCAGGAGCAATATTAATAGCGACATACTTCACATTTTTTCCCCTGAACTTTCTGATTACATTTTCAAAATTAGGGAACTCTCCCCTGCAGGGTCCGCAGCCCGGGAACCAGTATGTAAGCAGGACAACATTGCCTTTAAGGTCTGCGAGTGTCAATGTATCTCCGGTAAGGAAACTGTATAATGAAAACGGGGTCGCAGGTTCGGCCACGCTGTATCTCAGGTCATG
>QKGI01000059.1 GCA_003250475.1 Bacteroidota bacterium | reverse complement strand
GCCTGACGCCGCAGGTGACCACCAGGGAGTCGGCCATCGGCTCCGTCAGCGGTAACATATGCCGGTGCACGGGGTACAAATCGATAGAGAGAGCCGCAGAGGCGATAGCGGCGGCCATGGCGGGAAAGGACACCCACGCCCCGGTGAAGTGGCTGGTGGAACAGGGACAGCTCCCTGAATATTTCCTGACGATACCGGAAAGACTATCTGCCATCGGCGGAGCCACACAAGAAAACACAGGAGGAATAAGGATATCCGGCGGAACGGACATGATGATACAGAAGGCTGACCTCCTGGCCGGATCACAGATTGCCACCCTCCATGACCGCAAGGATCTCAAAGTAATAAAAGTCGAAAACGGGAGATGTATTATCGGTGCCGGCACTACCTTCTCGGATACAGGCCGGTCAGAGGTGCTGCTTAAATATCTCCCGGATATCGCTTCAGCTATACATCTCATAGCCTCGGAGCCCGTCAGGAACATGGCCACCGTTGGCGGTAACATTGTCAATGCCTCGCCTATAGGCGACCTGTCGGTCATACTGCTGGCTCTCAATGCCGTTGTCACCATCGGGGGGGGAGCACAGGCAAGAACCCTCCCCCTGAAACAACTGTTCCTGGGCTACAAGAAGCTGGATCTGTCAGGTGAAGAGTATATCAGGGATGTCTCGTTTGTTTATACTGACGAACCGCCACTCTTCAGCTTCGAGAAGGTAAGCCGCAGGAACCATCTCGACATAGCAAGCGTCAACAGTGCCATGACGCTCCGAATCCGTGACAATGTCATATCTGAGTGCCACCTGTCTGCAGGAGGGGTGAGTCCTGTCCCCCTGTACCTGAAAGCCGCTGCCGCCTTCCTCGAAGGCCGGCCTGTAAATGAAGAGACCGTCCTGGAAGCCGCCAGGCTCATACAGGAAGAGATCTCCCCCATCAGCGATGCCCGGGGTAGCGAGGAATATAAGAGACTACTGATGCGTCAGCTCTTCCTGGCGCACTTCATCAAGATGTTCCCGGGAAAGATGAACCGCATAACGGACCTGCTATGAGCAACCAGGATACCATAGGCCACGCCACCGGGAGATCGCTTTACCTCGATGACATCCCTGTCCTGAAGAACACTCTCTACGGTGTCATCGTCGGTTCACCCTCGGCTCACGGGAGGATTGTCGGACTGGATACTACACCGGCGATGGCTGTGCCGGGGGTTCACAGGGTCTTCACTCATGCTGACATTCCCGGGATAAATGACATTGGCGGCATCATCCAGGATGAAACGCTTCTTGCTGCCGGGGAGGTGCATTACCGCGCCCAGCCTGTTGCCCTTGTGATTGCCGATAACGAGTTAGCCGCACGTAAGGCTGCGAGGCTGGTAAAGATTGATATCGAAGAGCTTGAGCCTGTTACCGACCCGCGCATAGCATATGAGCGGGGCCTGCTGCTTGTCCCTTCGCGTACCTTCCGTATGGGCGACGTGTCGTCTGCATGGAACGGCTGTGACCATGTCTTCGAAGGAAGGGCTGAATGCGGCGGGCAGGAGCATCTCTACATAGAGACACAGGGAGCATACTCCTACCCTGCTGACAACGGCTGCCTGCGGATACACTCCTCCACCCAGGGACCGACGCTGGTGCAGAAGGTGGCAGCACGTGTGCTGGGTATCTCCATGAACCGTGTGGAGGTGGATGTGGCGCGCCTGGGAGGCGCTTTCGGCGGCAAGGAGGACCAGGCCACCTTCGTGGCGGTGATGAGCGCCCTGGCCGCTTCACTGATGCAGCGACCGGTAAAGATCACCCTCAGCCGCGGTGATGACATACGCATGACAGGCAAGCGCCATCCCTACAGCGCCGACTTCCGTATAGGACTGACAGCAGATTACAGGATTCAGGCATACAGTACGGTGATGTACCAGAACGGGGGAGCAGCCACCGACCTGTCGCCGGCTATCATGGAACGCACCCTGTTCCACTCCACCAATGCCTACTTCATCCCCAACACGGAGGTGACGGTACACAGCTGCAGGACAAATCTTCCTCCCAACACCGCCTTCAGGGGGTTCGGTGCCCCGCAGGGTATGTTCGTCATTGAGGCGGCCATAGCCAGGGCGGCAGAGGAGCTGGGTGTCCCTGCCCGCACCATCCAGCAGGCCAACTTCCTCAGGGAAAACGACACCTTCCAGTATGGACAGAAGGCCACTGACGTCAACATAGGAAAATGCTTCTCCGCTCTCGACAGGGAATTCAGCATCGACAGCATAAGCAGTGAGATAGACGAATTCAACAGCCGTAACACCCTCTTCAGGAAAGGGATGGCCCTGATGCCTGTCTGCTTCGGCATCTCTTTCACAAACACCTCCATGAACAACGCCAGGGCCCTGGTGCACATCTACCAGGACGGCAGCATAGGTGTCAGCACCGGGGCGGTGGAGATGGGCCAGGGGGTAAATACCAAGCTGGCACAGGTAGCCGCAATGACATTCTCCGTTGATCGTTCACGCGTGAAGATTGAGACTACCAATACCTCCCGTGTTGCCAACACCTCCCCTACTGCCGCCAGCTCGGGAGCCGATCTTAACGGTAATGCGCTGCTTATTGCCTGCAACAGGCTGCTCGACAGGCTTAAAGAGACGGCGGGAGAGATTCTGGGATGCGGCGCCGCCGGCATCAGCCTCAAAAATGAACTGGTGTACAAAAACGGGGAACCGACTGACATGAGTTGGGAAAAGCTCGTACATGAAGCTTTTTTAAGGAGAGTCGCCCTGACGGAGAACGGCCACTATGCCACGCCGGTAATATTCTTCGACAAGTCGAAGGAGAAAGGCCACCCCTTTGCATATCATGTCTACGGTACGGCAGTTGTTACCGTACTGCTCGACTGCCTGAGAGGGACATATAAGACGGAGAAGGTCCTCATAGTACACGATTTCGGCAACAGCCTGAACCCTGACATCGACAGGGGCCAGATGGAGGGCGGTGTCATGCAGGGAATAGGCTGGATGACCATGGAGGAGGTACTCTTCAGCAGTGAAGGGAAGATGCTTACCGACAGTCTCTCGACATACAAGGTACCCGACATATACTCTGCTCCGGAAGTGCTGGAGTTCAGAGCCCTGGAGACGGAAGGACCGGGGTTTGCGCTGCTCAGGTCAAAAGCCGTGGGTGAGCCTCCGTTCATGTACGGCATAGGAGCATATTTCGCCCTGCATAACGCCATCAGATCATTCAATCCGTC
>QKGI01000109.1 GCA_003250475.1 Bacteroidota bacterium | reverse complement strand
AAGTATGCTGCGTGAGTCCATGGCTAGAGGTCTGAGGGTCTGAAGGTCTTGAGTCTGAAGGTCTTGGGTCTGAAGGTCTGTCTTGCGGTCTTGCGGTCTTGCAGTCGTGCAGTCTTGCGGTCTTGCAGTCTTGCGGTCTTGCAGTCGTGCAGTCTTGTGACCTTCAGACTTTTTTTACACTTTTTATTTGTTATTTCAAAAACTTAATCTATATTTGATTAGAAATTAATCAAACTTATGATTACAATATAATCAATTTTTATAATATGTACTTCGCTTCGAACATAAAATTTTTAAGAAAGCGCCGTGGACGCACCCAGGACGATGTAGCATCGGCACTTCAGATGAAGAGACCTACACTCAGCGGCTATGAGAACGGCGTGGCACAGCCGGGCATTGAGGCTCTTGTGGCGTTCTCCGGGTATTATAACATCTCTCTTGACACCATGCTCAAGATTGATCTCACCCGCCTGTCGGAGAGCCAGCTGGGAGAGCTTGAAAGGGGATATGATGCCTATATAAAGGGCAGTAACCTCAGGGTGCTTGCCACTACCGTTGCCCCTGACAACATCGAGAACATCGAGCTTGTCAGCGAGAAGGCCAAGGCTGGTTATACAACCGGCTATGCCGATCCCGAATTCATTGGTGACCTTCCCCTGTTTAACCTGCCTTTCCTTTCACATGACCGCAAGTACCGTACTTTCCAGCTCAGGGGTGACTCCATGCTGCCCATACCTGACAGGTCATGGGTGACAGGTGAGTTTCTGCAGGACTGGCATGATATAAAAAGCGGGCAGGCATATGTAATTCTCACCTCCGGCGACGGCATAGTCTTCAAGGTAGTGGAGAATAACATTGAAAAGAGCGGCCGGCTGGTGCTGTACTCACTCAATCCGTTGTATGAACCATATGAGGTTCACATAAACGATGTAAGGGAGATATGGAAGTTTGTGCACTATATCAGCAATGAGCTTCCTGAGCCTGTACTGCCAGAGAAGCAGCTTCTCAGGACCGTTGCTTCAATGAAACAGGATCTCAATCAGCTCAAGAAGAGCATCGGGCGTGACATTGAAGACGCCACTGAGATATAGAATTAAATATCAATGTATTAGCATTGACTGACAGGTCATTGGGCCGGTACAACACCCCGGGTGACAGCGCCATGATTCCCGGTCATGTGGTTCGCATATCTCTTCCCGTTCATACAATTAAATGTGCCCTTTTAACGTTTTTCCAGTAAACAACCTGTTTATGCCAGGAAAGGAATATAATCCCGCCATGCACACCGCTGAACATATCCTTAATTCGGTGATGGACAAAATGTATCACTGCGGACGGTCGTTCAACAGTCATATTGAAAGCAGAAAGAGCAAATGCGATTACCGTATTAAAAAGGGATTGTCAGACAAAGAGGTCACTGCAGTTGAAAAGACTGTAAATGAGATAATTAAACTCAGCATACCGGTGGGAGAGGAGATGGTCAGCAGGAGGGAGGCGGATAAAAACTACTTCACCGGCAAGCTTCCGGTTGACGCCGGGGAAAATATCCGGATAATCAGGATAGGCAATTTTGATGTATGCCCGTGTATCGGACAGCATGTCTCAAACACCTCGGAAATAGGTTCATTCTCTATAACATCCGCCGATTTCAATGAAGGAATCCTCAGGATCAGATTCAAACTTAACTGACTACTATTTTATGAGATGCACAGCCGTATAATCTGCTGCTGAGGATTTCACAAATCATATGTCTGCAAACAAAAAAACCGGCTTTCGCCGGTTTTTGTTTTTATTCTTTTGTCAGCTGGACTATCAGATCAATTATTTCCGGAATCTCAGAGTCGGCTATCTTACCTTTATATATACCCCTGACTATCCGGTTCTTATCTACGATGACCACCGTATAGCTATCCTTTGGCATTCCCCACTCATTCTGCAGCGTTCCGGTGTAATCGAAGAGAATAGTCGTGTCATATTTCTTCGCTTTCTTGCCTGCAATCAACCTTACCAGCCCGTCCGGCTTCCATGTTGATTTGCAATCGACTATCCCGAAACCTTTAAAGTACTCCCTGTCAATGGTCTTGTCCACATCCGTCGCCTTGTTAACGGCGTCATTGAATGCATCATTAAGGTCTGACTCATCCGGATCAACATAATTTATCTGCAGTACCTTGCCCGGCCAGGAGTTCATGGTAAATGGCTTCTTCTCTGCATCAGTGAAGGTCCATTCAGGTGCTTTCTTACCGACTTCCAGGCTGGCTTGAGCAGCTGCGTATGGCAGAATAAAGGCTGCCAGAATAAGGGTGAATAACAGTTTTTTCATGATTTGCGAATTCTTTAATTTACCGAAAGATACAATTTTTTAATATTCATGCACAAGATTACGAAAAATGTGTAAAACAGGGTTGAACCTGTGATTTAGCTGAAACCGGTGATACTCCATAGAAGGGTCTGAAGTCTGAAGGTCTGAAGTCTGAAGGTCTGAGGTCTGAAGGTCTGAGGTCTGAGGTCTGAGGTCTGAAGGTCTAATGGAATTGATTGGAGTTTTGGACCCGGGACTTTAGGATAATCTGATATCAGACATTTCATGTAATAGAGTTAAATTTGTGCCGGATATACCCTGGCCATGAAGATAAGAAAGGTACAACTCAGTGAGAAAGACAAGCGGAGGGCTTACAGGACGGCAGTACGCAAAGCGGCTCAGGAAGCCGGTCTCGACAAGATCACGGGCACCAAAGTCTACAGGAACAGGAAGAAGTATACCCGGAAAACCAGGAAGACAGAGATCAGGAAAGAGCAGGATCTGTCGTGAGTTCAGAGTTACCCCACCCGGACCTTCAGACGGAGCGCAGCGACAGACTGCATGACTGCACGAAAGACCTCAGACCTTCAGACGGAGCGCAGCGACAGACTGCATGACTGCACGACTGCAAGACCACTTGACAGACTTCACACCTTCAGAAAATCATTCAATGGCTTCATGGCGCGGAATGCACCGGTGACAACACTGAAAAAGGCAGGATCGGTAACCTCATCGTCAGAGAAACTTCTCTCAGCCAGGAAGCTCTTCATCTTAATGAGCTCTATATGAGGATGATCTTTTGAGTAGCCCCTGGGCGGCAGCTTAAGCTTTTCACCTTCCAGTCCGCTGAAATAGTTGCTGTATTCCCTGCCTGTGATTATCTCCACAAGTTTGTCGCCGCTGTACGCAATATTATCGCGTATGGCACTCAGCCACGGCGACGGCGGGATGTATGCTCCGCCGGCCACAAATGAGCTTCCGGGCTCGATATGGAGGTAGTATCCCGGGTATTTATCACCGTTCTTCTTGCCACCACGGACCATGAAAGCCCCGAAGTTAGTCTTGTAAACGGATTTGTCTGTCGAAAACCTGATATCCCGGTTGATCCTGAAGACACAGTGCCTTGCTTCAAGTCCCATGAATTCAGGCTCGAACCTGACAATCTCATTTATCACGGCCTGGACAAATTGAAGGTAATTGTCGCGGGCTTCTGTATAATACCGGCGATTCTCATCAAACCATGTCTTGTCATTATTATGGCTGAGATCAGAGAGAAATTTTAACGTAGAACTGTTAATCCGGGGCATGTGACATTGTATTAGTGATTAATACTGCTTTTTAATGAGCTCTGGAGAACAAATATCATATCAATTTGAACAACCAGGCACCTGGAATGTTTTTACCGGAAAGAAAAACATTACCAGCTGATGAAATTACAAAAAATTCCCGCGGAAAATGAAATGAGCAAAGCTGTTATAATATGTTCTGCTTTAGCTTACCCGGCTGACAAACATATTAGGGTGCCTTTCTGCGTGATGCCGGTAAATTCCTATGATTTCTCAATAAAGACCAGGATGTATATTAATGCCTATAATTAATATTATGTTAAGTAGAATATAATAAGGATATACCAGACCTCATTACCTGCAGTAAAAGTCATCCCCTTCCCCATTTCTGGCTTGCATGCAGGTAAAAAAAGAAGGCACCGTCACTGGTGCCTTCTTTATAATGTAAATTAATACGTTCTCTATTGCTCGAGGCTATCGATCTTGGCTTTGTAAGCCTCAAATTCAGGCATTTTCTTCAGCTTGAGATAGATCTCACGCAAGAATTCAAGCGTAGCTACCGATGTCGGGTTGGCCTTTTCGGCGTCCAGGAAATACGGTATTGCCTTTTCCATCTCTACGAAGGCCTTGTCCTTGGCAATTTCGTATTCACGGTTATCTGCAATCATATTTGCTTCGTTAAGCATGTTGTTTGCAATCGAAACATAGCAGAGACCGATATTGTAATTGCTTTCGAACTGTGTCGGGTTCTTTTTAAGTGATGCCTGGAGGCTCTCTATCGCCTTTGGATAATCTTCCAGCTTCATATAAAGGCTTCCTTCGACAAGGTCGAGGATATGGTTTGTCGGATCCATTTCCATTGCCTTATGGACAAATTCAAAGGCTTTGGGTGAATTATTGGCATCAAGATAGAACTGTGTGGCCTGGAGTATGATATCGAGGGTATCAGGGTAAGCCTTGTAGCCTTCCATGAGAACGGCCTCGGCATTAACCGTATCCTTCATCTTGAGATAGCTGTCGCTCATGAAGATATAAGGCTTCGTGTCTTCAGTGCCCGATTGGGTACATGTGCGGAAGTAATCGATTGCCTCCTTGTACAGTTCTGCATTATATGCAGCCAATCCAGCGTTGAAGATCACAAGGGTATCAACCATGCCGACATACATATCACTGGCTGAGACGGATACATTCCTCTCAAATGATTCCATCGCACCTTTGAAATCTTTATTGGTGAACTTGTTTATTGCATCATTGAGAAATGAATTGCCGAGCATAGCGTAGGCGTTGTCCCTGATGATTGTGTTTTTGATTTTGGGATCCATCTCAATGGCTTTCTCAAAATTCTTATAAGCCTCCATCAGAATATCAGGATAGAGTTCCACGAATTTCGGGTCACTTGAATCGAAAGCGGCCTGGCACAGTTTTCCTTTTACATAATAAGTCTTGGCAAGGCCCATCGATTTAGGATTTGTTATTGCTGTTTCAATAGCTTCCTTTGCTTTATCAAATGCACCTTCCCTGATGAATGTTTCTGCAGCAGTAATTTTCCCCTTCTGAGCCATCGCTGCAGCAGAGATAACAACTGCCAGTAATAAGAATGTGATCTTCTTCATGTCTAGATAATTTGCTTTTAAATGTTGTTCCAAAAATATAACTTTAGAATATATTCTTCAAATAATTTGCCAAATTACTCTTCACTCTCCCCGGTGAGTTCGGGGCTCTCTGTTTCATCAGGGCTATCTTCCTCATTTACTTCTACATAGGCCACTGAGGCGATAGAGTCATTTTCCCTGATATTTATAAGCCTGACCCCCTGGGTGGCTCTTCCCATCACCCTGAGACTGCTTACAGGTATCCTCAGGATGTTCCCGGCCTGAGTAATTATCATGAGATCATACTGGTCGCTGACACCTTTGAGGGCGATCAGTTTGCCTGTCTTCTCGGTAATGCTTATCGTCTTCACTCCTTTCCCTCCCCTGTTGGTGATACGGTAATCTGCTATTGCAGACCTTTTTCCGTAACCATTCTCAGAGACGACGAGTACGTCTGATGATTCATTCTCCACGGTGATCATACCTATAACGACATCATCACTGCCTGCGAGGTATATCCCGCGTACGCCCGATGCAGTACGTCCCATAGGTCTGACTGTTGCCTCATTAAACCTGACGGCTCGTCCGGATTTCACTGCCAGCATTATTTCATGACGGCCGTTCGTCATCCTTGCCTCGAGCAATTCGTCTCCTTCCCTGACGGTTATGGCATTCACACCGTTGGCACGGGGACGTGAGTAGGCCTCCAGGGAGGTCTTCTTAATAACCCCTTTACGGGTACACAGGACTATGAAATTATTATTTATATACTCTTCATCGTCAAGTGTTCTGACGTTTATGAACGCCCTGACACTGTCGTCGGGTTCAATGTTTATCAGGTTCTGTATTGCTCTCCCCTTGCTTGTCCGGGTACCTTCCGGCAGGTCGTACACCTTCTGCCAGTAGCATTTACCGTTACGGGTAAAGAAGAGCATGGTGTTATGCATTGTTGCAACATAAAGATGCTCAATGAAGTCCTCATCACGTGTTGAGCCTCCCCTCGCTCCTGTCCCTCCCCTGTTCTGGCGGCGGAATTCTGTCAGCGGGGTACGCTTGATGTATCCCATGTGTGAGATGGTAATAACCATCTCGTCGTCTGCATAGAAGTCTTCCGGGTTGAACTCACCTGCTGCCGGTATAATCTCCGTACGGCGCTTATCACCGAACTTATCCCTTACCTCGATGAGCTCATCCTTGATTATCTGCATCTGCAGCGACTCGTCGGAGAGCACCTGTTTCAGATATTCAATCAGTTTCCGCACCTCTTCATACTCTGCCCTCAGTTTATCCTGCTCGAGGCCCGTCAGCTGCCTCAGGCGCATCTCCACGATAGCCCTCGACTGCAGGTCTGACAGGCTGAACCGTTCCATGAGGCGTTCCCTGGCAATGTCGGCGTTCTGTGACGACCGGATTATGGCAATAACCTCATCTATATTGTCACTTGCAATGATCAGTCCTTCAAGTATGTGAGCCCTCTTCTCCGCCTGCTCCAGGTCAAATTTTGCCCTTCTAATTATGATGTCATGTCTGTGACTCACAAAATTGTCAATGATCTCTTTCAGGGAAAGGATCCTGGGGCGCCCCCTGACAAGCGCTATATTGTTGACATTGAATGAGGTCTGAAGCTGAGAGTGTTTATAGAGATGGTTAAGCACTATATTGGCGGGCATCTCTTTCTTAAGGATGATCACTATCCTCATCCCATTCCTGTCGGATTCATCGTTGATATAGGAGATGCCTTCCAGCTTCTTTTCATTAATCAGGTCGGCTATCCTTTTGATCATCTCCGCCTTGTTAACCATGTAAGGGATCTCGGTGACGACGATGCACTCCCTCCCGGAATGCGTCAGTTCCACCTCGGTTCTTGCCCTTACGACAATACGGCCCCTGCCGGTCTCATAGGCCTCCCTTATCCCCTGCTCTCCATAAATAATGCCTCCTGTAGGGAAGTCAGGACCCTTGATATGCTGCATAAGCTCATCAACGGTTATCTCGGGGTTGTCTATATATGCTATTATGGCATTTATTGATTCCGTCAGGCTGTGCGGGGGCATGTTGGTAGCCATACCCACGGCGATACCCGATGCACCGTTCACAAGCAGGTTAGGAATGCGGGTCGGGAGCACTGTCGGCTCCTGAAGGGTGTCATCAAAATTGGGTTGAAAATCAACAGTCTCCTTTTCGATATCGGAAAGAGTCTCCTCAGCAATACGTTTCAGCTTTGCTTCGGTGTAACGCATGGCAGCAGGACTGTCACCGTCTATCGAGCCGAAGTTACCCTGGCCGTCGACAAGCGGGTAGCGAAGCGACCACTCCTGGGCCATTCGAACCATTGCATCATATACTGATGAATCACCGTGAGGATGATATTTACCAAGCACCTCCCCTACTATTCTGGCCGACTTCTTATAGGATCTGTTTGAGAGCACACCAAGCTCAGACATACCGAAGAGAACTCTTCTGTGAACAGGCTTCAGCCCGTCCCTTACATCAGGTAATGCCCTGGACACAATGACCGACATCGAATAATCGATATAGGCCGACTTCATCTCCTCCTCGATATTTACCTTAATGATTTTTGTTTGATCTGACATATCAGATTGATATTTAATATATTAAGTTATAATAATTCCATACGGAATTTGATGCCCGAAAATAATCAAAAGGTCTCATTTTTTAATCTTTTTGGGCCTCTATTTGTTAACATTGCATGTTAAAAATTGGGCACAATTATTGCCTGTTAGTAATTACATAAGAATTAACTTTGAAATCGGGCGTTTTATGTATTTATGTCAGTATAACTGACACAATTTCATTTAGCCCACAAACAAAATATGATGGACGCACATTTCTCACAGAGAGTTAACGATATCCTTGGTTACAGCAAGGAAGAGGCGATCAGGCTGGGCAACAGTCATATCAGTCCTGAGCACCTTTTCCTGGGCATACTACGTGAAGGCGAGGGAGTTGCCGTAGATATACTACTGAATAACGGTGTTGATCTGCTGATGCTCAAAGGATCGATAGAAAAGAGCATCAAGGCTGACAAGCCTGTTGCCCTGGCTGACAATGACATACTTCCCCTGCTCAAGAGCACGGAGCGGGTTTTAAGGCTAGTGCATATCGAAGCCAAAGCGCTTAAAACCACAGTGATAGATACTGAACACCTTCTTATGGCGATACTGCGTGACGAGAGTAACCTTGTCACCAGGTTCCTCACGGAGCTCGACATTGATTATTCACTTGTCAAAAAGACAGTTGAAGCCGGCAATCCGGCAGCCCAGGCCGACTATCCGCGTGATGAGGAAGAGGAAGGTATGTTTCCCGGTTCCGGACAGGGCAAACAGCCGCAGGGTGGACAGCAGGCACAGAGAAGCTCCTCGGAGACACCGGTGCTTGATAACTTCGGCATCGACCTGACAAAAGCAGCTGAGGAGGGCCGCCTCGATCCTGTGGTAGGCCGTGAGCGTGAGATAGAACGGCTTGCCCAGATTCTCTCCAGACGTAAGAAAAACAACCCGGTACTCATCGGCGAGCCTGGTGTCGGGAAGTCCGCTATAGCAGAGGGACTGGCACTGAGGATTACCAGGAGGAATGTCTCGAGGGTGCTCTTCAACAAGAGGGTGGTTGCACTCGACCTTGCCTCCATTGTCGCCGGGACAAAGTACCGCGGGCAGTTTGAAGAGAGGATGAAGGCTATCCTCAATGAGCTGGCAAAAAATGACAACATAATACTCTTTATCGACGAGATACACACCATCGTGGGTGCCGGTGGCGCCAGCGGTTCACTTGACGCGGCCAATATGCTTAAACCGGCGCTGGCCAGGGGGGAGATACAGTGTATAGGTGCCACCACCCTGGATGAGTACCGTCAGCATATTGAGAAGGACGGCGCCCTCGAACGCAGGTTCCAGAAGGTGCTGGTAGATCCCACCACCATCGAAGAGACGATGGACATTCTCAATAACATCAAGGAGCGTTACGAAGAACATCACAACGTCTCATATACACCTGACGCCATAGAAGCATGCGTTAAGCTGACCAACAGGTATATAAGCGACAGGAACCTGCCTGACAAAGCCATCGATGCACTGGACGAATCAGGATCCAGGGTCCATATCTCAAATATTGTAGTCCCAGAAAAAATACTGACCCTTGAGAAGCAGCTCGAGGAGACCAAGAAGGAAAAGAGCAGTGCCGTAAAAAACCAGAACTACGAACGTGCTGCCAGCTTCAGGGACAAGGAACGTGATATCCTTGACCTGATAGAAGCCGAGAAGAAACGCTGGGAGAAGGAGCTTGCCCAGAACAGGGAGGTGGTTGATGCCGAGAAAGTGGCCGAGGTAGTAGCCATGATGACCGGCGTTCCGGTACAACGTATTGCACAGACCGAGGGAACGAGACTGTTGCAGATGGCAGAGGAGCTCAAAACCAGCATCATCGGACAGGATGAGGCAATAACCAAGATAGTCAAATCGATACAGCGCAACAGGGCCGGACTGAAGGACCCGAACAAGCCGATAGGTACATTCATCTTTCTGGGTCCCACAGGTGTCGGCAAGACGCAGCTTGCAAAAGTACTGGCGAAGTTCCTTTTCGACTCGACAGAGAACCTGATCAGGGTAGATATGAGCGAGTACATGGAGAAGTTCTCGGTCTCACGTCTTGTCGGAGCGCCTCCCGGGTACGTCGGTTATGAGGAGGGTGGCCAGCTGACTGAAAAAGTAAGACGCAAACCATATTCCGTCGTGCTGCTTGATGAGATTGAGAAAGCTCACCCGGACGTGTTCCATATACTGCTGCAGGTGCTTGATGAAGGTCAGCTGACAGACAGTCTGGGACGAAGGGTTGACTTCCGGAATACCATTGTCATCATGACTTCCAACATCGGGACCAGGCAGCTTACCGAGTTCGGGTCAGGTGTGGGTTTTGAGACGTCAGCCAAGAGGACGACACGCAATGAACAGAACAAGAGCATCCTGCAGAAGGCGCTCCAGAAGACTTTTGCTCCTGAATTCCTGAACAGGATTGACGATGTAATCATGTTCAACCAGCTTTCAAGAGAGGATATTGACCAGATTATCGATATAGAACTCAGGGGTCTCTTCGACAGGATCGAGGCCCTGGGTCACAGGATGAAGCTCAGCGCCCAGGCGCGTGATTTCATTGCAGACCGTGGGTTTGACCTCCAGTATGGCGCCAGGCCGCTCAAGCGTGCCATTCAGAAATACCTTGAGGACCCGCTTGCCGAGGTGATAATCAAAAGCTCTGTGGCTGAGGGTTCTGTAATAAATGTCGGGTATAACAAGGGAAAAGAAGAGCTGTCATTCAAAGTGTCCGGGAAGAAGGGAATATCGGGACCGGCAGAGGAAGAGAAAAAATAGCTCCGACACTGTCTCCTGCCATCCCTCTCCCACCTGACCTTCAGACGATCAGACCTCTGACCTTCAGACATAGCGCAGCGACAGACCCTCAGACCTCCTCAGCATACAGGTCGAATTCTGTAGACCCGGTGATCTTCACGTCAACGAAGGCACCGGGTTTGATATCTCCACGCGACCTGATCAGTATCTCCTGATCCACTTCCGGCGAGTCGTACTGGCTGCGGCCGATATGGAACAGTCCCTCCCTGCGGTCAACTATCACTTTCATTACCTTCCCCTCCAGTGTGGCATTGCCGGCAGCCGATATCTGCTGCTGTAGTGCCATGATCTGCGAAACCCTCTTCTGTTTTGTCCTTTCCGGGATTTCATCACTGTAATTCAGAAAGGCATAGGTATTGTCCTCATGAGAGTAACTGAAGGCACCGAGCCTGTCAAACCTGTACTCCCCGATGAATTCAAGCAGTTCCCGGAAGTCATCCTCTGTCTCCCCCGGGTGGCCGGCAATCACCGTTGTGCGGACAGCAGCATCCGGCACCATCCGGCGGATCTCACCGAGAAGCCTGCGGGTCCCGGCGCTGTCGTGCTCACGTCTCATCCTCCTGAGGACATTATCTGAAATATGCTGTATTGGTATATCTATATATCTGCATATCTTAGGGTTATCCTGCATCATCTCAAGTATCTCCATAGGGAAACCCGAGGGATAGAGGTAATGGAGCCTGATCCACTCAATGCTCTCTATTGCCGTAAGCTTCCTGATCAGTTCAGGGAGCATCTGCCTGCCATAAATGTCGGTGCCATAGAGAGTCAGGTCCTGGGCTATGAGTATCAGCTCCTTCACTCCCCGGGCAGCCAGGAAGAGAGCCTCCTCAAGAAGCACTTCCATGGGTATTGATGTATACCTTCCGCGGATATCGGGTATGGCGCAAAAGGCACAGGTTCTGTCGCACCCTTCAGAAACCTTCAGATATGCATAGTGTTTTGGACCGGTGACAACTCTCTCACCGGTAAGCTCGTTCCGGTATGCCAGTCCGAGATGTGTGATTATCTCCTGTGGTCTGTTGACGCCGAACCACTGGTCAACCTCCGGGAGCGACTCCATGAGTTCACGCCTGTACCGTTCCACAAGGCATCCCATGACAAAAAGCCTGCCTCTCCCCTCCTTCTTTATTTCCCCGGCATGCCTGATGATCGTTTCAATACTCTCTTCCTTGGCATCATGGATGAATCCGCAGGTATTTATTATTACTATGTCGGCCATATCAGCCGATTCGGCTGCTACCTGATAGCCACCGGCCTCAAGCTGCCGCATAAGTTTCTGTGAATCAACGGTGTTTTTGGAACACCCCAGGGTGATAATATTTACCCTGTTGCTTTTCTTCATGTGTGGTCGCTGAAAAGTGAATCAACGAAAGCGTACCGGTTAAAGACCCGGAGATCTTCCATCTTTTCTCCAACGCCAATATACTTGACCGGTATCTTGAACTGGTCTGATATGCCTATTACGACCCCTCCCCTGGCTGTGCCGTCGAGTTTTGTCACTGCCAGTGCGTTGACCTCTGTGGCGGCCGTAAACTGCTTCGCCTGTTCAAAGGCATTCTGTCCTGTCGATCCGTCGAGCACCAGCAATACTTCATGAGGTGCTGAGGGTATTACTTTCTCCATTACCCTCCTGATCTTCGACAGCTCGTTCATAAGCCCTATCTTGTTATGCAACCTGCCTGCCGTGTCAATGATGACGATGTCAGTATCTGCTGCGACAGCTGACTTGACAGTATCAAACGCCACCGAGGCAGGATCGGCACCCATCTGCTGGCTTACCAGGGGAACCCCTGCTCTCTCCGACCATATCCTGAGCTGGTCAATAGCAGCAGCGCGGAAGGTGTCGGCAGCTCCCAGCAGGACTTTTCTGCCTGCCATCCTGTAGTTATATGCCAGCTTGGCTATTGTGGTTGTCTTGCCCACGCCGTTAACTCCCACAACAAGAATGACGTAGGGCTTCTGCGGTAACGGGGCATCAAATCCCGAGGAGGTGTCCTGTGTGCTCGTGTTTTCCTCAAGCAGGCCCGCAATCTCCTCGCGGAGAATGGCATTAAGCTCGGATGTGCCCACATATTTGTCGCGTGCCACCCTTTTAGACAACCGTTCTATAATACGGAGAGTAGTCTCCACTCCTACATCGGAAGAGACCAGCACCTCCTCAAGGTTGTCGAGTACCTCGTCATCAACCTTTGATTTACCGGCGACAGCACGGGTAAGCTTTGAAAAGACATTTTCCCGTGTCTTCACCAGCCCACGGTCAAGAATCTCTTTCTCCTCCTTCCTGAATAATCCGAATAATGCCATTATATCAGTATTGATCCGTCAAAAGTAAAAAAAGAGACGCACTTATCGGCGTCTCCCTTTTATCCATGATCTGATTAACGATCTTATTTCTTTGTGAAGAAGTCCTTAACGTGGTCGTTATGAACAACTTCCTCTTTAAACTGGTATGCACCGGTTTTTTCGGATCTCACAACCTTGATACATTTGGTAAATGATTTCCCGGCTCCTGTCTTCAGTGTTGCAACAACTTTCTTTGCCATAACTCAGTATTTATTTGATCTCTCTGTGAACTGTAACTTTCTTAAGAACAGGGTTGTACTTCTTTCTCTCAAGACGGTCAGGTGTGTTCTTACGGTTCTTTGTTGTGATGTACCTTGAGGTGCCCGGCATTCCGGATTCCTTATGCTCAGTGCATTCAAGGATAACCTGCACCCTGTTGCCTTTGCTCTTCTTTGCCATTTTGTGTCCGGTTTAATTAATTGATAATGTAACCTTTTTCCTTTGCTTCCTTAAGAACCGATGCAAGACCGTTTTTATTGATATTACGCATTCCTGCTGCTGATACTTTAAGGGTGATCCACCTGTTCTCCTCGGGGAGGTAATACCTCTTGGTGAACAGGTTGGCCATAAACTTTCTTTTGGTCCTCCTCTTCGAGTGGGAAACATTGTTCCCGACTACTGCTTTCTTTCCGGTGACCTGACAAACTTTTGACATTATTATCCTTATTTACTGGTTCTGAAAAACTCCGAAAATCGGTTCGCAAAATACGTGATTTTTATTCTATTAAGCAAATATTTGCCTCATTTTTTTCCAATAGCATCCGTTCTCACCTGCTTAACGACTGATTATCTGCTTCCTGAGAAGGTTAAGTGCCGTGTTGGCAGAGCGTGAAATGTTTATGATCCTGTCATCGGCAAAGTTGTGTCTCTCAGTCACAATGCCACTATCCGATGCCACTGCGATCCATACGGTACCGACAGGCTTTTCCGGTGTCCCGCCTGTTGGACCTGCTATCCCTGTCACTCCGACAGCATAATCGGTTCCTGTTAGCAACCTGACACCCCGGGCCATGGCCGCCGCCGTCTCCCTGCTTACAGCCCCGTAAACCCTGATCGTCTCCGGATCAATGCCAAGCAGCTTTGTTTTAATTTCGTTGTCATAGGCCACAACCGAGCCCATAAACCAGGCAGAGCTTCCAGGTACCGAAGTGATGAGCGATGCTATTTTCCCCCCTGTACAACTTTCGGCTGTCGACAATGTTAACCCATTATCCAGCAGTAGGCTGCCCACCTTTTCCTCAAGCGTCACTTCATCTTCGCCATATATTACGTCAGGTATGATGGTGTAGAGCTTGCTGACCTGCCCGGAAATACTTTCTCTAACAGCGGAGGAGTTATCGCCATGGCCTGTGAGACGCAGTTTGATCACCCCATGTGCAGGCAGGTATGCGAGTTTAATGTCGTCCGGCAGCTCCCTCTCGAATTGTTCAAGCCGCTCTGCCAGCTTTGCCTCGAAAGTACCGTAGGTCATTATGTTCTTGTGAAGTATCACCCCTTTTCCTGCCTTACGGGCAATCATAGGCAAAACATGTTCCTGCATAATATGCTTCATCTCCAGGGGCACACCCGGCATAGATATTATAATTATACCCTCTTTCTCAAACATCATTCCGGGCGCCGTACCTGTTTGGTTCGGCAGGACAGTGCAATGTTCAGGTACCATTGCCTGGCGACGGTTGTTATCATTCATCTCCAGGTTTCTTATCCTGAGCCTTTCGGTTACTGTCTCCAGCACACCTGAGTCTGTAACAAGCTTTGATCCAAAGTATTCAGCGAGGGTCTCCTTGGTGATATCATCGCTTGTTGGTCCAAGCCCCCCTGTTATCAGCACCAGGCCCGATCTACGGCCAAGCGACTCGTTAAGTGCGCTGACAATCTCCTCCCTCCTGTCCTGGATTGAAGTAATGCGTTTGACACCAATCCCGTACAGGTTAAGCTGAGCTCCAATCCAGGCTGAGTTTGTGTCAACAGTCTGGCCTATGAGCAGCTCGTCCCCTATTGTTATGATTTCTGCACTGTTCATATCTTATTTGCTCTCCTTGATGGAGGAGGCAAAATTATCAATATTTTGTATCAATAAAGAAATAGCCGGCCCGTGAAAAATGAGAAGGAAATAATTGAGGCTGTAACCGCCTTCGTGAGGGAGGCAGTGAGCAGCCACGACAGCGGTCACGGATGGTCTCATATAGAGAGGGTTGTGAGGTTAGCCCTTTATATATGCGATTGCGAAGGCAGGGGTGACCGGTTTGTTGTTGAGCTGGGTGCCCTGATGCACGATGTGGGTGATCATAAATTTGGAGCCCATAACGGTCCGGAAGAGATAAGCAGGCTTCTGGAATCACTCAGGGTTGACGGCAGCGTGATAAAAGAGGTGATAAGCATTAATGAGAATATTTCATTCTCAAAAGGCAGGCACGCGATAGAAAAAAGTATCGCGCTCCGTATTGTGCAGGATGCTGACAGGCTGGACGCCATGGGAGCCATAGGCATAGCCAGGGCGTTCAACTACGGTGGCTTTAAAGGGAATGAAATATATAATCCCCATAAAGGGCTGACAAGTAACCCCGGAGAGGTATATGCCAGTTCAAAATCGGTCTCGACCATTCATCATTTCTACGATAAGCTACTGCTCCTCAAGGATCTGATGAACACTGAGACCGGCAGGCGGCTGGCTCAGGAGCGGCACGACTTCATGATCACCTACCTCGATCAGTTTTTCAGGGAGTGGAACCCCGGGAATTAAGAAATGGTTCTGCCCGGTCCTGACTACCCTTTTTTTCACCCTGGGTACAACAAGCCAGTGGTTCGGTTATCCTGATATTTTAGTATTTTTACACTAATAACCAAAAAGTCAAAAAAGATGTTCTATGCACTTCTGATCATTATTGTGATCCTGGCCCTGCTGGCTGTGAGTCTTTACAACCGACTCGTTAAACTGAGGAATAACCGCGAAAATGCCTTCGCCGACATCGACGTTCAGCTTAAGCAGAGGCTTGACCTGATCCCCCAGCTTGTCGAAGCTGTCAAGGCTTATATGAAACATGAGAGTACAGTCCTGACAGATATCACCAATGCCCGTGCCAGTGCCATGGAGGCCAGGGGTATAGATGAGAAGATAGCTGCTGACGGGAAGCTGTCATCAGCTCTTCAGGGATTGAAGGTGGCGGTAGAGGCTTATCCTGACCTGAAGGCCAGCACCAACTTCATTCAGCTGCAGGAGGAGATATCTGACATTGAGAACAAACTGGCAGCTGCCAGAAGGTTTTTCAACTCAGCAACCAGGGAACTTAACAACGCCGTGGAGACATTCCCCTCAAACCTTATTGCCGGCATGTTCGGGTTTAAAAGGGAATCAATGTATGATCTGGCAGAAGCCAGGGCTCAGGCCGAGGAGACGCCCAAACTGAACTTTTAAACGACAATGAAATACATCGGGTTGAACAGGCAGGTATGGAACAACAACATCAAATCTGTCATTCTGCTTATTCTCTTTCCCATTGTAATACTTGGCCTGGTCTGGTTGTTCATCTATTTTTTACAGCCGGCCGAGGAGGCAAGCCTTGATGCGGCCAACAGCACCTTTCTGAGAACAGTGCCGTGGGTGACGTCGGGAGTGCTTGCATGGTTTGCCATTGCATGGTTCTCGCACACAGGCATGATCGAAAGGGCCACAGGGTCAGCTCCTCTAAGCAGGAAGGAGAACAAAAGGATCTATAATCTCGTGGAGAACCTCTGTATCGGTAGCGGCATGCCGATGCCAAAAATCAATGTCATTGAAGATGACTCCCTGAATGCCTTCGCCAGCGGAATAAACAGATCGACCTTTACTGTTTCCCTCTCAAGGGGTATCATCGACAAGCTTGATGATCAGGAGCTTGAGGCGGTTATAGCGCACGAGCTGACCCACATCAGGAACAGGGATGTCAGGCTTCTCATCATCTCCATAATCTTCGTAGGGATATTTGCCTTCATCACAGAGGCATTACTTCGCACTGTACGCTTCAGCGGCGGCGGCAGGGGAAAGAGGGATGGAAGGGTCGTGCTGCTGGCATTGTTGCTTGCCGCCCTGGGATATTTTCTTTCTTCGATCTTCAGATTTGCCATATCGCGGCAGCGTGAATATATGGCAGATGCCGGATCGGCATTAATGACAAAGAATCCCCTGGCACTTGCATCGGCACTGGAGAAGGTCTCTGTGGATCCCAGGATAGAAGCTGTAAAGCGTAAGGATGTTGCCCAGATGTTTATAGAAAATCCCCAGGAAAAGAATGTCAGGCCGGCATCAGGTGCTTTCACCTCAATATTCATGACCCATCCTCCCATTGAAAAGAGGATAGCCCTTTTAAAGCAGTTTTAACCACATATGGCTATATCACAGAGTTTTATCAACGAGGGCTGCAGATGCAGCCCTCGTTTTTGAGTGCGATAAGTGTCAGCGAGCTCTTTGTTGGTATGTGTAAATTAAAAAAGGCCCGGACACTGTCTGGGCCTTTTTACTGAGCGGGAAAAGGGATTCGAACCCTCGGCCCTCAGCTTGGGAAGCTGATGCTCTACCCCTGAGCTACTCCCGCCTTTTATTGTCGCCCGGCAAGCGGGGCTATGACATGATGTTCAGTTTTCACTCCGCGCCTCCTCTCACGCAGGCCCGAGAGCCTCCCATGGGAGTTGAACCCACGACCTGCTCATTACGAGTGAGCTGCTCTACCACTGAGCTAAGGAGGCATATTTACAATAAAAAAAGCAGGGCGCGTAAGAAATAAGTGTGGAATAATTA
The DNA here is from genome assembly GCA_003250475.1 of Bacteroidota bacterium. GTDB lineage: Bacteria > Bacteroidota > Bacteroidia > Bacteroidales > VadinHA17 > SR-FBR-E99. Next base: position 22,664 of record QKGI01000109.1, on the reverse strand, counting down.
TGTCTCGCTGCATTTCCTCGTGCTTGAGGGAATAGCGCCCTGCCGGTGCAAATATAATAAATAATTCAATTCAAAGTCATTTTTACATCGCCATGCCACCGCAGACACTGATTGTCTGGCCGGTTACATATGAGGACAGGTCGGAGGCCAGAAACAGGGCTACATCGGCCACATCTTCCGGGAGCCCTCCGCGGCGCAACGGTATCTTTGAGATCCAGTCGGTCTTGACATCCTCAGGCAGCTTACTGGTCATCTCGGTAAGGATAAAGCCCGGGGCGATGGCATTGCATCTTACATTACGTGACCCAAGCTCCTTGGCGACACTCTTTGTGAATCCGAGAATACCGGCTTTTGAGGCCGAGTAGTTCGACTGTCCTGCGTTGCCGCTGACCCCTACAACCGAACTCATGTTTATAATGGAACCGCCCTTCTGCTTCATCATTGGCCTGATGGCGGCCTTGGTCAGGTTGAACACCGACTTCAGGTTCACCGTAAGAACCTGATCCCACTGTTCCTCAGTCATTCTCATAAGCAGCGTGTCGCGGGTGATACCGGCATTGTTAACCAGAATATCAATGTTCCCGAAGTCCCTGACTATTTCATCAATGACGTTCTCAGCATCGGCATAAACAGATGCATCAGACACATATCCCTTTGCCTTTACTCCCAGGGCGGCAATCTCCTGAACGGCGTCTGCAAACTCCTGGTTATCAATTATGTTAGTAATAGCAATATTGGCTCCCTCAGCAGCAAAACGCAACGCAATACCCTTGCCAATGCCTCTCGATCCGCCCGTGATCACTGCTGTTTTTCCTTCGAGTAGTCTCATAGCTGTAATTATTTTGGGCACAAAGATATTAAATTATTTATGCAGAGCTCCCGCAACGACAGTTGCTATGTCTGCAGGTGACTTTACCACATGAATGCCACATTCAGCCATCACCTTCATCTTGGCTTCAGCAGTATCATTCGCACCGCCGATAATGGCTCCCGCATGTCCCATCCTTCTGCCTTTGGGAGCTGTCTGACCAGCAATGAAGCCTATTACCGGTTTGGTACCGTTGTCCTTCACCCAGTGTGCCACATCGGTTTCCATGACACCGCCTATCTCTCCTATCATAACAATAGCATCGGTATCATCGTCATCCATCATAAGTTTCAGAATATCAAGGGAGGTGGAGCCTATCACCGGGTCACCACCTATACCTACGCATGTCGATTGTCCGAGACCTATTTTTGTGAGCTGGTCCACTGCCTCGTAAGTCAGCGTCCCTGACCTGGAAATAACGCCAATGCGGCCTTTCATGTGGATGAAGCCCGGCATTATGCCCACCTTGGATTCGCCCGGGGTGATGATCCCCGGACAGTTTGGCCCTATCAGCACTGTATCATAGTCCCTGAGCAGCTTCTTAACGCGTACCATATCAGCCACCGGGATGCCCTCGGTGATAGCTACAATAAGCTTTATCCCTGCTTCTGCAGATTCAACTATCGCATCTGACGCAAACGCCGGTGGTACAAATATCACAGATGTATCGGCGCCGGTAGCCTTCACCGCTTCCCTGACGGTATTGAACACGGGCAGCCCCAGGTGTGTCTGTCCCCCTTTGCCGGGCGTCACCCCTCCCACTACCTTTGTCCCGTACTCAATCATCTGAGAGGCATGAAAGGTTCCCTCGCTGCCGGTGAAACCCTGAACGATCACTTTCGATCCGGAGTTAAGCAAAATACTCATATTACCATGTTCTTTTGGTGGCTGATATCTCAAATGTAACGTATTTTTTCATCCTTTTGTTAAATTTACTGCATATAATAATAATGATGGATTTCATTGAACCCATACTATATATTGGTATATCACAGTCGTTCTTCGCAGGCCTGCTGCTTGCAACAAGGAGACCGTTCACCACATCAGGCAGGATAATGACTGCATGGGTTTTTCTCTTCTGTACTGAAATGATCTTTGCACTGATCAACCGTACAGTGCTGGATATGTATTCATTCCCATTCATCTCCCTTACCTATGGCCCGCTGCTATTTCTCTACGTGCAGCACATGACAAAACCGTCACTCCGGTTCTCCCCATGGAACGGACTTCATTTCATTCCGTTCATCGTCTTCTTTGCCGTATCGGTCGTTTTCAGGGAGGAACCCATATTTGACGACCTGACAGGTTTCCTGGTTAACGACAAGTTTATACCTCTGAGAATAGTATATGGTGTCACTTTCTTCCTTTCCGTGACAGTTTACAGTATTCTCTCCTTCATCGAGATCGGACGTCACCAGTCAAGGTTGCGCGACTTTGTCTCATATACCTCTGCCAGACTGACGCTTAACTGGCTGAAGATACTCTCGATAACCTTTTATGCCGGCTATGTTATAGTCTTTATCCTTGGCGGGATCAACATTATTGACAACTTTCTACCCTTCGATCCTTATGTGGTGACATTTGTCTTTATCACCATCTTCTCCTTCATTTACAGCCTGTATGCCATACGGCAGCCGGAAATGCTCGACTATCCTGCTCCTGCCGTTAAGGAGAACGGCTCAGGTGAAGCAACGGATACTGAGCGATATGCCAGGAGCGGTCTCAAGGAGGAGCAGGCTGAAGAGTACCTTACACAACTGCTCAGGTTCATGGACGATGAGAAACCTTTCCTTGACGGTGCCCTGACTATCAATGATCTCTCAAAAAAGACAGGTATCCCCAGGCACTATATCACGGAGGTGCTTAATGAGAAGCATGGGCGCAACTTCTTTACCTTCGTAAATGAGTACCGGATAAAAGAGGTGACAGAGCGTATGAGAGACCCGAAATATCAGCATTACACCATTCTTGCCCTGGCATTTGATTCCGGATTTAACTCAAAATCAACCTTTAATACCTTCTTTAAGGCTTATACTGGGAAAACTCCCAGTGACTTCAGAAACGAAGTATCCGGTGTATAGCCTGCGTTCAGTCCGAGTGGCGCGAACCGTTTCCCGCATTATCTGAACCTCCTCCCATTCGGGCCGGACGATAGATCCGGTTGCCATCATGACCTTTGTGGTAAAAAGAGTTATGATAAAACGGAATCTAACGTTATGGCTGTGCCTGCTCATGTCTGTATCCCTTTCAGCGCAGGAAAAGACCTTCACCCCCGGGGGTTTCATCAGGGGCGGTGCATGGTTCAGCACAGGCGACTATACTAACGATGTGAATGCTGCCCTCGGGGATGTCTCTCTTACGCTTACTGCAACGGACAATCTCAGTTATAAGGGATTTGCAGACCTCAGGGTAAGAATGGGCCAGCAGTTCGGAGAGAATGTAAACTACCTGGAGATGAGAGAGGCATGGGGCATGTATTACAACAGCTTCATGAGCCTGTCACTTGGAAAAAAGATCATCAAATGGGGAAAGACAGATATTTTTACTCCACTCCAGCGCTTCACACCTTTCGATTTCACCTACCATAGTCCGGACTTTGCAGATAAGGACATCGGTAACATTGCCGGCGAACTGGTGCTTACACCTGCATCATTTATTAAACTATCGGCAGTGGCAACCCCGTTCTGGTACCCGTCAGTCCTGGTAACGGCTCCTCTTGACCTCCCTGAGAATATCACACTGAACATTCCGGAAGGATTACGCACTGGCAATGGATACTACTCTGCAGGTCTCAGGGCAGACTTTATGCTGCGCGGCATCGATGCCGGGTTACAGTGGTATCATGGCCCGGACCTTATGCCGGGTCTGTCGCTGACAGGAGCTGATTTTACCAACCCGCTTAACCCGTTGATAGCTATCTCCGGTGTACCTTATATAATAAATCAGGCGGGATTTGATTTTGAGACAGTGCTTAACCCGCTGATCCTGAGAGGAGCGCTTGCATACAGCAGACCCGTCATGGAGAAAACAGGCAACGAAGAGATACCTTTTCCGCAGGTTGAATGGGTGGCAGGCTTTGACTGGACGCCGGGGCCGGTACGAATGACCATCGAATACTCGGGCAAGAGGGTGATTGATTTTTACGAATCCCCCTATCCCCCGCTTATAGGTACGGAGTTGGACATGAATGAGCTTTCACAGCTCATGAGCACCCCCGGGTTTGATCCGGTAGAATTCATCAGGATGCAGACGGAGTCATTCTCCAGGCTGTACAACAATCAGCTTTACGAATATTATCATATGGTGGGACTGAGATTCGAAGGAGACCTCATGTACGGCAGGCTTACTCCCTCACTGACAACAATGTACAACATCACATCAAAAGACTTCATGATATCGCCAGCGATCAGGTTCAAACCATCAGACGGAGTGACGCTGAGTGCCGGGATGGATTTCTATTCCGGAACCCAGGGTGGACTGTACGATATCATCGATGACTTCATGAACAGCGTGTTTTTTACAATACAGATTGATTTTTAGCATATGGCAGACTTTATCATAAGATTCCGCTGGTGGATCGTTTCAGGATGCGCAGCACTGGCTGTGGCCCTTGGCCTTCTCATCCCTACGGTAAAGACTGATCCCGATGTCAGGAACTACATCCCCCGCAGTCTCCCGGCAAGGATCAACACTGACTCTATTGAAAAGGATTTCGGAGTACAGGATATGATCATTGTCCTCCTTACAGACAGTTCCATACTCACACCGGAGAACCTGGGTCACCTCAGGGAGATTGACAGAGGATTTTCAAGGTTACAGGGTATCGGGTCGGTCAACTCATTGTATACCACAAGGAAGATAGAGGGTGACCAGGGAATGATGATAGTCGATCCTCTTATCAGGAGGATACCACGGACACCCGGGGCAACGGAGCAACTAAGGCAGGACATCCTTGACAACCGTTTTGCAGTGGGCATCGTTGCTTCAGAGGATATGACGGCTGCTGCCGTCACGGGAACGGTAAAGCTTGATATACCTGAGAATGTCACCCTTGAAAAGGTTGACTCCATCATTAAGTCGCAGGAAGACGGTGCCACAATTCTTACAGGAGGCCTGCCCTATATCCGGCGTCATATAATGGAGGATGTAAATCACGACGCTGTCTTTCTCATTCCCCTGGCCCTGATAATCATGCTGGCTGTCCTTAAACTGAGTCTGGGCGACTGGAAGAGTGTGCTGATGCCGTTCAGTGTAGTGGTGCTGACAGTGATTATAACCATGGGGCTGATCCCGCTTTTCGGATGGAAGTTTTCTATCCTGAGCCTTCTTGTACCGATAATACTGATATCCGTTGCCAACAATTACGGGATCTACCTCGTGACACGGAACAAGGAGCTGCAGCAGTTCGGGACGGCTCCGGCAGGAAGGAGGGAGAGAGTGAGGGAGATCACAAGATCGATGAATATGCCCATCCTGTTCAGCGGCCTGACCACTATAGCAGGCTTACTGGGTCTTCTCGCCCACTCAATAATACCGGCACGACAGGTAGGCGTACTCTCAGCGACCGGGGTTGCCATCGCCCTGGTAATGAGCCTGACACTGATACCTGCGCTTTTGTATTTTCAGAGCCGGCCGGGAAGAATGGCCCCGCCACCGCGAAGAGCGAAACGTGACCTGCTTACCGGGGCAATATCGAAAATCTCTGACGTCGTAATAAAAAGGCCTGGAAGAGTATTGCTCATATCAGCAGTCTTAACGTCAGTCCTGGCGATAGGTATTGCCTTCCTGAGGATAGACACCAACCAGGAACACTACTTCCCTCATAATCATCCGGTAAGGATTGCGTCCGAGCTGATTAACAGTAAGCTTGGCGGTTCACAGACCATCTCGGTGATGGTCAGCGGCGATATCAAGGATCCTGCTGTCATGAAGGCCATTGATGACCTGACATCCCATCTTAAGGAACAAAAAGGAGTTGGAGGTGTGTTCTCCATCTCAGACGTTGTCAGGGAGATGAGTAAGGCTCTCTACGAACCCGATGAAGAGGGTTATAATGAGATACCCGAGTCAGGTGAAGCCATCGCCCAGATGTTCGAGTTGTATAACATGAGCGGCAACCCGGATGACTGGAAACAACTTATGAATTTCGATGAGACAAGGGCTCACCTGCTGATCAAGCTCGCTGAACCTGATAACCATGTTATCCAGGCACTGAGAAAAGACATAAAGAGCTATACCGCAGACTTCCCTGCCAGGATTACCCTTGGAGGTTATGCCATAATAATGGCTGACTTCGCAAAACAGATCATCAACGGGCAGGTCACCTCACTGATTTTTGCCCTTCTCACTGTATTTATTCTTCTCTCTGTAATCTTCCGGTCTGTCCGCGGCGGACTGATCGGATCAATACCCCTGGCTGTATCTATAATAATACAGTTCGGCATCATGGGTCTTGCCGGCATCGCCATCGATTCCGCCACTGCCCTGCTTTCATCAATCATGATAGGTGTGGGCGTTGACTTCACGATTCAATTCCTGTGGCGCTATAACAGTGAGCTTCGTAAAGGCCTGGAGCGCAGCCAGGCAATTGCCGCAACCTACAGCACTACCGGCCGGAGTATCGTAATAAATGCCCTGAGCGTCATGGCCGGCTTCTCAGCCACATTCCTGTCAGGGTTCCTTTCAATACGCTATTTCGGATACCTGGTATTATTGTCAATAGGGTCGTGTGTGCTGAGTGCAATACTGGTGATCCCGGCTTTCATGCTTTTCTTCAAGCCGGCGTTCATTGAAGCCAACCTGAACAGAACAATTAAAAATGATAAAAACGATGAAAACAATGTACTATCTGATGACCGCTTTATTGATGTTGTCTCTGCAGACGCTGACGGCCCAGCAGCCTGATCCGGTGCAGCTGATGGACAAAGCCCGCGAACTGAGTATGTCGGGAAGCCTCCAGGCAACAGTAACACTTACTATTACCGAAAAAAGCGGGGCTATGCGAACACGAAAGATCAACATGATATCAAAAACCTACGGTGGAACGGAAAAGAGGATGATGAAGTTCCTCGATCCGCCGGATGTAAGGGGAACAGCCATGCTGATCATAGATAATAAAGACACCCAGGATGATATGTGGATCTATCTTCCCGCCCTCAAGAAGACACGGCGGATAGTCAGCACAGAAAAAGGCAAGAGTTTTATGAGCTCGGAGTTTACGAATGCCGATATGGCCTCGGGCAGCAATGCCGATTTCACGATAAAGCACCTGCAGGGATCGGGAAGCAATGGTATGTGGACCATAGAAAGCACCCCTGTCAGTGAAGATATCGCCGATGAATACGGTTACTCCAGGAAGGTGACATGGCTGGATAAATCAGACCTGAAAACCAGGAAAATTGACTTCTATAACTTCGAGGGTACGTTGTACAAGACAATTGAAATCCTTGCTACAATACCGAAGACCGACGGCAGCGGCGGGTATATTATGAAGGAGATGCTTGCCACAAACCACATTAACGGACGCAGCTCCAGGGTACTCTTCAACCAGATTGACACCTCCGGAAATATTCCTGATAATACTTTCACTCCCGAGAACCTGTTGAGGTAGTTACCTGGCTCTGATGTGAGGTTATTCAACAGGAGGTTCAAATACGAAGCCCGGTAGAAAAATCCTTATCTACCGGGCTTCGCATTGCATACTGTTTACAAAGGCTTAATGATGAGGTTTTTCCATTGCACCTTGATGCCACCTCCTGAATGTATCTGAAGGGCAATCCTGCCGTCTGCCCTTCCTATTACAGAGTCGTTGAGACTGACCATTTCCTGTCCGTTAAGCCATGTTGTCACCTGTGGACCGACGACTTTTATCCTGATAGTATTCCAGTCGCCTGGCTTAAGTATGTCCTCCTTCTCGTCAGGAATCTGTTCAAGCCATCCTCTGCCATACGATTCATAAATGCCTCCCGTATCATGATTTTTGGGAGCTACCTCCACCTGCCATCCTGAGATTTTCGTCCCTTCGATTACTGACCTGAAGAATATGCCGCTGTTACCGTCAGATATCTGTCTGAAATCAGCCGTAAGATCGAAATCCTTATAATATTTGTCTGTGGCCAGGTAGCCATATTCCTTTTCCGGCCCGCTCTCACATACCAGGAGGCTGTCTTCGACATACCATTTTTCGGTTCCGTAGGCGGTCCATCCCGAAAGATCTGTTCCGTTAAACAGTTGGATAGGCTTGCTCTCCTTCTCAGGCAGTCTTTTTATCTTCATGTCTCTGAACCACACCCTGCTGCCATGGTCCTGAAGGCTGATCAGGCCCGTGGAAGCAAGTCCATACTCGGGGGCACCGGCCCATTTGCCGCTGTTCTTCAATGCAAACCACTCCGGCGTCCACGCTTCGAAGGAGAGCAGTTGTTCACCGTTCAGCCAGTATTCAACATGCCCGTTATCAAAAAGTATTCTTGAGCTGTTCCATTCCCCTGCCGGCATTAACCTCTTTTTTGTTGTATCCGGCAGATACATGGCATAATCAGCTCCGGTTTTCTGCCACTCTTCGAGTGTCCCGGGCCACCCTGTATCATCAATAAGCTGGTATTCAGGACCTGTGACATAGGGGGTATGAAACCTCTCCGATTCGACTACATGGTACATCACCCCGCTGTTGCCCCCGGGAGCGATTTTCCAGTCGAATGTCAGATCAAAACTGGAATACTCCTTCCTGGTAACAATATATCCCGTGCTGTCGCTTCCTGTTCCGTCAGCGGTGAGACAACCCTTTACCGCTCCCCAGCTGCCGGTACCTTCTCCGTTATATAGCCGCCACTGGTCAAGATTTTTTCCGTCGAACAACAGTTCCCAACCGTCGGCCGCTTCCTGTTTTGAAAGTTTGTTACTGCTGCCTGTACAACCTGTCAACAGTATTGCGCAAGCAATAACTGGTAATAATGTTAAATTTCTCATCTCAGATTTCTTTTTTTTGGGAGTCCTAATTTAGCATATTATAACTTACTTTCATTCATTACCTTTGCTGCTTTCCGGTTTAATATATATGAAGAGACTATCTGATACCACCATTGCAGCCCCGGCAACAGGTCACGGAGGGGCCATTTCGGTTATCAGGATCAGCGGCAGTGACACCTTCCGGATCATTAGCCTGATCTTTGTCCCGGCGCTTGACTGCGATATAATGAAGGAAGGTGGCTACAGGGTACACTATGGCCAGGTCTTGCATAACGGTGAGTTCATTGACGATGTCATTGTTACTCTTTTCAGGGCCCCGGCATCTTATACGGGAGAGGATGCAGCTGAGATAAATCACCATGCCTCACCTTATATACAACAGAGGATGATGGAGCTGCTGATTGATAACGGCGCTGCCGCCGCTATGCCCGGCGAGTTCACGATGAGAGCCTTCATCAACGGGAAAATGGACCTGTCGCAGGCCGAGGCAGTGGCGGATATCATAGCTGCCGATTCTGAGGCTGCACACAGGCTTGCCTCAACACAGCTCCGGGGCGGGTTTTCCAGGGAGATTGAAAAACTGAGGAAAGAGCTTGTATCCTTTGCTTCTCTGATAGAGCTGGAGCTTGATTTCAGCGAGGAGGATGTTCAGTTTGCTGACCGCTATGCAATGACGGGGACCGTGATAAAAATAAAAGATCTTGTCGATGGCCTGGTAGCGTCATTCCGTCTTGGCAATGCCATTAAAAAGGGCATTCCCGTGGTAATTGCCGGGAGACCCAACGTAGGCAAATCGTCTTTGCTGAATGCATTGCTGAGCGAAGAGCGCGCAATAGTATCCGATATCCCCGGCACGACACGTGACACTATCGAGGAGGTACTGCATGTAGGAGGACTCCTCTTCAGGTTCATCGACACAGCAGGACTGAGGGATTCTGATGATAAGGTAGAGTTACTGGGGATTGAGCGGACTGTTAAGCAGCTGGAGGCCTCCGAGATCGTTCTCGCCGTTACTGAAGCCACAGACAGTGCCAGGGAGATGGCAGCATTTGCCGGGTCAGTGGCAGCGATGGTCTCAGGCAGCGGGACGAAGATCATCCTGGTGATAAACAAGTCTGACAAAATTTCCGATAATACAGCCGGTCATCTTGAAGAGACCGTTGCTGAACTGACGGGCATTCCTGTGGTGGCGTTATCCGCTACCCTGCCTTCCGGGATTGACAAGCTGAAGGAGAGCCTTACCGCCTCGGTTGAGACAGGACGGCTTGACAATCCACAGTATATAGTCACCAATGCCCGGCACTATGAGGCGCTGAGGAGTGTGTCCGAAAGCCTTCAGCGGGTGCTCGACGGTTTCCGCGACGGCATACCCACTGTGCTTATAGCCACCGACGTACGCCAGGCGATCTACTACCTGGGGCTTATCACAGGCAGGATCACCCCGGAGGATATCCTCGGTGAGATCTTCGCAAACTTCTGTATAGGAAAATAGCCGCCAGGCAGGCTGGTTCAATTTAAAGTGAGCTTTTGTCGTCAGTTGATATGATAGCCCTGGCTCTTCAGCTCCCGGGCAGTGAAATAGCTGTATACCTCCTCCTGCATCGGGTAATCCCAGCATCCCATAGCATGGAATATCTGCCCGCCAAATCCTGTCTTGAACCTGTAGAGACCGTACATGGGATGGTCAGGATCAGCGTTGGGTGATATCCCGAACATATCATACTCGGTACACCCTCTCTCTTTTGCCAGGCGGATGGCTTTCCACTGCAGCGCATATGTCGCCATGAGATTTCTCTGTTGCGATGAGGATGCCCCATAGAGATAAGTCCCCCTGTTCTTTGTGATGACCAGGAACATCGCCGCCAGCGGCTGGCCCTCCTTCTCGGCGATAAGGAGATACACCTCCGCAGGGGACAGGGTATCTTTTGCACGGCTGGCAAGTACTGCGCGGAAATAATCAATGCTATGGAGGTAAAAGCCATTCCTGCGTGCGGTCTCCGTATAAAGCATATACCACTTCCCAAGATCCTCTATCCCGCTCACAGTAACAGTCACCCCTCTCCTTCCGGAGAGGCCGATATTATATTTGGTCTTGGGCTTCATCGCCCTGAGCAGATCAGCTTCGTCCTTGCGAAGGTCGAGAAATATTGTATTTGAAGGGAGTATATTCGATGGTGCCTTCCTGAAGTTGTGCTGTATTGTATTGAAGTTGAACCTGAGCTCCTGAAGTCTCTGTGCAGGTGGCCCAAGCCACATTCCCTCGCGGTTAAAGGCGTTTTCATCCCTGGCCCACCACGACTCCCATGCAAGGTCGTACCTTATCATTATACATCCCTCGGGCAGCCGGGTACGAAGACATTCTGACAACTCCTCAAGGAAGAGACCCTGGAATTCTCCGTAAGGCTCCAGCTCCGGACCATAGGGTACATATGCTATTGTGTGGCGGTCATCCACAGGTTTCAGCATCACGAGAATATCGGAGGTTATAACCTTGTCCTGAGACTCAGCATCATAAATATCTGACGAGCTGACACTGAAATTGCATGCTATTGACTCAACGCCCATCCTGCGCTTCACTTCCGACCAGAAAGCTGTCTGCTGAACAATCGGCGTACTGAACACCTCTGCTATATCCTTCTGCCTGAAATCGGTGACCATGATAATAGAATCAGTGATTTACATCTGTTCCGGAGGATGCAAACATGGGATTAAAAAACTAAAAATCCAATGAAAAAGATAAAAAATGACCGTCGTCACTGACCCCCAAACACCTCTTGTACCTGATAACCTGTCAAAGGTCAATATGCAACCGTGACCGGTTTGCCGTGACCTTCCCCAGGCTCATGAAGCACAAATTTGCTGTCAGGAAATTTTTAAGAAAACTTTAACAGTGAGGGTGTTGCGTCCATAAGTTATTATAATTCAATAAAAAATAATGATTGGTTCACTCCCCTCCTGCCCTTACCCGCTCTGTCTCTATTGCAAATGTGAATCCACCCTTTTTAATTTTGTAGTTGATATAAAAAAAAGACAAAAACAGGAGGAAATTATTATGTTATCGATGAAGAAACTTACTGCTGTTTTCATTATCCTCTCATGGGGGATAATCTCTTACGGCATCAACGCCGCCACTGCCATCGACAGTATACTGTTGTATACGCCTTTTACCAAGATCTCGGTCCCGCCGGGTGAGTCTATAGATTATACCATTGATGTCCTTAACAAGGGTGAGACGCTCGAGACCTTCGATCTGGCAGTCTCGAACATACCCAGGAGCTGGAGCTACACCCTTAAATCGGGAGCATGGAATGTCAGGCAGGTCTCCGTTCTTCCGGGTGAGAAGAAGAGCCTGTCACTCAGGATTGAAGTGCCTTACCAGGTTAACAAGGGTAATTACAGGATATATGTCTCTGCAGGTGATGCCTATACCCTGCCGCTCACTGTTAATATCTCCGAGCAGGGAACCTTCAGGACCGAGTTCACAACCCGGCAGTCAAATATGGAGGGTCATGCAGCTTCCACCTTCAACTACACTGCCGAGCTCAGGAACCGTACAGCAGAGGCTCAGACCTATGCCCTGCAGGGACAGGTTCCGAGAGGATGGATCATTACGTTCAAAGCTAACGGCAAGCAGGTGACCTCTGTCGATGCCGAAGCCAACGGTACTGTAAATATAAGTATAGAAGTCAAGCCGGCTGACCAGGTGGAGGAGGGCAGGTATGTCATACCTGTCAGGGCAGTCTCAGGGACATCGTCAGGTGATCTGAGCCTGGAAGCAGTCATAACAGGCACTTACAAGATGGAGCTGACAACACCCACCGGGCTTCTCAGTACCGATATAGTAGCCGGTGAAGAGAGAAAGATCAATCTGGTGGTAAGAAATACAGGCACCTCGGTTCTCTCTGATGTGAAGCTTACGCATGCTGCACCCGTTAACTGGGAAGTAACCTTTGAGCCTGAGAAGATTGAGACCATCCTTGCCGGAAGGGAGGCAACGGTTACAGCAACCGTCAGGGCTGATAAGAAAGCTATCCCCGGCGACTATGTGACCAACCTCGAGGCAAGAACACCCGAGGCATCCTCAAAGGCTTCTTTCCGTATCTCAGTCAAGACACCCATGCTCTGGGGATGGCTGGGCGTAATTATTATTCTGGCCGGCATAGGTACGGTCTGGTATCTGTTCCGGAAATACGGAAGGAGGTAGCGGTGGCCGGAAATATTATCGAGCTGACAGGCCTGACACGGAGGTACGGCCAGTTCACAGCAGTAGACAATCTTAACCTTAATATTAAGAAGGGTGAGATATTCGGGTTGCTTGGCCCCAATGGCGCCGGCAAGTCAACTACCATCCTGATGATACTGGGACTGACAGAGCCTGACGAGGGAAGGGTGACCGTATGCGGACTCGATCCCACTGCCAGTCCGGTTGAAGTAAAAAGACGTGTTGGATACCTGCCGGAGGAGGTTGGATTCTATGATGACCTTACAGGACTAGAGAACCTGGTTTATACGGCGTGTCTCAATGGCATGACCCGCAACGCTGCCCGTGAGAACGCGACACTGCTCCTGGAACGCGTTGGTCTTGCCGACCACGGGAACAAGAAAACAGGCAAGTACTCACGCGGCATGAGACAGCGGCTGGGTTTAGCCGATGTACTGATAAAAGAACCCGAAGTGATAATTCTCGATGAGCCCACACTGGGAATTGACCCTGCAGGCGTAAGGGAGTTCCTCGATCTTATCGCTGAGCTCAGCCATGAACAAAAGATCACCGTGCTCTTTTCGTCACACCACCTGCACCAGGTACAGCAGGTGTGTGACAGGGTAGGATTGTTCGTCGGTGGGAAGCTCCTGGCAGTCGGCGACATTAAGGACCTTGCATCACAGCTCTTCGGTGAAGACCCTTATACCATCGAGGTGGGTATCTCCTCAACAGGGAAAACAGAACCCGAAACCATAAAAAAAGATGAGGTTATTAAAGCCCTGAGTCAGATAGACGGAGTGAAGAGCGTAAGGGAAGAAAAGGGCAGATTACTGGCAGCCTGTTCGACCGACCTGACAGATGAAATTGTTCATGCCGTTATGAACTCGGATTTACGGCTCGTTTCTCTCAATATGAAATCTTACGGGCTCGATGATATTTATTACCACTATTTTGAAGGAGGTGATGACCATGTATAACTATTTAATAACTCTTACCGGAAAACTCCGTAACAACGGAGAGCGGGCAAAGCGCCCTTTCCGTGTTATCATGGAGAAAGAGATCGCCGATCATGTAAGCAGCTGGCGGTTCATAATACTTATTGCCATTATTGCACTTACATGCATGGGATCTTTATATACAGCATTGTCAAACATATCCCAGGCCGTCAAACCCAATGATCCGGAGGGGTCATTTTTCTTTCTTAAACTCTTCACCATTACCGATGGCACCATGCCTTCATTCACTGTATTCATCAGTTTCCTGGGGCCGCTGTTAGGAATAGGGCTGGGATTTGATGCTATAAACTCTGAGCACAACAGGGGCACCCTCAGTCGTGTCCTTTCGCAACCGATACACCGCGACTATATCATTAATGCCAAGTTTGCAGCTGCACTCTTCGTCATCAGTGTCATGCTCCTCTCTCTCGGGATAATGGTTATGGGTGCGGGGCTGGTAACCATCGGGATACCTCCCACTGCTGAAGAGTTCATGAGAATGGTGTTTTTCATCCTGCTGAGCATTCTTTACGTGGCCTTCTGGCTAAACATGTCAATACTGTTTTCTGTTTTGTTCAGGCAACCTGCTACTGCCGCCTTATCGGCAATAGCCGTATGGCTCTTCTTCTCAGTTTTTTATCCTCTGATTGTCAATCTTATTACCAGGTCGATGGAGCCCGCAGCCACGGCTTCACCACAACAGCTGATGGCTTTTGAACAGTTTCATCTCACGCTGATGCGCGTCATGCCCAACCAGCTCTTCAGCGAGGCAACGACCACACTCATGATGCCATCGGTGAGAAGCCTGGGTCCGCTGACGATGGAACAGATGATAGGTGCCATTCCCGGTCCCCTGCCTCTTGGACAAAGCATTTTACTGGTATGGCCACAGGTGACCGGACTGATGGCAGGGACAATAGTCAGTTTCGTCATAGCATATATATTATTCATGCGCCGGGAGATAAGATCAAGGTAACTGTTCGCCTGCAGTTATTAGCTTATTGGATCCTGGTGCCGAGATCAGCCATGGTACTGAAGAACTCCGGGAATGACTTCGCTACGGCCTCGGCACCTGTTATTGTCACCGGCTGTCCTGCTCCCAGGGCCATGACAGCTGCCATCATTGCGATGCGGTGGTCGTTATGAGATGAGACGACAGCCCCTCTGACGCTTCCGCCTTCTATCAGCATCTCATCATCCCTGATATATGATCTTATGTTCATTGCTGCAAGAACATCCATTATCGCTTCTCCCCTGTCACTCTCCTTGTGTCTCAGCCTGCCCGCCCCACTGATAATGCTTGTTCCGTCACAATATGATGCCAGGGCAGCCAGCGGCGGGAAGAGATCGGGCGCGTCGGTAGCGTCAAAATCAAAGGCTTTAAGATTCGACCGTGATGCAGTGACAGCACCGTTGCTTTCGGCAACCAGGCACCCCGCATCTTTAAGGACCTGCATGACAGCCCTGTCTGCCTGAGCGCTCCCGGAATTCAGATTGTGAACGACCGCCTGGCCACCAACGGCCCCGGAGACAAGAAGAAACGCCGCTCCACTCCAGTCTCCTTCAACTGTGTATTCACGGGCTGAATAAGATTGTCTGCCAGGGATGGTGAAGTACCTGAAATGCTCATTATGAACTTCTATGCCAAAGGCTGACAGAAGCTCCAGCGTAAGATTAATATAAGGTGTGCTCCGTAAGTTGAGAACCTCTATGAAGCTGTCTGACTCAGCCAGAGGCAATGCCATCAACAATCCTGTCAGCAGCTGTGATCCTGAAGAGCCGTCTATAACTGCCCTCCCTCCTGACAGTTTACCGCTTATTCTTACCGGCAGCAAACCGTTATTTGACCACACTTTTACACCCAGCTGACTAAGAGCGTCTGTGATCATACCCACAGGCCTGGACAGTAGTGATCCCTCTCCCGTGAGGGTTACATTGCCTGAGAGCAGTGCCGCAACAGGCGAGAACATACGCAACGCGAGGCCGGATTCACCGCACACAAGCGTCACGGGATAATCCGGCCTGTTTCCGGCTTCCACGGTAAACGAGCTTTCGTTCTTTGAGGTGAAAGCTCCCAGGGCTTCGGCCATCTCCAGCGCTGCCAGTGAATCATTGCAAAAGGAAGGACTATGAATCACGGTAGTCCCCGGTGCCAGAAGGCCCGCAGCAATAGCCCTCTGAGTAAGACTCTTGCTTGGGGGAGCATCAACACTTCCCTTAATGACCGAAGGATGTACGGTAATGTTCATTATTCTTCCAGGTTGCCGGTAGTCAAGATAATTACTGCTAAGTTATTCTTCTTTCATCACATTCATCTGGTGTGTGATCGATTCCTGATGAATAGCCTCGAGGATTATATTCACAAATTCGGGCGTCAGCCCTTTCCTTACACCTTTATCAACTGCATTATCCTTCACCTCCTTCCACCTGTTGCTCTGAAGAATGGTGATATTATGTTCTTTCTTGAACCTTCCGATTGTCTCAGCCACCTGCATACGGCTCTCCAGGATGTCAAGAAGGAGATTGTCATAGATATCAATCTGATTCCTGAGATCCTCAATGGTCTCAAGGTATTCGGGGTCATTGGATGTCGGTGACCGGAAAATGAGCCTGTCAAGCAATGCCATCAGCTCTGCCGGGGTCACCTGTTGTTTTTTGTCACTCAGTGCCGAAGCAGGATCGATATGTGTCTCTATCATCAGGCCGTCATAATTCAGGTCCATCGCTTTCTGTGACAGGTCTGTGATGAAAGATTTGTTACCGCCCATATGGCTCGGGTCAAGTATCATGCCCAGATCAGGTATGCGCTGGCGCAGTTCCACGGCAATCTGCCACCGTGGCTGGTTGCGGAATGCTGACTTCTCCCATGTGGAGAAACCACGGTGGATGGCAGCCAGTCTTGTGATCCCGGCTTTGCTTATTCTCTCCAGGGCACCAAGCCACAGTTCAAGATCAGGATTTACCGGGTTCTTGACGAATACCATCACGTCGCAGCCTCTGAGAGCAGAGGCTATCTCGTTCATTGCAAATGGGTTGACGCTGGTACGGGCTCCGATCCATACAGCGTCAAGCCCGTGTTTCAGCGCCTCATAAACATGCTTCTCCGTGGCCACCTCCACCGAGACGGGCAAACCATACTCCTCCTTCACCTGCCTGAGCCATTTAAGACCTATGGCGCCGACACCTTCAAACTGGTCCGGACGTGTGCGTGGCTTCCAGATACCCGCCCTGAAGAGGTCGACACGGCCTGATGCTGCAATGGCAGCAGCCGTACTCATCACCTGCTCCTCACTCTCAGCACTGCAGGGGCCTGCTATCACCAGGGGTCGCTGTTTATATACAGACCACTCTTCGATCGGTGAGATGTTTAACCTGTTTGTCCTTATAGCTGTGTTCTGTGCATTCATGATTCTCTGTTTGTTTCATTTTAGGATATTACCAATCTCGTTCGCTGTTACCATCAATTCTCTCAGGGCATCACTGTCACCATTCTTTATATGTGTCCTGAAGAGTCTCATTTTTTCTATATAGGTATCGATAACTTCAATGATGGGTCCTGAATTGCCTGCGAAAATGGGCGCCCATGTCTCGGCCTTGCTCTTGGAAAGACGGACTGTACTCTCAAAACCGCCGGCAGCCAGCGACATGATGTTCCTGGAGTCTTTCTCTTTGGCCAGGACACATAATGCCAGAGCGAAAGAGGTTATATGCGATATATGGGAGACATAGGCTACGTGAACGTCATGTTCACGGGAATTCATATATTGAATACGCATGCTGAGCGACTGCAGCAGGGCAGTGATAAGCTCCATGGCATCATCATCGCTTTGCTCCGCGTCGCATATTATGGCAACTTTATTCTCGAAGAGCCTGTCAAGGGCTGCTGCCGGGCCGGAGTTTTCGGTTCCTGCCATAGGATGAGCAGAGACATACCTCCCGCGGGCATGGTGTTTCTCTGCCACAGAGGCAATATCGGCTTTGGTGGATCCCATATCCGTGACAACCTTCGACGTACCGCCGATCATATCAAGGATACCGGGAAGAAGACGGCAGTTAATGTCAACCGGGGCACAAAGGATAATAATATCAGACTTCTCTACTGCCTCGTCGAGTGAGAGGAACTCGTCAGCGAGTCCCCTGTACATGGCAATAGTCCTGTGATGAGGATTGCTTTCCACCCCGGTGATCCTGCCTGAGAAACCGTTGAGCCTCAGGCTGCGTGCAAGTGAGCCACCGATAAGGCCCAGTCCGACAATGGTGATATTTGCTGACATACCTGTTTGGTTATTTACTGAATGTTGGAGTTAGCCGGTGAATGTATACGGGCAAGGGTGGCATCGAGGATCTCCTCGGTGGCGCACAGGGAGATCCTGATATACCTTGCACCATTATTGCCGAAGATAGAACCCGGGGTAATGAAGATATGCCTTTCATGTAAAAGCTCCTCCGTGAGGGCCGTAGCATCAGCATACCGGGTGGGAATCCTGCCCCAGAGAAAGAGTCCGGCCTGGGCATCATCAAAGGAACAGGAGAGCGAATCCATTATTTCAGCAGCTTTCTTTCGGCGCCGTTTGTACATCTCATTAAGGCTTTCATACCAGCTGTCGGATGCAGAAAGCGCGACAGAAGCAGCAGCCTGCAGGGGCAAGAACATGCCTGAGTCCATATTACTCTTCACCTTCAGGATATCATTGATAAAGACACTGTTACCGGCTACCATGCCTATCCTCCATCCCGCCATGTTGTGTGACTTGCTGAGCGAGTTTAGTTCAAGGGCCGTTTCCGCCGCACCCGGGACTGACAGAATGCTCAGGTGTTCATTATTAAGAATAAAGCTGTAGGGATTATCATTACATAGGAGGATACCGTTTCTTTGTGCAAAGTCTGCCAGCTCACCGAACAGTGCCGGTGTTGCTTTCGTCCCGGTAGGCATATGCGGGTAGTTGATCCACATCATCTTAACTCTCTCCACACCTTCCGTCTCTATTGCCTTTATGTCAGGGAGCCAGCCGGTCTCTTCCTTAAGGTCATAGTAACGGACTGTCCCGCCTGCAAGCCTGGCTGCTGCACCGTACGCAGGATAACCCGGATCGGGCACAAGGACTTCATCACCCGGGTCAAGAAACGCCATGCTGATATGCATTATGCCCTCCTTGGATCCTATCAGAGGGAGTATTTCTGTTTCCGGATCAAGGTCTACCCTGAAATACCTGGCATACCAGTCTGCGAAGGCGTTACGCAGGCGGGGGATCCCCCTGTAACTCTGGTAACCGTGGTTATTTCTGTCCGTAGCGCTGACCGTCAGCTCATCCCTGACATTTTCTGCAGGAGGCATATCGGGACTTCCGATGCCGAGGTTTATAACATCGATGCCCTGACCGCGCATGCGGGCTATTTCTGCCAGCTTGGCAGAGAAATAATACTCATTTACCAACCCGGTACGTGCTGCAGCTTTGATAGTTGTCTTGCCAATCGTAATCATCGTCGTAAGGCTTTAGTTCTTTCCTGTAGCGTATGGCATTATACCCTGTCTGAACTCCCCTATTATCTCGAGCCCTTCCGTCAACGGTTTGATGGCGTCAAGAGCAAGGCGGTAACGCTTAAAATCGCTGTAAACCAGGTCTATATGAAACTGGTATTCCCATGGAGTGCCTACGATAGGGAGTGATTGTATCTTGGTAAGGCTGATCTGGTAGAATGCAAGCACGGAAAGAACCTGTGAGAGTGAACCTACCTTGTGAGGCAGGGAGAAACACACCATAGCCTTATCGGAACCTGCATCAGTATTGTCCGAATCTGTGTTGTTCCTGTTGCCGCTGATGATAAGGAATCTCGTGAAGTTCTGCTTATCGGCTTCTATCTCCTTTTTTATTATCGACAGATTGTAGATAGCTGCAGCGCTGCTGCTGGCAATGGCGCCAATCCCCTGTTGCCTGCCTTCGCTTATAAGCCTGGCACTGAGAGCCGTATCCACTGTCTCCACTACCTTGACACCGCGCTTCCGCATCTTGTCAAGGAAAACATTGCATTGCTGAATGGCCATCGGGTGGGAATGAATCTCGTGCAGGTCTGACAGATGCTGTCCCGGTAGCGCAATCAGGTTCTGAATAATACGAAGGTATATCTCTCCAATAACAGGTAGCTGAGACCTTCGCAGCAGCCCGTAATTGGGAAGAATGCTCCCAGCGACAGAATTCTCAAATGCTACTATTCCATAGTCGACCGCCCCCTCTGAAAGGACACGGAATAAATCGTCAAACGTATCGCAGGGATAGGTGGTTATCTCTTTGCCACTGAAATATTCAACTGCAGCAATCTCGTGGAATGATCCCTGTACTCCCTGGATCGCAACTCTGATTTTCTCCTGTTCTTTTTTCATTTTCTATGATAAAAAAAAAGGCCCCGTTTTACGCGGGACCTCTCTAATCAATGTTCTTTTATCTATTAAGACATAACTATTCAGCCCCTACCTTCCCCTGAAAATAGAAGTAATAAAAGAAATAGTTATGTCCGAATATTGTCTTCATAATTGCGGATGCTAAATTAAAGAAAAAACATAAATGTTCAACAGAAGGTCGTTTTTTTTAAAAAAAATTAAATTATAGAGATCCCCGGACGGATTTTTTGTCATTGAAAGACCATTACAAAAGTTCTGCATTAAGACCCGGTTTCACTATTCTGCCTCGGCTTCAGAATATCTTTTGATTTCTGTATCATTGATTATTAGCATTCTTAAATTTATTTCAAACCAAACACAGTCACTCGCCGGCACACATAACAACTATATTGGTTTGTGCAGGCATATATTAAGCAGATCTAGTATTTTTGACATTACAAATAGAGTTATAAAATGTCTTTTTTCAGAAATGCGACAGGTGTGACAGATGCTATTGAGATTTTTTTCGATACAATCAGGTTGTCATCGGTAAGATAATATCCGTCCGGAAAACGAATAACAGGAACTGACATGGCACTGGAAATTGAAAGAAAATTTCTTGTTAAAGGCGATTTTAAAAAATTTGCCACCCAAGCCACAAGGATCACTCAGGGCTACCTGAGTACAGTCCCGGGGAGAACAGTGAGAGTAAGGGTAAAGGGTGACAAAGGATACATTACGGTCAAAGGTATCGGCAGTGCCACCGGAGCTACCCGATTCGAATGGGAAAAGGAAATTCCGGTGCCGGAAGTCCTTCAGCTTCTTAAGTTATGCGAACCGGGGATCATTGACAAGACACGCTATATCGTCGCCTCCGGCATCCATACATTTGAGGTGGACGAGTTTTATGGTGAAAATGAAGGGCTGCTACTGGCAGAGGTGGAGCTTAAATCCGAGAATGAAGAGTTTACCAGACCCGGATGGTTGGGTGAGGAGGTCACCGGCGATGCCAGGTATTACAACTCGATGCTGGCAATACAACCTTATAAAAGCTGGTAAAATAGTTTTGAGAATTACTCTTTACTTACAGATTCAGATTTTATGAGAGTGCTCTTACCTTTAACAGGTGAGTAAGAAAGGTTGGATTGCTACCAGAAAAGGCCTGTTCAAAATCCGAAATATGTTTTCAATCGACTTACCGTGGATGCTGATCATATGTTTATCTCCCGGTATCCAGACTACGCTCCCGGTCTCAGACCTCATTAATGGCATGTTTTACCCGGAGATACCGTTCAGGCGTCTGACTGATGACGGGTATGTTGAGATCAGCGGACAAAAGATATATTATATGACTATGGTCATCGATCTCCGGTATAACGGAGAGAGACAGAATAATGTCTACAGGATCACCTTTAACCGGTCGGGTATTCTAAAAGTTGATTCCTTTCAGAAGATTTCATTACTCTTCTGCCGAAAATATTTACATTTATGGAAACTCATAATTGTCTGAATGAGATTTACCAGAGGCTCTATCATCAGGGTAACCATGGCAGTTGTCTTTGTTGTGGCAGCGATCACCATTGCCTCCATGACCATCGGCCGTGATATCTATTACGGTTCCCGGGACGATGGTTTGCTCTCTTTTGCCATAGTCAATGCTTCCGGATATCTTTTCTTCCTGTTTATGCCGGTGGAGGTTGCTTTCCTTTACTATCTCCAGGGAGACATCAATGTCTGGGAACTTAATGCGGTGGCCATAGGCACTGCCCTCTTTTCGCAATCGATAGACTATGCGATCGGGTTACTTGTCAGCAACAGGTTCATAGATAAGCTTATCGGAAGAATCAGGTATGAAAAGGCAAAAGATAAGATCCTCAAATACGGTAATCTCACAATCTTTGTTTTCAATGCCCTTCCTCTCTCCTCTCCTGTCATCACACTGGCAGCAGGCATGCTTCGTTACCGTTTACGTGATGCTGTCATCTGTACTGTCCTCGGGCTGACAGTCAAATATACCATTCTCACCCTCGTATTCTGAAATGGCAGGTCTGGCCGGAATTATCTCACGGCGGGCATCCGTTGCACAGGTATCACTGCAAAAGTTTCAGTATCCACAGCCCAATTTCGCCCCCGGACCTTCAGACTTCTGACCTTCTGACCTTCTGACCTTCAGGCTGAACCGATCCGCCAGCTGACGGAGAAGGAGCAAGACTGCAAGACCGCAAGACCGCAAGACTGCAAGTTGAGGAGTGTAAC
>QKGI01000072.1 GCA_003250475.1 Bacteroidota bacterium | reverse complement strand
GATTGAAATGAAAATTAATGAACCCTATAGTAATTTAATTCTGCTCAGCGCTTCAATAGGTGTATTTAATACTATCGGACTACCTGTGCTGGCTGCCGGAGGAGGAGACCCGTCAAAACCAAATGTTATTTTAATAATGACGGATGACCAGGGATATGGTGAGATGTCGTGTCATGGCAATCCTATCCTGTCAACTCCCAATATAGACAGACTGCATGACGTCAGCATACGGTTTACAAATTTTCATGCCAGTGCCATGAGCGCTCCGACACGTGGTCAGCTGATGACTGGTCTTGATGCTGCCCGGAACGGGACTACCAATGTGAGCAGTGGCCGGTCATTGCTTAACAGGGATTGCCTTACCATGGCTGATGCCTTTTCAGAAAACGGGTATAAGACAGCTATGTTCGGGAAATGGCACCTGGGTGATAATTATCCGTACAGGCCTGAGGACAGGGGATTTGATGAGACCATATGGTTTCCCTCGTCTCATATCAGCTCAGTTCCGGACTTCTGGGGCAATGATTATTTTGATGACGTTTATATTCATAACGGCAAAAGGGAGAGGTATTCAGGTTATTGTACCGATATTTTCTTTAATAATGCAATTAATTGGATAACTGATTGTTCAGACGGGGGCAATCCTTTCTTCGTTTATCTCCCGACAAATACACCTCATTCCCCTCTTAATGCACCTGATGAGAACTTATTGTCAGTAAGAGAGGCTATGCAGGCATCTCCTTTTTCGGATATTGACCCAAGGTTAAAAAGCAGGCTGACTTCATACCTTGCCATGATACAAAACATTGACTCAAATATCGGTAAGCTGGTCAGTTTTCTTAAAGAAAAAGGGTTGCTTGAAAATACTGTACTGATATTCACGACAGATAACGGAAGCACATTTGGAGATCAGTATTACAACGCCGGCATGCGTGGACGGAAGGCGGAATTGTATGAAGGAGGACACAGGGTGCCACTTTTTATCAGCTGGCCTGCGGGTAATTTCAGGGCTCCGTCAGATGAAGAGGGACTGGCGGAGATACAGGATATTTTCCCCACACTTGTGGAATTGTGCAGGCTTAAAATCCCAGGGTCTCTCAGGTTTGACGGGATAAGCCTGGCTAAAACATTGATGGGAAAAGCTGAAATAGATGACAATCGTATGATTGTCATAAACTACAGCCGGATGCCAGCAGGTTTTGAATATCCTTCACCTTCGGCCCCTTCGTATGTCAGCCGTGAAGGATCAGCGGTGTTATGGAAAAACTGGAGGTTTCTTGAGGAAACCGAGCTTTATAATCTTGAGAGCGACCCGGGCCAGGTAAGTAATGTCATCGACCAGTCGCCTCTTGTTGCAGAGAAGATGAGACGCCATCTTGTTAAGTGGTGGGATGGCGTAAGGGAGAGCGCCAATAAACTCAATTATCTGGTTATTGGAAATGAGGTCGGGAATCCTGTAATGCTTACTTCGTGTGAATGGGTTGATGTTTTTCTGGATCAACAGTCCCAGGTGAGGAGAGGGGTCAAAAAGAACAGCTTCTGGAATATTCTGGTTCAGGAGGCCGGCGACTATGAGTTTGAGTTAAGAAGATGGCCTCGTGAACTTGATTTATCGCTGACCGGTGATGTGGACGGAGGTGCATCCCTGCCAATTGTTACCGCAAGGCTGTTTATAGATGACGGTAAATACAAAGGGGCAAAAAAGCCAATGACCTTTGAAGGTCATACTACGAAGGTGCAGAGAGGAGAAAAATATGCCCTCTTCAGGGTTCATCTTGAGAAAGGGCCTGCCAGACTGCATACATGGTTCGATGATAAGGATTCAAACACAATCTCTGGTGCTTATTATGTTTATGTAACCCGCTTAAATAATACAATATCAGACTGACAGCGTTTCATTGCTTATGATAATTAATATGAGAAAAAGAACTATTGTAACTTCATGTCTTAACCTCCTGGGCATAACGCCGGTTGTTCTTGCAGGAGGAAGTGGCGAGAAGCAGGAAGGGAAACCGAATGTCATAATCTTTCTTGTTGATGACCTTGGATGGACTGACCTTGGTTGTTACGGAAGCCAGTTTTATGAGACTCCAAACATAGACAGATTCGCATCTGAGAACCTGATGTTTACATCAGCATATGCGGCATGCCATGTTTCGTCCCCAACAAGAGCAAGTATTCTTACAGGAAAGTATCCTGCAACGCTGAACCTGACAGACTGGCTTCCCGGAAGGAAGGAGTTTCCCTTTCAGAAACTTTCAAATGTTAAAATAAACCAGCACCTGCCATACGAGGAGATAACACTGGCCGAGGCACTTAAGGAGCATGGGTATGCCACAGCTATATACGGCAAATGGCATCTGGGCGAAGACCCGTCAAATCCGATGCATCACGGATTTGATGTACATATACCCGACTGGGCTAAAGGATGGCCTAACGGGAGTTATTATTTTCCATTCAAACTTAAAGGTATGGACGGGAAGGATGGGGACTATCTGACTGACAGGCTGACAGATGAAGCTCTTATATTTATTGAAGAAAATAGGTCAGCCCCATTCTTTCTGTACCTGTCACATTTTGCTGTTCATGATCCCCTTGATGGCAGGCCTGACCTGGTAAAAAAGTACCAGGATAAATTAAAAAAACTTACTGCACCTGAAGACCCTCCATTTTTACTTGAAGGGAACCCGGACGCTCCTGTCAGGATAAGTACTGGTGAGGCAGGATTGATGCTTAAGGATCCTGCTTTTGAAGGATACAGCCAGTTGCCTGACAAAATGGTGAAAATTAAACAGCACCAGGATAATGTTCAATTTGCTGCAATGGTCGAGAGTATGGACGAGAGCTTCGGACGGGTTTTAAAAAAGCTTGATGAGCTTGGGATCGCCGATAATACTATAGTTATATTCTTTTCTGATAACGGGGGAATGGCAGCAGCAAATTTCGGCAATCCCAACAGGGTGGTAACAGAGGGGATGCTTGACAGGGCCTTCTCCACCTCAAATCTACCGCTCAGAGGTGCCAAAGGCTGGTTATACGAGGGAGGAATAAGAGTCCCCTTAATAATCAAATGGCCTGGGAACAATATCGCTTCTGAAAAGTGTGACGAGCCTGTTATTAGTGTGGATCTTTACCCGACAGTAATGGGTATGCTTGACTTAAAGATGCCTCATGAGCAAAAGGTTGACGGTACAAGTCTTGTTCCTTTATTTAAAGGAGAGTCACATCTGAAAAGAGATGCTATATTCTGGCATTTCCCGCACTATAGCAACCATGGCATGCAAAGTCCCGGAGGTGCGATCAGGTGCGGTGATTATAAGCTGATTGAATACTTTGAGAACGGTACTGTTCAACTGTTCAACCTTAAAGATGATATTGGCGAACAATGTGACCTTTCCGCATCAAACCCGGGAATGGTTAAACGGTTACAAAAGAAATTGCATAACTGGAGAAGAAGTATCAATGCTCGTATGATGGAGCCGAACCCTGAATATGTACCCTCTGAATGATTATCAGGCAGTAGATAGTACAGGCTATTGGCAGTGTGATGTTTGTAAAATGACGGATATATACAATAAGTAATAAACAGCAATCCTGGACATGAATAAAGGAGTTTTCGGCGGAGCGGGAAAAATTATTGGAGGAGTATTAACTCTTTCAGTTTCCGGCTGTGTTTCCGAAATGCCTGAGAGACCCAATATCCTGATCTGTATTGCAGATGATGCCTCCTTTGACCATCTTGATCCGGGTTGCGATTGGATTAGCACACCGGGACTTTCCATGGTGGCTGATCAGGGGATTCTGTTTTCAAATGTATATACCCCAAATGCGAAATCAGCGCCATCAAGAGCCTGTCTGCTTACAGGGAGAAACCCATGGCAGCTAAAGGAAGCAGCAAACCATTTTTGTTTTTTCCCTGCCGAGTTTAAAACATTTCCGGAGGTTCTCGGTGATAACGGTTATTATGTGGGATATACAGGAAAAGGATGGAGTCCCGGGGATCCGGGTACAGTCGACGGAAAACCGAGGGAGCTGACCGGAAGGTCATGGAACAGGATAAAAACAAAGCCTCCTACGAGGTATATTTCTAATGTTGACTATGCCTCTAACTTTAAAGAGTTCCTGAATGAAAAACCGGATGAATCTCCTTTTTGCTTCTGGTATGGAGGATTTGAACCACACAGAAAATATGAGTACGGATCATCTTTAAAGGCCGGGAAGAAAGTAACGGATATCGATTATGTTCCCGGGTTCTTACCTGATACCGAAGATGTGAGGATTGATATGCTTGATTATGGGCTGGAGATTGAATATTTTGACCTTCATCTGAAGAGAATTATTGATATTTTAAAAGAATCAGGAGAGCTTGACAACACGTTCATAATCGTAACTTCAGACAATGGTATGCCATTCCCCAGGGCAAAAAGTGATGAATACGAGTATTCAAATCATATGCCCATGGCAGTAATGTGGAGAAAAGGAATAACGGGTTATGGCAGGAAGTGTGATCAGTATATCAGTTTCATCGATATCGCTCCCACACTGCTTGACATTGCAGGGGTTAACTGGGAAAAAAGCGGGATGCAGCCTTCTCCCGGCAAAAGTATCAAACCCCTCTTACAGGACAAGAAACTGAGAAAACCGTTTAATGAATCAATACTAATAGGGAAGGAGAGACATGACGTAGGCAGACCTGATGATTATGGGTATCCTATAAGGGGGATAATACAGGACGGGTACCTGTATTTAAGGAATTACAGACCGGATCTATGGCCTGCAGGTAACCCGGAGACAGGCTATCCGACTGTTGCAGGAAGCCCCTCCAAGACAGCAATCCTGAATCTGAGAAGCAATAAGCTTCAGATGCAATTCTGGGAATGGTCATTCGGGAAAAGGCCGGATGAGGAGCTGTATAATATTATTGAAGATCCATACTGTTTAACCAATCTTGCCAATGACTCTGCTTTTATTGAAAAACGGGCAGCTATGAGTGCAAAAATGGAGAAGCAGTTAAGGGGACAGGAGGATCCCCGGATGTATGGTAATGGTGAAATATTTCAAAAATATCCGATATCTAACCCTGAATTGAGAAATGCATATTTCAGAATTGTAAATATGAAGGAGGATTTTATTTTACCGTGGGTAAATGAAAGTGATGTGGATAGTAGCCTTTTATCAGGAGCTAGAGAAAGAATACAGATGAATTAAAAAATCTTTACTTCCAGGTTATTAAACCATAAAGTTAAATGTTGAATAGAATAAATATGATGTCTTGCTGAATCGATAAAGCAAATATGCCTTTAAAAGGCAGGAGATCGTATTGAAATGGTGAATTTTGAGTGACTTTAAAAAATGAGTAAAGGACGTAGTAAAAGAGTATCCCTGAAGGATATAGCAAATAAGCTTGGTGTTTCAACTGCACTGGTATCTTACGTGTTAAACGGCCAGGAAAAAGAAAAAAGGGTTGGGGCCGAGATTGTTATAAAAATCAGGCAGGCGTTGGAAGAGATGAATTATGTGCCTAACCACATTGCCCGCAGTTTAAGAAATGGGAAGACACAGACGATTGGACTAATAGTGACTGACATTGCCAATCCCTTCTTCAGCTCCATGGCGCGGTGTATTGAGGATGAGGCCGGGAAAAAGGGCTACACGGTAATTATCGGGAGCTCTGATGAGAATTGTAATAAATCCAGGCGCCTGGTTGACACTATGTTAAACAGGCAGGTCGATGGTTTTATTATTGTGCCGGCTGACGGATGTTATGATTATGCGACACTCATCGTGAATGAAGGTTTTCCCCTGGTTATGGTTGACAGGTATATACCGGAGCTTAGTACAAATTATGTTGTACTTGACAATTTCGGAGCCTCCTATGATGCAGTTAATTATTTGATTAGCAGGGGATATAAAAAAATAGGTATGGTTGCCTACAAAACAAATCTCATCCATATGAAGGAGAGGATCAGGGGTTATACGGAAGCAGTAAAGAATGCCGGACTTGGGAAAAGAATATGGGAGATAAGATACGATCATCAGAAAGATGATATTAAGAAGATGACGC
Source organism: Bacteroidota bacterium (assembly GCA_003250475.1). GTDB lineage: Bacteria > Bacteroidota > Bacteroidia > Bacteroidales > VadinHA17 > SR-FBR-E99. The sequence continues at coordinate 34,952 of QKGI01000072.1, read as the reverse complement.
AGCAGTTCCAGGATAAAAACAATGTAAAAAACGTTGATGCTTTGTTTTTTGCAACAAATACTCTCACGATGGCTGGTTTGTACAGGGTGAATGAATTGAAGCTGCAGGTACCCGAAGAGGTTGCCGTTATTGGTTTTGACGGCAATGAAGCATTTGATTTTTATAGCGCGCCATTAACATATGTGAAGCAACCCGGTAATGAGATGGGTAAGGAGGCTATCAGAATCCTTGTTGAGCAAATTGAAGGTTCCGGGAAAATCTCCCATATCAGTCTGGCTCATCAGCTTATATTAAGAAATTCCTGTTAAAAATTTTATAATATAGTTTAAACGATTAATCAAAATGAAAAAGAGCGTATTGTTATTATTGGTTGCATTCTCGATGATTGTTCAGGCACTACAATCCCAGAGTATGGATAACAGTCTGAACCTTAGCATGGGAAACCTCTACCTCATCTCCAACGCTAAAACCAGGTCTATAAGCCCTGAGAATTTTACCGGAGAAAAAGGAAAAGGAGGAATGGCAAAAATTGAGGATAAAAATATCCCGAATGCTGCAAATGCCGCATCCTCAGCCCAGGATTTGGGCCAGGGTTGGAAAGTAAATCCATACATTATTGTGGGAGCGGGTGAATCATTTACACTGGCTGAGATACAGGGTCCGGGTGCAATACAGCATATCTGGATGACACCCACCGGAAACAGAAGACTGAGCATCCTCAGGATCTACTGGGACAATGAGGAAAAACCTTCGGTGGAGTGTCCACTGGGAGATTTCTTTGCAAACGGATGGGGAGAATATGCCCAGGTATCTTCTCTTGCAGTTTGTGTCAATCCGGGCAGTGCTTACAATTGTTACTGGGTGATGCCATTCAGGAGCAGCTGTAAAATGACAATATCAAACCTTGACGACAAGCCAATGCGCTTATATTATCAGGTTGATTATACACTTACGGAAGTACCTGAAGCTGCTGCCTATTTTCACGCCCAGTTCAGAAGGATAAATCCCTTACCTAAAAAAGATGTCTATACAATCATTGACGGCATTAAAGGCCAGGGACACTATGTCGGAACATACATGTGCTGGGGAGTCAATAATAATGGTTGGTGGGGAGAAGGTGAAATAAAATTCTTCATGGACGGGGATAAAAAGTTTCCTACCATTTGTGGTACAGGTCTGGAGGACTATTTCTGCGGATCATATAATTTTCATGCCCGTGATCCTCTTACAAACCAGGGAGATGAAGTGGGCTACCGTGCTTTCACTACCCCTTATAGCGGGTTGCCGCAGATTATAAAGCCAGATGGATTATACAGGTCACAGATGCGTTTTGGAATGTACAGATGGCATATCCTTGATCCCATCCGGTTTGAAAAGGATTTATCCGTTACAATACAGGCATTAGGATGGAGAGGTGGCCGGTATCTGCCTTTACAGGATGATATTTCTTCCGTCGCTTTCTGGTATCAGAACGAACCACATGCAAACTACCCGGAGTTCCCAGACCGGCTGATGCTTGAAATAAATTAATGGATACTGAAACCGGTTGATGGCAAACCTGCATGGGAGCAGGCAACCTGTTATCTGCCCGCCTATGGCTTTTTACCGTTACCGGTGCCATTTAAATACGAAATAACGACAAATTAAACCCAAATATTAATCTTAAAAACTATCTAAAAGCATGAAAATGAAGCAATCGTTGAAAGTTATTCGCAGGCTAATTCTTCTGTTTTTTGCAGGATTGGTGTCAACAGGGATTTCTCTGGCGCTGCCTGTGGAGCAACAGTCCGGATTAGTCAACGGAGTAGTGTTGGATGGATCTGGCAATCCTGTTGCCGGAGTTACAGTTCAGGTTAAAGGAACAACAACGGGAACATTCAGTTTGTCTGATGGATCCTTTTCTATTCAGACGGGCAATACCCCTGATCCGGTACTTGTATTTTCATTCGTGGGAATGAGAACATTGGAGGTGCCTGTAAGCGGGAGAAAATCGTTTAACGTGACTATGGAAGAAGACCTGATTGGTCTGGCCGAGGTGGTCATGGTTGGATATGCAACAACGAAAAAGGCCGACATCGTAGGGGCAGTATCATCAATTAAAACTGATGAGATAGCAAGCAAACCCGTAGGTAGCCTTACCCAGTCACTAACTGGTGTGATTCCCGGACTGATTATCAGGGATGAAGGTGGAATTCCGGGTAGTACTTCCGGTACATTCCAGATACGCCGGCTAGGCTCACCTCTTGTAATCGTTGATGGAATGGAGCAATCGTTTAGCTATATGGATCCCAATGAGATTGAATCAATAACAGTGCTAAAAGATGCTTCTGCTGCAGTTTACGGTGCACGTGCCGGTAATGGAGTTATACTTGTTACAACTAAAAGAGGATCAGATAAGAAACAGGAGTTTAATGTCTCTGCTGTGCAGTCTTACTCACGGCCGACAGTATTTCCTGCACTGGCTGATGCTGCAACTTATGCAACCCTTAAGAATGAGGGAAACCTCTCTCTCGGGCTTGAACCCAGGTATACTGAAGAAGAGATTGAGAAGTTCAGGGATGGTACAGACCCGATGTATCCTAACACTGACATGTGGAGTGAAACATTCAGGAAATGGGCAAAGATGACAGATGTCAATATTAATGCATCGGGAGGTAATAAAACAGCCAGTTACTTTGTCTCAGCCGGTGTAAAGGACCAGGGGACAACTTTAAGAAGTAATTCTGTCAATTTCAGAAGGATCAGCCTGAGGTCAAATCTTGATATAAATATAACGGAGAACCTGAAAGCTACTATAGACCTTAGCGGAAGATTCGAAAACAGAGATGAACCAGGATTAAGCTTCGCTTCCCTTATGACAGGAATGTATATGTCTTTACCAGTATATCCGGTTTATTACCCGGACGAAACGGTGGTTCCTTTCACCGGCCTGAATGCATATAACCCTTATTTTGCTTCAAGAGAGGAGTATTCAGGTTATAGTGACAACAGGTATAAAATGTTCAGAGGTGCTTTTGGACTAAATTATGACTTTAAGAACATTGTAAAGGGATTATCCGCCGATTTCAGGTTTGACTACAAGATAAACGACACTTTCGTAAAAGAATTTATTAAGCCTTTTACTACTTACTATTACGACTATAATTATGATACCCAGGAATATACTTATGAGCCTTCCTCTATAGTATTCAACGGTGGAAAAACCACCCTGAATGAATCCTATGCCCGTACCTGGGATTGGTTATTAAACTATAAGCTTTTTTATGCCAGGAAATTTCATAAACACGATATAAGGGCCATGCTCCTTTATGAAGCGCTGTCAGGCAGGTATGATGTCTTTTCTGCTTATCGTGAAGGTTTTATATCAACGGCGATTGATCAGTTGTTTGCAGGCTCCGATATAGGAAAAGACAACGGTGGCTCGGCATCGGAATCAGGCAGACAATCAGTGGTTGGAAGGTTCAATTACTCCTATGCCAATAAATACATTGCCGAATTCATATTCAGATATGATGCTTCCCCGAAATTTGCAAAGGACTACAGGTGGGGATTCTTCCCGGGTGTATCTCTTGGATGGAGGTTAAGTGAGGAGGAATTCATAAAAGCTTCTCTTCCGTTTGTGAGTAATCTCAAGCTGAAAGGATCCTACGGTCAGACCGGTCTTGACGGTAACGTGAACTTTAACTACCTTACAGGTTATGAGATGACGGGTACTTATATTTTTGATGTAAATAATACAATCGAACAGGGTATTGCAACCACGGGTCTTGCAAATGAATCTGCAACATGGGCAACTTCAACGAATTATAATATTGGTACAGAAGGAAGCCTTTTTAATGACAAGTTCTTCTTCGAACTAAATGGTTTTTACAATCTGAGAGAAGGAATTCTTACAACCAGGCAGGAGGCATTACCCAGTACATTCGGGGCATCTTTACCTGAAGAAAACATAAACAGTTATGACACCAGGGGATTTGAAGTTGAGCTCGGTTACAGGAATTCATTCGGAAAACTCTTCTTATCTGTGTCCGGAAATATAGCATGGGCAAGATCAAAATGGATACATTACGAAGAACCTGCCTATTCGACACCTGAAGAAGTATACAGGTATCAGCAGACAGGCCAGTGGACCAACCTGACCTATGGTCTCCTTACCGACGGGCTGTTCTCTTCACAGGAAGAGGTAGACTCCTGGGCAGATATAACAAACGGGGCAAATAATAATGTTATAATGGAGGGAGATATTAAATTTCTTGATCTTAACGATGACGGTGTGATTGACTGGAAAGATGAAAGAATAATCGGGAAAAGTGATCTGCCTGAAACGACGTTTGGTCTGGATATTAGTCTTTCCTACAGGAACTTTGAGCTTGCTACCCTTATAGCTGGAGCTGCAGGCTTCAGTAAATATTATGGAGGACAAACGGTTGTTCCATTTGGTACGGACCTCAGATGCTTTGAGTTTTTTGCAGATGCATGGACGACTTATAATCCTGATCCAAACGCTCCCTATCCCAGGATAAGGAACGGAGCACAGAACTCTCATCCCAACACCAGTAACTCGTCTGATTTCTGGACAATAGGTAATGCATGGTTCGTCAGGGCAAAAAATATTCAGCTGGCTTATAACTTTCACAAGATTAATAAGCTGAATATTCAGAATCTGAGAGTCTATGTTCAGGCTTACAACTATGGGCTTCTTACCAATGTGAGAAACCTCGATCCTGAGAACACTGTAACAGCAGGCAGGTACTATCCTCAGCAGAAATCAATCAGTCTGGGTGTTGATGTCAAATTCTAAATGATAAATCATGAAAAAAATATTAATACTGTTAAGCATAATTATTTTAGTATCTGCGTGTGAATCAGCAGTGGAGAAAGTGCCCCTGGAAATGATTTCGGACGCACAGGTATGGAATGATCCAAACCTGGTAGATGCGAACCTGACCTACCTGTACAACGCTACAAATGTGTTTGTACCCTGGATGTATCAACAGCATGCTCCTCTTGTTACCCTGACTGATGAGGCGAGAACCTGTATCGGATGGTCAGATGTTCTGGTTACTTTTACTCTCGGTATCCTTAACCCTTCCAACTGTGACGATAACAATTATCTTTCCAGCTGGGTGTATGGTGATATAAGGGCATATAATGAGTTTCTTCAGAAAATACAGGACGGGAATGTCACAGAAGATTATAAAATCGAAAAATCGGCAGAGGTAAGGTTCCTGAGAGCCTGGACATACTTTAATATGGCAATCAGGTACGGTGGAGTACCGCTTATCACAGAACCCCAGTCCCTTGAAGATGATCTCTATGTTTCCAGAAACACGGAAGAGGAAATCTATGAATTTGTCAGGACTGAATTAGACGATATCATTGAAATATTGCCTGAATCAAATTCCGGTGCGGATCAGTGGAGGGTGAATAAATATGTAGCCCTGGCACTCAAGAGCAGGGCAATGCTCCATGCTGCCTCAATTGCAAAATATGGTGAGGTAAAACTTGACGGACTTGTTGGGGTACCGGCATCCAGGGCGCAGTTTTACTTCCAGGAAGCTTACAATGCCTCAAAAGAGATTCTGGAGAACGGCCCTTATTCATTATTCAGAAATTACAGCGATCCGGCAATCAATTACCAGCACATATTTCTGGATGAAGACAATAACGAGGTTATCTTATGCAAAAAATTTGTTGAATATGATAAAGGACACGATCTCGATCGTGACTGGCAACCTATACTATACAAATCAACAATTGCCTCAATTGTTAACCCGACACTTGAAATGATTGATGAGTATGAGTTTGCAGATGGCACGCCTGGCTCAGCTATTGATTATAATCAGGAGATAGATACACGTATCCTGTATGAAAATAAAGAACCGAGATTCCATGCAACTATCCTGTATAATAAAGCATTCTGGGTTGATGATACCATAACTACGTACTATTATACTGTTCAGAGCAGCTTGTCGGATCCGCATCTGACAGGGGCGGCATACAGAGGAAAGCATGTCAATGACAGGGAGGCCGGAGCTACACAATCAGGATTTCTTATAAAGAAGTTCCTGAATGAGAAGAGGGGGATGTCAGTAGGTGATTCCGGTCAGGACTTTATGATTTTCAGGCTGGCAGAGATATATTTAAACTTTGCAGAAGCTGCATATCAGCTGGGTGGCGCCGAAAAGGAGCTGGAGGCTCTCGATGCCCTGAACGAGATAAGAGACCGGGCCGGTGTGCCTGACAGAACTGAAATCAACATGGATTATATCAAACATGAAAGAAAGATTGAACTGGCTTTCGAAGGGTTCCGCATGTGGGATGCCAGGAGATGGAGGGATGCAGTGAATGACTTTTCCGGTGTCTTTCATAAGCTGACGGCTTACTGGATAACTGAGAGACAGACTTTTGGATATCTGATTGAAAATTGCCAGGGAAATGCTGAAAGAATATTTCTTGATGCGCATTATTATAATCCCATTGCACAGGAAAGAATTTTTGAGAATCCTAACCTGGTGCAAAATCCGGGATACAATTAGATTGGTTTTGTTAGGGTGAATATCACCGGCGAACAATTTTCGCCGGTGATATTTCATAACTTCCCTGAATAAATACCTGAGAACGAAAGTGTTTATAATTACAAACCAGTTTAAGCTATGGTAATGAGTAGGTTGATTATAGTACTAGTAAATTTCCTTTCCACTATTCTGCTTCCAGGCAAAGGGAAGAGTGACCTGCCAAATTTTGTAATAATTTTCTGTGACGATTTGGGATATGGCGATATAGGGGTTTATGGTCATCCGACTATCCGCACACCAAATGTTGACAGGCTCGCCTTTGAGGGGCAAAAGTGGACCTCATTTTACAATGCTGCAAGCGTATCAACACCAAGCAGGGCAGGGCTGCTTACAGGCAGGCTGCCTGTGAGATCAGGCATGTGTAATGATACAATAAGGGTATCAACACCCAACTCTCTGGGAGGACTGCCACAGAGTGAAATAACTATTGCTGAACAACTCAGTAAGGCTGGTTATATTTCAGCCTGCATCGGTAAGTGGCATGTAGGTCATCTCCCTCAGTTCCTGCCTTTAAATAACGGGTTTGATTATTTCGAAGGATTACCGTATGCAAATGGCGGTATGACAAGAAAAGTGGTTAACGGCAAAGTAATTTTCGATATTCCGCTGATGCGTGGCAATGAGGAGATTGAAAGACCGGTTGATCAGTCGACCCTGACTAAGAGATATACAGAGGCTGCATTGAAATTCATAGAACAGAATGCAGGAAATCACTTTTTCCTGTACCTTGCTCATACAATGCCTCATGTACCTTTGTCAAGATCACATGACTTTGTGGATGTTAGCCTGAGAGGACTGTATGGAGATGTGGTGGAAGAAATTGACTGGAGCGTCGGGGAGATAATAAAAAAGCTGAAAGATCTTGGCATTGAAAAAAATACTCTTGTTGTCTTTACTTCAGATAACGGTCCCTGGCTGACCCAGAAGCTCAATGGCGGCTCCTCCGGAATATTATCGGGAGAAAAGGGGGATACGTATGAAGGAGGCTTCAGAGTGCCGGCTGTCTTCTGGTGGCCGGGTACGATAGAACCTGATGTGATCATGGATGCAGGTACAACAATGGATCTGTTCCCTACTTTCTCCGTACTGGCAGGTATACCAATGCCTAAGGACCGTATTTATGACGGGTATGATCTTTCAAAGGTTATCTGCGGAACAGGCAAATCGGGAAGAGACATTGTATATTATTACCGGGGAACAAGGGTTTTTGCTATCAGGAAAGGTGCCTATAAAGCACATTTCGTTACCAAATCGGCTTACGGACGTGACGATGAAAAAAAACACGATCCTCCGCTTCTGTTCAATCTTGAAACGGATCCTTCGGAAAAGTATGATATTGCTTCCCAGCATCCTGATGTCATAGAGGATATAGAAAAAGTACTGGAAGACCATCTGAAAACACTCACTCCGGTTGAGAATCAACTGGCCAAAACACAACGGGTATCTATAGTCAGGTGAATTAACTCATATACACTACATAACATGAAACACGAGATAATATTGAAATCGGCAGCTACTGCAGCATTTATGATCACAGCTGCACATGTTTCGGGAGGCGTTCCTGAGAAAACAAAAAATGACCTTCCGAACATTATTCTGATATTCATTGATGATGAGGGCTATGGTGACCCCGGCTGTTTTGGAGGTACCGGTTATACAACGCCAAATATTGACAAGCTGGCAAGCCAGGGGATGAGGTTTACCAATTACTATAGCGGAAGCGCTGTTTCAAGTCCTTCACGTGCGGCTCTTCTGACAGGTTGCTACCCGCCCAGGGTAGGTGTAACCAGGGTGCTTTTTCCATATGATACGATAGGGCTAAGCAGCTCCGAGACTACGATAGCGGATATTTTAAAAAATAAGGGATATGCAACTGCTGCAGTAGGGAAATGGCATCTGGGATGTCAAAAGGAATTTATGCCTCTCCAGCAGGGGTTTGATGAATACCTGGGTCTTCCTTACTCAAACGACATGTGGCCTGTTAACTACAACGGCTTACCTGTCTCAAAGGACAATTATGTCAAGGCATGGAAACTGACGTGCCCGCCTTTGCCTCTGTATGATGGCAACAATAAGATAGAAGAGATAGAAGATCTTGATGACATGGACCAGCTTACCACCAGGTATACAGAGAGGGCTGTCGATTTTATTGAGCGGAACAGAGACAAGCCGTTTTTCCTTTATCTCCCTCATACCATGGCTCATGTGCCTCTTGGAGTATCTGATAAGTTCAGGGGCAAAAGCGACCAGGGTTTTTACGGTGACGTTATGATGGAACTTGACTGGTCTGTGGGGCAGATAATGAAGACGCTCAAGACATTGGATATCGAGAATAATACACTCATCATATATACAACCGATAACGGTCCATGGCTCAACTATGGCAATCATGCCGGATCAGCCGGTGGACTGAGGGAAGGCAAAGGGACTCCTTTTGAAGGTGGGTTCAGGGTACCTTGTATTATGAGCTGGCCCGGCGTAATTCCTTCAGGCAGCATCTGCGGCAAAATAGCCTCTTCAATAGATGTATTGCCCACAATAGCAGCTATAGTAAAGGCTGACCTGCCCGCTGCAAAGATTGATGGTATCAATATCCTTCCTTTACTCAAAGGAACTCCGGGTGCCGATCCAAGGCACGAGTACTATTATTATTCGGGTCGCACTCTTAATGCAGTAAGACTGGATTACTGGAAATATGTTTTCCCGCATAAGCTTGCTACCAATGTCGGATCTGAAGTCGGTAAAGACGGTTGGCCCGGAGAGATGAGGCAGGTCGATTTTAAAGGAGGCCTGTTTGATTTACGCCGTGATCCGGGCGAACAGTACGACATGCAGGAGGTACATCCGGAGATAGCCGGGAAACTTAAACAGATGGCTGACAGGAAAAGGGAAGAACTGGGTGACCTGAGATTGAGGATAGAAGGAAAGGAAAACCGTGCACCCGGGATAACAACACGATGACATACAGTTACAAGCGGGTAAGATCTTAATATTTCATACAAGGTATAAACATGAAACAAAGCACACTGATCCTGACAATATTGCTGGTTACCGTCATGGCCGGTTTCAATGGATGCTCGCCGAACCAGCATGAGATTTCGTTCGCCACATTGCTGGATGAAATGATTGATCGTGATAATATGGCAATGTATCCTGATCCTTATTTTGTATGCTCACAGGCAAGTAGTTATGACCGGCGATCTGTCAGTCCTGACTCAGCCGGATGGTTTGCAAATGCCGACAGAAGTAACTTCATCCGCACTGAAGAGAACAATGGCAGGGTGGAGCAGGTACTGCTCGATACTGATGGGCCGGGAGCCATAGTAAGGTTCTGGGCAACATTTGCAGCCTATGAACAAAAGGGAATCCTGCGGTTTTATTTTGACGGGGAGGCCGAGCCGGAAATTCAGGGGGAACCTATGAGTATCCTGAGTGGGGCGGCACTTGTTGGCGGACCCTTGGCAGCGTCAGTGTCGGAATTGACAGAACACGGTAAAAGAGGACACAACCTTTACCTGCCCATTCCCTATGGACAGCATATAAAAATAACCTATGAAAGTCCGGACGTTGCCAACAACGGGGGAAAGCCCGGGACGGAGGCATTCTACTACCAGGTGAATTACAGGACTTATGATGCCGGTACAGATGTCAGAACATTCCGTATGTCTGACCTCAGTGAGAATGAAAAAACATTAGCAGGGGTACAGCAGAAACTGCAGCTAAGATACCGGGGTCATGAGGAACCAGAGAAAGAAAAGAGGTATAACGATGAGATGCAGCTGGGTCCCGGAGACAAATCTTCCGTCACAATCAAAGGCAGGCAGGCTGTCAGGGCAATCAGCCTGAAGGTACAGGCAGATGACCTCCCGCAGGCCCTCAGATCAACCGTGATGACGATAACCTTTGACGGTAAAACAACAGTCTGGTCGCCGATAGGAGATTTCTTCGGAACTGGTTACCAGCTTTATCCTTCGTCAACATGGTACCAGCAGGTGACTGAAGAGGGAGATCTGGAAGCATACTGGATAATGCCTTTCAGAAAGAGCTGTACCATTGAGTTCACTAACCTCGGCAACCAGCCGGTAAGCCTGACCGACTTTTCAGCAGCTACGGAATCCTGGAAGTGGAATCGTCAGTCTATGTATTTCGGTGCCTCATGGAGACAGTATACTGAAGATACAGGAAAGCCGCGTGACCTGAACTATACTGTTCTGGAGGGACAGGGTGTTCTTGCAGGTGACGGAGTGGCTCTCTTTGACTGTAATCCCGGCTGGTGGGGAGAAGGTGATGAGAAAATATATGTTGACGGAGAGACTTTTCCTTCTCATTTCGGAACGGGTACAGAAGACTACTATGGCTATGCATGGTGCAGGGACCCGGTCTTCAGCCATCCTTTCATTTCACAACCTGCAGGATATGCCAACAGGCTGGTCGGTAACACCGTCGACATGAGATACCGTGTCCTTGACAAGATACCCTTCAGAAAGTCCCTGAGATTTGACATGGAATTGTTGCACTGGACAAAGACCATTGTCAATTTCTCGCCGGTCACATACTGGTATATCAGGCCCGGAGGTAAATGCATGGTAGAGCCGTCACCTGAGGAAGCGTCAAAGGATGTAATTTTAAAAAGACAGGATATCTTCATGCCGGTACTGGCAGAAAATGATACAATACAGGGCGAAGACCTGATATTGGTTTCCGGGGGTAATGACGGATCAGCCGTTACGACCTTTATACTGCCACGGCGCCCCAGGTGGCAGGTTCTTGAGATGCACTGGGCCGGGGCAAAAGCCGGTGATATGATAACAGTGAAATTTGTGTCAGAAAGAGCCGGAACATACAGGATCACCGGTCGTTTCTCAACCGGTGAAGATCACGGCACCTATTACCTCTCATTTAATGACGGGAAACCGCCTGTAAAAATAAACAGTTACACACCCGGACCTGATATGAAGACGGTTGATCTGGGAATGCATACAATAAAAGAAGGGGAGAATTTAATCACTGTCAGGTGTTCCGGTGAGATATCAACCGGAGATACAGGCCCGGTATTTGGGCTTGATTATCTTACTTTTCTGAAAGACTAGATAAAGTCACAGTCAAAATAAACGACAACTAATATTGGAAAAACAGAATACGAACTTAAAATAGCGTCAAAATGAAAAAACTAACCAGACTCCTGCCTGTCTTAATACTGGTGCTGGCTTACGCCTGCGGTGGTGCATCCAAAATGTCTGATAAAGAAAGTGAAAGGGAATTCAATTCTTCTTATAAAGGTAAATACCTCGACCACATTGCATTTCCTATCGGAGGTATTGGTGCCGGAATGATTTGCCTGGAAGGAACGGGTGCGGTCTCAAATGTTTCGGTCAACAACAGACCTGATGTTTTCAATGAGCCCTGTATGTTCGCTGCCATTTCTGTCCAGGGTCTTGAAAAAGGGGCCAAGGTTCTCGAGGGACCGGTGCCTGACTACAAGGTTTTTGGAAGACCCAATACTGCAAAGGGAAGTCCCCGTACCAGCTACGGGCTGCCAAGGTTTGAGAGAGCAGAATTTGATGTGCGTTTTCCTTTCGGCACGGTAAGCCTGTTTGACAATGACATCCCTATGGAGGTGTCAGTTGAAGGATGGAGCCCGTTTATCCCTCTTGACGCAGATAATTCAAGCCTGCCATGTGGAGCCCTTGAATATACATTTAAGAACACCGGCAAAAACGAACTGGAGGCTACTTTTTCTTATAATACAGTCAACTTCATTGCACAACAGGGTGCCAAAAACAGTATAAAGCCACTCTCAAACGGGTTCATTCTCTCAAGCCAGGCGAATAATTCTGATGAGATAATGCCAGGTGATTTCGCTATATTCACTGATGACAATGCAACGCTGGTTGATTATTGCTGGTTCCGTGGTTCCTGGTATGACCCGTTGACTATCACCTGGGAGGCCATAGAGAAAAACAAACCGCGTGTAACGGCACCTGTTGAGGGCGGAGCTCCGGGAGCATCGCTGTATGTTCCATTCAGGCTTAAGCCGGGGGAAACTAAAACAATCAGACTCATGCTTGCATGGTATGTGCCGGAGACCAATCTCAGAACCGGACAGGACCCGAAGACAGGTACAGCTGATATCTCAGCTGTGAACACATGCTGCAATTCAGATTATTATCAGCCATGGTATACCAGTAAATTCAGGAATATCAATGACGCTGTAACGTACTGGCTTGCAAGTTATTCTGACCTTAAGGAGAGATCCGGGGAATTCACACGGACATTTTACTCAAGCACACTACCTCCTGAAGTTCTGGAAGCTATTGCAGCCAACCTGACCATCTTAAAATCGCCGACTGTTCTGAGACAGAAGGATGGCAGGTTATGGTGCTGGGAAGGATGTAATGATGCATCAGGCTGTTGCGCCGGTTCCTGCACGCATGTCTGGAACTATGCCCAGGCTATCCCTCATCTCTTCCCATCATTGGAGAGGTCTCTACGCGAGACAGAGTTTTTTGTCAGCCAGAATGACCAGGGCCATCAGACCTTCAGATCGGCACTCCCTGTCCGGAATGTGCAGCACAACTTCTATGCTGCGGCCGACGGTCAGCTCGGAGGCATAATGAAGGTTTACCGTGAATGGAGAATATCAGGCGATGATGACTGGTTAAGGAATATTTATCCCAGGGTTAAGGCCAGCATGGATTATTGCATCAGGGAATGGGATCCCCGTGAGACAGGTACCCTGGAGGAGCCTCATCATAATACATATGATGTGGAGTTCTGGGGCCCTGACGGGATGTGTACCAGTTTTTACCTCGGAGCCCTGAAAGCCATGATACTTATTGGTGAATATGTAGGTGATTCGACCTCCTACTACCAGGCTCTGCTTGATAAAGGTACCCGCCAGATGCAGGAAAACCTGTACAATGGAGAATATTTTATCCAGAAGATTAAGACGGAGGGACTTAATTCACCCGACCCGGTAACGGTAGCCACAAGGTCTATCAGATCCGATTATTCAGAGGAGGCAAAAGCAATTCTTGCCGAGGAAGGGCCAAAATATCAATATGGAAACGGTTGTCTCTCCGATGGTGTTCTTGGAATGTGGATTGCCAAAGTATGCGGTATTGATGACGATATTATTTCAAAGGAATATCTGGAAAGTCATCTCTCTTCCGTATATAAATACAACTTCAAACCTGATCTGATCGATCATGCCAATCCTCAGAGGCCAACCTTCGCCATGAGAAACGACGGAGGACTTCTTCTTTGTTCATGGCCTCACGGAGATGCTCTTTCACTGCCGTTCGTTTACAGTAATGAGGTATGGACCGGTATCGAATACCAGGTGGCTTCGCATCTGATGTTCCTGGGCATGGAAGATAATGCTCTTGACATCGTCAGGGCTTGTCGTAAGAGATATGACGGCAGCGTAAGAAACCCGTTTGACGAGTATGAATGTGGTCACTGGTATGCCAGGGCTATGGCTAGCTACGGAATGCTGCAGGGTATGACCGGGATAAAGTATGATGCAGTAACAAAAACCTTGTTCATTAACCCGACTATTGCCAACGATTTTACCAGCTTCTTCTCGTGCCAGACGGGATATGGCCTGGTAGGTATTGAAAAGGGGCAACCATTTATTAAAATGACTTCCGGATCAATAAATGTTAAAGAATGCATTGTCTCAGGTCAAAAAACAGATATTGACAATCTTAAAATCCTGTAACTGCTCCATAAAAAAAAGTATACTGATTATGAAAAATATCAAAATATATCTTGCGAGCCTGATAGTCGTTCTTCAGATTCAGGCCGCCTGTACAATTCAGCACGGCCAGGTAACAATGGAGTCGCTCCTGACGGAGATGACAGACCGTGAAAAAGTTGCCCGTTTTCCGGACCCGGGTTACACATGTAAGGAGTTCAGCAGCTATAACCGCACCTCTGTCAATCCGGATAATTATACCTGGTTTGCCAATCTTGATAATAACTACTTCATACGCACAGAGGATAATAACGGAAGGCGGGAGTTTGTCCTTTTTGATGCGGAAGGGCCGGGTGCCGTTGTACGTTTCTGGACTACCTTTAACAGGTATGATAAGAAAGGGGTGCTGAGGTTTTACTTTGACAATGAGAGCACACCACGACTCGAAGGTGAGCCGATGGAACTAATCAGCGGAGGCGGGCTTGCCGGCGCACCACTCTCCTTCTCTGTTTCTGAAGATACCGAATATGAACGAAGAGGTCATAACCTCTATCTGCCAATACCCTATTCAAAACATCTCAAGATAACATATGAGACCGGAGGGATAACAGAGGCACGATCAGGAGTAAATGAAACCAACAGGGAAGGCGAGATGTTCTATTATCAGATAAATTACAGGACATATGAGTCTGGTGTCACCGTTGAATCATTTGATCTTTCATTATTAAGAAAATACAGAAGAATAATTGAGGAGACACAGAAAAAATTATCTGAAAGAGATGAGGGTCTCAAAGGTGTAAAACTTAACATTACCTCACTTGACTGTCTGCTGGCACCCGGTGAAAGTAACACGGTTACCCTGCAGGGCCCGCAAGCTGTCAGGCAGATAAGTTTAAAAGTGGAAGCTGATAACCCCGGGCAGGCGTTGAGGTCAACTGTGCTGAAGATATCTTTTGATGGCAACGAGACAGTATGGGCGCCGGCTGGTGACTTCTTCGGTACCGGATATAAAATAATCCCTGCTTCCACATGGTATCAGCATGTTACTGCCGACGGGATAATGGAGGCTTTCTGGGTGATGCCTTTCGGCAGGGAATGCCGGATAGAACTTGTTAACTACGGCACAGATACAGTAAAGGTCACCAATGGAGAGGTTGCCGTTTCTCCGTGGAAATGGGATTCCGGCAGCATGTATTTCGGCTCTTCATGGCACCAGTATACAAGGATTAATACCGGACTGGTCAAAGACCGTGATGGTAAGGGAGATATGTTTGATATCAGCTTTACTGCCCTGGAAGGAAAGGGTGTTTATATTGGCGATGGCCTGACTTTATTCAACTGTTCTCCGGCCTGGTGGGGCGAAGGAGACGAAAAGATCTTCGTAGATAATGAAGAATTCCCATCGCATTTCGGAACCGGTACGGAAGATTATTACGGCTATGCCTGGTGCCGCCCTGAAACGTTTACCCATCCGTTTATTTCACAGCCTGATGGCTCAGGGAACCTGAATGTCGGGTATACGGTTGATTTAAGGTATCGCACTCTTGATGCTATACCATTCAGCAGTTCTCTTAGATTTGACATGGAGTTGTGGCACTGGGGATACACCATTATGAATTATGCCCCGGTAACTTACTGGTATATACTGCCGGGAGGCAAATGTGAGATACAGCCCGATATTGATGGAGTGAAGGAAACGGTTGTCACCGGGCGTGAGCAGATATTTCCTCCTGTCATAAATGAACATAATACCATTGAAGGCGAAGATCTTGTAATAGAAAGTATGACAGGTAGTGGCATCGTTCGGATACGCCCGTTGCCGGTTCCGGGCAAACCAAACTGGACAAGTGCCATGATGTCATGGACAAACGCGGCTGCAGGCGATGAAGCAACCTTCCGTTTTATTGCCCCTGAAAGTGGCAGCTATAATATCAGTATCAGACTTGTTGCTCCCCGCAAAACAGCCATGCCTGATTTTTATCTTAACGGCAGTAAACTTGAAATATCAGGGGACAATTCAGACACAGATACAAAAGCTGCAATGGTGACGCTGAAAAATGCATCCGTAAAGAAAGGGGATAACACTCTCACTCTCAGGTTGACAATGGAGGCCGGACAGGAAAAAATTATCCTGGGGATAGACAAGATGTCATTTTCAAAGAAATAGAAAGAGGCTTACCTGCCTGAGGCTGGCTGGTGTGTTTAATTCGAGAAATTCAAACTGAATAAGGAATGAATAAGATGACCGGAACGACAGGACTGATATTTTCAGCAATGGCGGTGTCTGCCCTGGCTGCATGCTCCGGAAAGGAGAGCGCGGCACCCAATATTCTTATATGTATTGCTGATGATGCTTCTTTCCCTCATATAGGTAATGGCTGTGACTGGATCAGTACTCCGGCATTTGACAGGATAGCCCGGCAGGGTATTAATTTTACACAGGCATATACACCAAATGCAAAAAGCGCACCATCAAGAGCATGCATATTGACAGGCAGGAATCCCTGGCAGCTTAAAGATGCGGCAAATCAGTTCTGTTATTTCCCTGCAGAGTTCACGACTTACCCTGAGGTCCTGAGGGAACACGGTTATTTTGTGGGATATACCGGCAAAGGATGGTTACCTGGAGATCCCGGAACAGTAAACGGGAAGAGGAGAGAACTGCTTGGCCGCGAATGGAACTCGATCAGGACAAAGCCTCCAACTCAGGCTATGTCAAGGATTGATTATGCAGCCAACTTCCAGGAGTTCTACCGTAACAAACCGGATGGTGAGCCATTCTGCTTCTGGTACGGTAGTCATGAACCTCACAGGAGATATGTTTTCGGATCTTCACTGGAGGCCGGGAGAGCAGTTTCAGAAGTTGATATCGTGCCTGCATTCCTGCCTGACAATAATGTTGTGCGGACCGACCTTCTTGACTATGGCCTGGAGATAGAGTATTTTGACAGCCATACTGCCAAAATACTGGCATTTCTTGAAGAGCAGGGAGAACTGGATAATACGATTGTTATTGCAACTGCTGATAACGGGATGTCATTCCCAAGGGCAAAGAGTGATGCCTATGAATACTCGAATCACATCCCTTTGGCAATAATGTGGAAAGATGGGATAAAGGGCCCCGGAAGAAGGGTGGACGATCCGGTGAGTTTTATTGACCTTGCTCCAACCATCCTTGATCTTGCCGGCATCAGGTGGAATCAGAGCGGTATGGAGCCCACACCAGGGAAAAGCCTGAAAACATACTTCCAGCATAATACTACTCGCCGGCCTCTTAGAAAGGATGTGCTTATTGGAAAAGAGAGGCATGGAGTAGGAAGGCCCGATGACAGTGGATACCCCATAAGGGGAATCGTAAGGGACGGCTGGTTGCTTGTTGTCAATTATTCAGATGACCTCTGGCCATTGGGAAACCCCGAGACCGGATACCCTGATGTTGACGGATCACCATCTAAAACTGAGGTGCTGAGATTAAAAGATGATCCGGAAGGAAGAATATTCTGGGAAATGACCTTTGACAAACGACCCGGAACAGAGTTGTATAATATAGCTGATGACCCCGGCTGTATGAAGAACCTGGCAGGAGACCCGGCTTATTCCGGTATCATGGACAGGCTGAGAAATGTAATGGAGAAGGAGCTTATCAATGAGGGCGACCCGAGGATGGCTGGTGAGGGCGACCTGTTCAACAGCTATGAAAGCTCTGACAGCAGGTGGCGAGATACATATAACCGTATGATAATAAGGGGAGAAAAAGTTGTTTTACCCTGGATAGATCAGACTGACATTGAGCCCTTGCCTGGCAGAAGCAGATAAAACATGTCCGGTACTGGTGGTAAAACAGGCAAAAGAGAAGGAATTTAATAATTGTGGTTAAGAAAGTTGTGAAAAAAAATAGGTAATGAAAGCAAAACTTAAAATGGCAATAATCTTATTTGCCGCCCTGGTGTTTGGCAGTGGTTGTTCACAAGAAGCTGTAACCTTTGAATCGCTGCTCCACGAAATGGTTGACCGGGATGCTCTGGCCAGTTATCCGTCACCGTTCTATTTTACGAAGCAGTTCAGCAGTTATGACAGAGGGTCTGTAAGTGCTGACAGTGCAGGCTGGTTTGCCAACTCAGACCGTACCATGTTTATCAGGAAGGAGGAAAATGACGGCAGGGAGGAGTACGTTATGTTTGACGCTGACGGTCCCGGAGCTGTAGTGAGATTCTGGATGACATTCGCAGGTCCTGATTCGGGGAAGGGGATACTGAGACTATATTTTGATAATAGTAATACGCCTGAGATAGAAGGTACTGCCTATGATATCCTGAGCGGCGGATTACTGGTCGGAGCACCCCTTTCTGCTTCCGTATCTGACCTGTCGGTATATGAGATGCGCGGCCATAACCTTTACCTGCCCCTTCCCTTTGGGAAGCATTGTAAGATAACATATGAGAGTAGCAATATATCGAATGCGGGGAACAAGGGAAATTCGGGCGAGAGTGTGTATTACAACATCAATTTCAGGTCATATGAACGAAGGACCAGGGTTGTCACATTCAACAAGAGTATGCTTGCAGATGATGAAGCCCTGATTGAAGAGGTTCAGAAAAAACTCATGTCGCCTGCGGAAAACATCGAAACCCCGGGTCTGGAAAAACAGGAGATATCTGCTGTTCTGGGAAAGGATGCATCGTGGACATATGATGCACAGGGCAGCCGGGCCATACGTGTTTTGTCGCTAAGGATCAAGGCGGAAGATATGCCTTCCGCTTTGAGAAAGACAGTTCTTGAGGCTGTTTTTGACGGAGAAAACACCATCTGGTGTCCTGTCGGCGACTTTTTCGGCACCGGTTATCAGATAAGAAAATCGGCGACTTGGTTTACAAGAGTAACAGAAGATGGCACAATGAATATGTATCGTGTGATGCCTTTCAAAGACAGCTGCATCATAAGGATACATAATTACGGGGATCAGGAGATTTCGCTTTCGGGTGAGATAGGTACCGGGCCATGGACATGGGATAAAAACAGCATGCATTTCGGAGCATCGTGGCAACAGTATACTCACCTTTTTACCCGTGAGGGGGTATCGGAGAATAGCATAGGGTCACCATTCGATCTTAACTTCACTGACCTGTCAGGGCAGGGTGTTTATGCTGGTGATGCACTGACATTATTCAACACGGCATACATATGGTGGGGCGAAGGTGATGAGAAAATATATGTTGACGGTGAGGCTTTCCCGTCAAGCTTTGGCACAGGAACAGAGGATTACTACGGGTATGCCTGGGGAGGACGGTCCAGGGAATTTTCAAATCATCCTTTCATAGGGCAACCCGATGCCACCGGCGACGGCCGGCCCGGGTATGTGGTGAACCTGAGATACAGGTCCCTTGACGTCATACCTTTCAGATCCTCAATTAAGGTGGACATGGAGATGTGGCACTGGCAACCGACGTATGTCAATTATGCTCCCGTGTGTTTCTACTATCTGAAGCCTGGCGGAAAAACAAATATAAGCCATGACGTTGCCGGCATTGAGGCGGAAGTGGCACTTGAAACTTCAGATTTATTGCCCGGAAATATTGAAGATGGCAGGGTGGAAGCCGAACTTATGGCTTTCTCAAACTCCTGTGGCAACAAGAGAGGCAGCATGTCAATAGGTGATTTCGGCCAGGTCTCTCTCAGCAATAACCTGCATGTATTATGGAAGGACGGAACACCGGGAGATACCATCTCATTCAGGTTCAGCTCTTCAGAAGATAAGGTGTATGACATGGCAGCATTTTTTAATACAGGTCCTGGTTTTGGCAAAACACGATGCCTGGTAAATGGCATTGCTGCAGGCTCTGTTATTGATCTGTATAGCAGGGAGAGAGGGGAGAAAAACATTCACCTGGGCAGGTTTCAGTTGCACCAGGGGATAAACACAGTTTCATTCGTACTTCTTGCGAGCGGAAGAAGAGAGTCTGATTTTTTCGCTCTTGACTACTTGTTGTTACAATAACCTGTAACCGCTTGCCCCGGATTGTTCCGGGGACTTGCAGAAATCTTATTGTAAATGTTGAACTCAGTTAAATTAAAATGAAGAATAAACAAGGAGAGATGAAAATGACAAAGAGAAAAATTACGGGTAAGATCGGAAGCAGCGTTCTTATTGGTGTAGGCCTGGCTAATGCCGGTCTGGCTTATTGCCAGACGGCAGAGAAGCCGAATGTCATTATTATTTATGCAGATGATCTTGGTTATGGCGACCTTAGCTGCTACGGTGCGCAGAAAGTACGTACTCCAAATATTGACAAGCTTGCCTTACAGGGCAGGATGTTCACAGATATGCACACTGTATCGGCAGTGAGCACTCCTTCGCGGTACGCTTTGCTTACCGGGCAATATCCATTCAGGGAGGAGTGTTATGCGCCTGTATTCGATGCGCAGGACCTTCTGATAGATGTGAACCGTCTTACCATAGCTGATATGATGAAAGCTCAGGGTTATGCAACTGCAATAATTGGCAAATGGCATCTGGGTTTTGGTGTCGGGAAACCAGACTGGAATGGCGATCTTAAGCCCGGTCCGCTTGAGCTGGGCTTTGATTATTATTTCGGAATACCAACAGTCAGCAGTCACCCCCCATTTGTCTATATAGAGAATCACAAGGTAGTGGGTCTTGATCCGGATGATCCGATTGTTTATGGCAAGAGCGCCGAGACAAAGGTATTCGATGAGAAATTCAATATAGATAAGATGGGTGGAGCAAAAGCAGCTCATGCATTATATGATGACGAAATGGTCGGAACAACATTGTGCGGGAAAGCTGTGAAGTGGATAAAAGACAACAAGGACAAACCCTTCTTCCTCTATTTCCCGACAACAAACATACATCATCCGTTTACACCAAACCCTCGTTTCAAAGGCACTAGCGAAGCCGGCCGCTACGGAGATTTTATTCATGAACTTGACTGGATTGTCGGAGAGGTGATGAAGGCTCTTGATGAGGAGAATCTGGCTGAGAATACACTAGTGATTTTCACAAGCGACAATGGGGCTATGCTGAACCGCGGAGGCCAGTATGCCATGAGTGCAGGCCACCGTATAAACGGGAAACTGCTGGGCTTTAAATTTGACGCCTGGGAAGGTGGCAACAGGGTACCGATGATTGTCCGGTGGCCCGGGGTTGTAAAGGCTGGAACAGTGAGCGACCAGCTTATCGGTAACGTTGATTTTCTTCATTCACTGGCATCTTTGCTTGGCTATGAGTTGAAAGAGGGAGACGCCCCCGATAGCTATGATATGTTACCCGTGCTTCTCGGTAAAACTTCAAGGGAGATGAGAGACCATCTGGTTATTGCTCCGCTGAAACCGTCAAATATTGCAGTAAGACAGGGCAGTTGGATCTTAATAAGCGCCCGCGGAGGTGGTGGGTTTGGTGCAAAGAAACCTGGAGAGCATGCATTCGGAGGCCCTCCTGCACTCTTCTTCGCGGGAGAGACAAACAGTGACATTGAAAATGGTGATTATAAGCCTGGTGCCCCGGATCAGCAATTATATGATCTCAAAAAGGATCCCTATGAATCCGTAAATGTTATTAACAAATTTCCGAAGCGAGCCGCAAAGTTAAATGATTTGCTGAAGGAGATTAAAACACTGCCGTCAACCAGGCAGTTACAAAAATAAGGCAGGGAAAAATAGGACACTTTACCAAAAACCAGAATGATTAATCAGCTGATGATGTTGAAACAAAGGTTGCCGGCGTTACTTGGTTTCCTGCCTGTTACCCTGGCATGCAATGCCATATCCGGCGCGGGAGAGAAACCGAACTTCATTATAATACTGGCTGATGATCTCGGTTATAATGACCTTGGATGTTACGGGACAAAAACTCCTGGCATCAGCACGCCGAATATCGACCTTCTAGCTCTCGAGGGTATCCGTTTTACAGACTGGCAGTCGGCACACAGTATAAGCGGACCCTCAAGAGCATCAATATTAACAGGAAGATATCCTTCCCGGTGCGGTTATCCGGTCAGTAGTAATGAAAAAGCTCCGATGCATTATGAACACCTGGGTCTCCCTCAGGATGAGGTCACAATAGCCGGGATGCTCAGGCCCGGTGGTTATTATACTGCAGCTATTGGTAAGTGGCATCTTGGTGAAAACCCCGCCTTCAGACCGTTACGCCACGGTTTTGATGAATATTTTGGATGTATGCATAACTTTCCTGTGGGTGGCATTGCACAGGATATATATGAAGGTGATTCGATTATAGGGAAGGAGACATACGAGAATATTCACAGGCAGCTTACGGACAGAGCCATAGAGGTGATGGGAAAGGCGAAGGAAAAGGGTAAGCCTTTCTTTATTTACCTTGCACACTATCTTACACATGGGCCATGGGAGCCGGGACGGTATTTTACAACTCCGGAGGAGTGGGATGCCCGCATGTATTACAAGGGCAAAATGAACAAATATGTTTTTCCTGCAATGGTCAGGGAGCTTGATTACAATGTCGGAAGGCTGATGGAAGCCCTGAGGCAGATGGGGCTGGATAAGAATACCGTAATCTTTTTCCTCTCTGACAACGGGCCATGGCTGACAAAGAATGAAGCTCTTTCTGCCGGATGTGCTTGGCCCCTCAGGGGAAGTAAGTTCAATACCTTTGAAGGGGGCCACCGTGTGCCGGCAATAGTCAGCTGGCCGGCAGTGATTAAGGGAGGAACGGTATGCAGCGATCCGGTAAGCTCATTGGATATTTTACCTGCCATAGCTGCCTTATCAGGCACTGCGCTTCCCGACCGGATTATTGATGGGATAGACATCAGTCCGCTATTTTATGCATATGAGGTAAAGGGCATCAAAGAGAGAGAGTTGCTTTATTATCATGCCACAAACCTCCAGGCTGTAAGACTGGGAGAGTGGAAGCTTCATCTTCCCCGTCTGCCTTATATGGTACACTTCATGGGAAGAAGAAATGTGGGCCGGGGAACTATTGATTCACTTGATGTCCCGATGCTTTTCCGCCTCTCCGATGATCCCGGGGAGAAACAAAACGTGGCGGATTTGTATCCGGACATAGTCACCCGGTTAAAAGCCCGGGCTGATGAAAGAAAGAAAGAACTTGGGGACTGGGACACCATAGGATATGCTGAGCATAAACTCACTGTCGCCAAAGACTCCATTATTAAGAGACCACTGATAAAATAATTCAATGATGTATATTCTATCATTCCGGAAGCTACTTCTTTTTGTTATCCAGCGGGTATTATCTGTCAGCATATTGAAATGCCGGCCAGGAAGTATCCATTTGGGTAACCTGACAGATGTGTTATCTGTGCCAATCTGAAATGATAACTAATATGCCAGGCGTTATGACTACAAAGGGTAGAGTAAAGTATATAGGTAAATCTGTGTCAGCCGGGTTGGCAGCCACTACGTTGATAGCAATCCCCTCATGTACAAGACCGGATAACAGGCCGCCCAACTTTATAATCATCTTTACTGATGACCAGGGCTATAATGATCTGGGCTGTTTTGGAGGCACGCATGTAAACACACCCAATATTGACAGGATGGCTGCTGAAGGGGTAAGACTAACCTCCTTTTATGTTGCGGCACCTCTCAGCACACCATCCAGGGCGGCTCTGATGACCGGATCATACCCCAGAAGGGTAGGATTGCCGAAGGGATCGAGACACGCCGTGCTTCTTTCAAATGATATCTACGGACTTAATCCGGATGAAATCACACTGGCTGAAGCTTTAAAGAAAAATGGCTATGCAACAGCTATCTACGGCAAGTGGCATCTTGGGGATCAAAAGGTATTTCTGCCTACCAGGCAGGGCTTTGACGAGTTTTTTGGTATCCCTTACAGCCACGATATTCATCCTTTCAACAGGAAGAAATTCATCTATCCGCCACTGCCTCTTTATGAAGGGGAGAGAGTAATTGAACTGGAGCCGGATATGGATTATATGACAAAAAGACTTACTGATAAAGCGGTTGATTTTATCGGCAGGCACAGGGATAAGCCATTCTTTCTATACCTGCCCCATCCGATGCCTCATACACCCCTGCACGTTTCTCCGGACTACTACAAGTCAGTTAATGACAGCATAAAGAACAAACTCGCGCTTGAGGATGGATTTGTTGATTATACAACAAGAAGGTTGCTTTTTCCACAGGTCATAAACGAAATTGACAATTCAGTAGGAGAAATTTTCAATGCTTTAAGAAAGTATAAGCTGGATAAAAATACGATGGTGATCTTCACCTCGGACAATGGTCCTGCTATTGGAAGTGCAGCCCCTTTGCGCGGCAGGAAAGGCAGCAGGTATGAGGGAGGAGTAAGGGAACCGGCCATTTTCTGGTGGCCGGGGAAGATACCTTCCGGACAGGTTTGTGATCAGATGCTTTCATCGATGGATATTTACCCGACTCTCGCCCGTTTGGCAGGCGCACCCGTGCCAGGTGACCGGGTAATTGATGGAAAGGATATCTGGCCGGTTCTGTCAGGTGAACCAGGTGCCGTATCTCCCCATGAAAGACTTTTCTATCACCTGGGAGACAAGCTTGCCGCCGTCAGGGCAGGTAAATGGAAACTGCACAGAACAGTGATGGGAGGGGAGGAGTTGTATGATCTTGAGAATGATATCTCCGAACAGCATAACGTTGCTGATGACCATCCCGATATTGTAAAGAAACTCGGGCATTATATGGATGACTTTGAAAGGGAGATGGCAGACCCGTCAAAAATAAGGCCTGTGGGTAACATTAATATGTTCAGGGAAAACTAAATTATAAAAGAGGAGAGATGAAACAGATATTAACAAAAGCACTTATCGTGGGAGCTTCAACAGCCTGCATTCAGGCTGCCGGTGCAAAAACTCCTGAACGCAAACCGAATGTCATTATCATTCTTACCGATGATATGGGATACGGTGATCTGAGTTGTTACGGATCGCCCAATATTGAGACGAAAAATATTGACCGCCTGGCCTCGGAAGGAACACTGTTTACCTGCTTTTATGCGGCTTCCTTCTCTGCTCCGTCGCGTTCGCAACTGATGACAGGATGTTATCCGCCCAGAGTGAGCTTCGCCAGGAATCCCAGCCCTAACTCCAGTTACGGGCTTAATCCTGATGAGGTTACAATAGCTGAGATGCTCAAAGAACAAGGTTATTCAACAATGTGCATAGGCAAGTGGCATCTCGGTGATGCACCGGAGTTCCTTCCTACAAGGCAGGGATTTGACTCTTATTTCGGGTTGCCCTTCTCAAACGATATGTGGAGATATCACCCGCGCATGGCTCCACAGGAGAACGAGGATTCTCTAATGAAAGCGATACGAAAGCGTGCGGAATATACAGGTTATGCGGGACAGGGATCATACTACCCTGAAGGCGGAGGTTTTCCAAATGACCTCCCGCTTATGAGAGATGAAGAGGTTATCGAAAAGAATCCTGATCAATGTAAACTTACAATAAGATATACTGATGAGGCTGTCAAATTTATTGAAAAGAACAGTGATAAGCCTTTTTTCCTTTACCTGGCTCACTCCAAGCCTCACGTACCCCTGTTTGTAGCAGACTGGTTTGCTGACAAATCATTACGCGGATTATATGGAGATGTGGTCATGGAGATTGACTGGAGCGTTGGTCAGATAATTGAATGTCTGAAAAAGCTCAATATTGACAGGGAGACACTTGTAGTGTTTATGAGTGATAACGGCCCCTGGCTACAGTACGGTATTGATGGCGGTTCAGCGGGTCCGTTACGCGACGGGAAAGGAACTTCATATGAAGGAGGTTTCAGGGTGCCGGCAATATTTGCCTGGCCAGGCAGTATACCTTCAGGAAGAATTGTAAACAGCGTTGCGTCCGGCGCTGATATCCTGCCCACAATTGCTGCTATTACAGGGTCTGCTCAACCTGGCGACCGTATTATAGACGGATTGAATATATGGCCTTTGTTATCAGGAAAGACCGGGGAAAGCCCTCATAAATACTTTCACTATTTTGCAGGCAGCGCCGAAGGAAAGGTAAACTATACGGCAATACGCGGCAAACGATGGAAACTGTTTGTCAGAGTCAACCCGGACGGCTCTTTTAGTAACGTGGCTCTTTATGATATCAATTCAG
Source organism: Bacteroidota bacterium (assembly GCA_003250475.1). Classification (GTDB taxonomy): domain Bacteria; phylum Bacteroidota; class Bacteroidia; order Bacteroidales; family VadinHA17; genus SR-FBR-E99. Next base: position 8,553 of record QKGI01000072.1, on the reverse strand, counting down.
ATGTGAGTGAACGCTTTGACAGGCTTGAACAGTTCCCCGCTATTGCCGGAAAACTTAATGCTGAAGCAACAAAGTTCTACCATGAGATAAAGACAGAGATCAGGCCTGCAGGGCATTTAAAGGACTATAGAGGGAACGGAGCAGAAACACCTGGTAAAAACGAAAACAAAAAGAGGTAATATGGGTTCAAATTTTCTTATACTGAGTGTGGCGATTCTCATGTCATTTCACCTGGTTTATACCGGTGATACGGAGGGAAAAAAGGACTGCTATATCAACCTGGAAGGAGCCGGGCGTCATTTTATTGTCTATAAACCGGCTATGGCTGAAGCAAAGAAGGTGCCTGTTGTCTTCATGTTCCACGGGACAAGCGGGAATGGTGAAAAGTTCTATAGGATTTCAGGGTGGAAGGAGAAGGCAGACAGGGAAGGTTTCATCGCGGTGTTTCCCTCTGCACTGAGATATTGCGTTGATGACAAAGGCAAGGTTGTCAATACAACCAAGTGGAATGATGGCAAGCTTGTCCACGTTGCCTGCCATGGCCAGACCCTGAGGGACGATGTGCTGTTCTTTCGTGAGATGGTTAATTATCTCAGGTCTAATTATGACATTGATGAAAGCATGATTTATGCTTCAGGATTTTCTAACGGTGCTAATTTTGTGAGCAGGCTGACAATGGAGGCTTCAGATATCCTCGCTGCCACTGCCATGTCTGCCGGATACCTGCAGGACACATCATTTGTGGCGAAACAGCTTATTCCATCGTTCCTTACCGTCGGTAACATGGAGGAGAAACTTCAAAGTAACGGAAAGCCGCTTGAAGTAAACATTCATTCCATCGAGACGCCTGGTCTTAATGCCCTGGTCTTACGCATGTTATATAAATTACAGCTCTCTGACGATTATACATATGAGCGTAAACCATACATGGCGCTATACAGGTTTGATAATAACACCGGCACCGGGAAAAATATCTTCCGGTTTGCTGTTATCGATTCACTGCCTCACAGATATCCTAACGGCACCAACCATCCTCTGGTGATGGCTGACATTTTCTGGGATTACTTTTCGCAGTTCAAAAAATAAAACAAAAGAATCAATCAGCCCTCAGAGGGAGAGTCAACAGATGCAGGTTTATGATTATATTTAAACGTTAAAGCAAAAAATTTGGGAGGAGATAAAATGAAAGCGAAATACAGCAGTGCGGCAATGAACAGGAGCATATCAATGATGGTGCTGGGATCGGTTACAGGATCAGCCATGTTAAGCTCATGTGTATCAACTGCCGGAAAGGCTGATGGTGACACAGGAAGACCGAATGTGATACTTATACTGACAGATGACCAGGGTTATGGTGATCTTTCCGTGCATGGTAATCCGGTGCTCAAGACTCCTAACCTTGACAGGTTGCATGATCAGAGTGTCAGGTTTACCGATTTTCATGTCGCCCCAATGAGCAGTCCTACCAGAGGCCAGATCATGACAGGGAGGGATGCCTATTTCAATGGTTGCACAGCCGTTTGCATGGGCAGGTCAATGGTAAGGGAAGAACTTCCCACTATGGCCGGTCTCTTTAAGGAATCAGGCTACAGGACTATTCAAATCGGGAAATGGCATATGGGTGACAGTTACCCGTACAGGCCACAGGACAGGGGCTTTGACGAGACGGTACATCATGGAGCATGGGGCATAGGATCAATAGCAGACTATTATCAGAATACATACTGGGACGCTGTGTTTGAGGCAAACGGGGAAACGTCTGAGTATGATGGCTATTGCACTGATGTATGGTTTGACCTGGCCAGGGATTATATCCTCAATAGCACGAAGAGCCACGAGCCATATTTCATGTATCTGGCAACAAATTGTCCGCACGCACCTCATTTGTGCGACGACAGTTACTCTGATCCTTACATTGAGAGGGTCTCCACCCTTCAGGAGGCCAGGTTCTTTGGGCAGATTGCCAATATTGATGAGAATATGGGTCATTTAATGTCATTCCTTGATTCCCTCGGAGTGGCAGATAATACCCTGTTGATCTATATGACCGATAATGGTTCATCCAGAGGTTTTAATGTATACAACGCCGGCATGCGCGGCCATAAGACTGAACCCTATGAAGGGGGCCACAGGGTGCCTCTGTTTATCCGGTGGCCCCAGGGAAACATCGGAGAGCCTCGTGATATAGATGCTCTTACAGAATGCCAGGATCTTCTTCCCACGCTGGTTGACATGTGCAATCTGAAAAAGCCTGATGGACTGAAATTTGACGGGCAGTCGCTTCTTCCTTTATTTAAAGGCAAGAGAGATGATTTTGACGATCGGATGCTTGTTGTTCAATATGATAATCCTTACAGACCCGAGGAGAACAATGCGGTGTTATGGCGCAAATGGAGACTGGTAATGCATAAAGAACTATATGATCTGGAAACTGACCCGGCCCAGCAGACAGATATTGCCGATAAGCACCCGGATGTGTTTAAGAAAATGACTGATTTCTATGATGCATGGACCAATAGTACCATGCCTGAATACAGCAAGACAAGATATATCCATATCGGAAACAGGAAAGCGAACCCTCTTATGTTGTATTCCTCAGACTGGTCAGGTTCATATGCTGATAATGATGGCAATCTGTTTGCCGGTGACAGCAAGGGAAAGTGGTTTATTGAGGCTGACAGCAAGGGAGATTATGAAGTAACGTTGTATCGCTGGCATCCTGTGTCGGGGATAGCACTTAATGAGCCTGCAGAAGATAAAGCAGGCAGGACGAGAGGTGCCGTACCGGTAGTAAGCGCAAGGCTTAAGGTTGGACAGTTTGATGAAATTGTGCAAACGACAGATGGCCAGGCAAGTGCAAAGTTTATGGTTTCACTTGATAAGGGCAGCTACGAGCTTGAAACGATGTTTTACGATAAGGAAGGAAATGAATTATGCAGCGCCTATTATACAAAGGTTGAGTTGAAAAAATAGAGGCAGATGAAAAAGGAAAATTTAATGGCTTCACTCCTTCTTGGTGGGATGCTGGCTCATCCTGCTGCGGGTATGGCACAGGATGGCAGACTGAATGTGTTGTTATTCACGGCAGATGACCTTGACAGAAATTCTCTGGGGTGTTACGGGTCGGAGGTGCCCGACATCTCTCCGAATATTGATCATTTTGCAGCCGAAGGCTGCATATATAGCAAGGCCTATGTAAATGCCGCAATAAGTGCCCCGAGCCGTGCCATTATTGCCACAGGATTATATGGTCATAACAGCGGTGTGATGGGCTTCATGAAAATGAAGGAAGGTAATAATACACCATTACTCATGGAGATACTGAGAGAAAACGGCATCAGGGTCGGAGTGTTGAGCAAGGTATCTCATTCAACTCCAAAAACTGATTTCAGGTGGGATTATACTATAGAGTCTGAGGATCTCGGGTACGGCAGGAGCCCGTCACGATATTACAAATATACCAGGGCTTTCTTTGAGGATTGCAAGGCATCAGGGAAGACTTTTTATCTTATGGTCAATTCTGAAGATCCGCACAGACCCTATCAGACTCCTGACGGGGTATTCAGGAAGAACGCCGAGGCCCCTTCGCGTTACTACTCTCCAGAAGAGGTCCAGGTTCCGGATTTTGTACCTGACCTTCCACTGGTTAGAAAGGAGCTAAGTTATTACTACAACTCTGTCAAACGGCTTGACGACACTTTTGGCAGGGTTATGCAGGCACTTGAAGAGTCAGGATTAAAAGACAATACTCTGGTTATTTTTATTTCTGACAATGGAATAGCCATCCCGTTTGCAAAATGTAATGTCTATAATGCCAGCAACCGGACTCCATGGATAGTACGCTGGCCAGGTGTGGTTAAGCCGGGGTCCAGGGATGACAAAAACTACATCTCGGAGGTAGAGCTGATGCCAACCATCCTGGAAGCCCTGAAGATAAAAGCCCCGGCAAGGCTTGATGGCAGGTCGCATCTTAACCTCTATTCCAGAGGAGCTGCCACGGGAAACAAAATGATCTTTACACAGATAGACAACAAGATAAGTGGCGGACCGGTGCCCATGAGGAGCGTGCAGAATATGGACTTCGTTTATATCTACAATCCGTGGTTTGACGGGGAGAGGATTTATAGAAACAATAATGAAGGTCTGACCATGAGAGCCATGGAAGAAGCTGCCCTGACAGATACCGTAATAGCTGCAAGAGTAAAGCTGTTCCGTGTCAGGGTACCTGAAGAATACTATGACCTGACATCTGATCCCGGGTGTACCGTCAATCTCATAGGTGATCCGGCATATACAAGTGATGTCGCCAGAGCAAGAAAGGCCATGTTGAAATTCATGAGACAGTCGGATGATCCTGTAAAAGAACTCTTTATGAACAGGAATGAACCTCCTGAAGCATGCCGGAGATTATTATATGAAGTTTTTCCGCAGGCTGCAAAATACGATGAGATAAAAGCGCAGTACAGCAGGAAAATAAACGATGGCAATCCTGAAAAGGATTAGAAAATGAGATATAGCCTGGTTGCCGGATTACCAGACCCCACTGGTATACTTTGGGTTAAAGGTCCATTTAAGTATGAACAGGAAATTTTATATCAGGTGTAGATTACGGAGCAGTTCCTGTGAGATCGCTGCCCGGGGAGCAATGTATTCCTTTCTGTTTGAAGAATGCATGAAACCTGGAAGAGTTGTGGAAAAATAATAAATACAAATGGCTGAATGTGATATAATACATTCAACTGACACATAATAAAACTATTATAACATGAATAAGTCATCTGAATTTAACAGGAGGAGTTTTGTCAGAAAGTCTGCTTCAGCCCTGGCGGGTCTTTCTCTTGCAACCAGCTTTCCTGCCTGGGCATGGAAGCGTAAACCGAAGAAGCCTTTAAATATACTCTTTCTGATGTGCGATCAGTACCGCCCTGATGCATTAAGTGCATACGGCGACATTAATGCTATCACACCCACCCTCGACAGGCTGGCGGCTTCAGGTATCAGTCTGAGGCAGTCATATTGTCAGTGCCCGGTCTCTGTGGCAAGCCGCAATTCATTCCTTAACGGTTGTTACACTCATTCCAACGGTGTGATCTCAAATGCCTATTCCGGTAACAGGGATATGCTGTCATACACACAGGTATTGAGAAAGCACGGGTATACAACAGCCTGTTTTGGCAAGTTACATACCCCGGGCCGTGAAGACCTTGACTGGGATATTTACGTTGAAGGAAATGAAAAACCGGTTGGAGCAAAGAAGGCCGGGGGAGTAAGATTATCCGGCACGGCTAACCTTAAATCTGATCCGGCAATAGGTGCGCCGGATCCGTATCCCATGACCGATACTATGGAATGGCATGCCAAGGAGAATACAATAAAATTTATGCGCGAACACACAGATTCTCCCTGGTTTATACAATGTTCATTCCTGAAACCTCATGCTCCTTACCAGCCACCGCAGGAATACTGGGACAAAATTGACCCTTCGAAGCTCATAATTCCGGAGATCCCTGAAAATGACCTTGACGACTGTGACCCGCGCTATCTGGAAATCCTGAAAGGGAGAGGAATGGAGAACATGACCAGGGAGCAGATCCTGGCAGGTATGCAGGGTTATTATGGCAGTATTGCCTTCTCAGACGCCATGTTCAAGGAGGTGCTGGACGAACTTGAAAGACTGGATATGAGAGATAACACCCTGGTAGTATTCACGGCGGATCATGGGGAAATGCTGAATGATCACGGGTTATGGACCAAGTTTGTGTTCTTTGATTCTTCCGTAAGGGTTCCTCTGATAATGAGCCTGCCGGGGGTAATCCCTGCCGGGAGTGAATCAACAGCCCTGGTTGAACTTATAGACCTTTTCCCAACATTTACGGAACTGACAGGGTACGAGACTCCCGATACCGTTGAGGGCAAGTCACTTATTCCGCTTATCACCGGCAAAACCGAAACACATAAGACAGTTGTATACAGCGAGTTCCCATTGCCACGCAAAAATGTGGGTGGCGGCGAATTTTATGCTACCATGATGATGTTCGATGGCCGGTATAAGCTCATTGACAACGGACCGGACTCATTCCCTGAGCTTTATGATCATGTTGAGGACAGTGGTGAGTTCAATAATATTGCTGACGATCCCTCACAAGCAGAAAGAGTTAAGTCAATGCTTGATGAACTCAGAGAATGGCACAGGAAGAACGCCGTAAAGAACCAGCCCACTGTTGCACAGCTGAGAAGAAATAGAGAATTAAACAAAGAATAAGAAACGCATTGATGTCATTATCATAAAATTAAAAGATTAATAACATGAAAACGGTAACTAAAAGCAGGCAGGTATTAATCGGTACCGGCATTCTAACTGCCGGGCTGATGAGCAGCTTTACAATGCCCTTGAAGGCAGAAAAAAAGCCCAGACCAAACCTGATCATCATCTACAGTGATGACCAGGGATACAAAGATCTCGGCTGTTTTGGTTCGGAGAACATCAGGACTCCCAACCTGGATAGGATGGCAAGTGAAGGTATCCGTTTTACCTCTTTCTACACACAACCTGTCAGTGGCCCTTCAAGAGGCGCTTTGATGACAGGTCGTTATCCGGTACGTATTGGCGGTGGATGGACTGTCAATGCTGAGGAGGTGACTATTGCCGAGGTGCTTAAAGAAGCCGGTTATCAAACCGGCTGTATCGGCAAATGGGATATGTCCCAGAGGCGGGAGCTTGATGGCTGTGTGCCGAACGACCAGGGCTTTGACTATTATTTTGGTACACTCGGTGCAAATGACAGGGGTGTGGTAGATATTTACAGGAACAAAGAAAAGCTCTTCACAACAGATAAGATGTCAACGCTGACCGGGATGTATACAGAAGAGGCATTAGGGTTTATAACTAAGAACCAGGACAAACCTTTCTTTCTTTACCTGGCACATAGTATGCCTCATGTCAGAATTGACGCCTCACCGGAATTCAAAGGAAAATCAAAAGATGAGCTATACGGTGATGTCATTGAAGAACTTGACTGGAATATCGGGAAAGTCTTTGACCTTATCAGAGAGCTGGGCCTGGATAACAACACCTATGTCCTTTTTGCCAGTGACAATGGCCCGTGGTCAAACAGGGAGGATTTTTACCGTAAGCATCATGGCGGTCAGCTGGCAACGGGTAACTCCAAACCTTTGAGAGGCGCCAAAGGATCAGTTTATGAGGGCGGAGTACGTGTGCCGTGTATTTTCTGGGGGCCTGGCAGGGTAACGGCCGGGATAACCCGCGACGGAATATTGTCAAACCTTGATATATTGCCAACCTATGCCGGCCTTGCCGGCGCCAGGATCCCGGGAACCGTTGAGCTGGATGGATATAACCAGGTCAGATATATGACCGGGGCCGGCAGTAAGAGCGCAAGGAAAATCTTTTATTATCACGTTAAGAATGAACTTCAGGCAGTCAGATATATGGACTGGAAGTTATTGTTACCAAATACCCAGGTTGACTTTGCTTATGTTGTGAACACAAACAAATCCAGGCCGAACCCGGAGTTGTATAATCTGGAAAACGATATTTCTGAAAAGAATAATCTGGCAGATAAATATCCCGGGATAACGCAGAAGTTGTTGAAACTGGCAGCAAAGGGCCCCAGTAACCCTGATCCTGATGCACTCCCATGACAGCAAAATTATCAATATTGGATTTGAGATCTGTATGTTGCGCCATGCCTGGAAAGAATCTTCTTTCCAGGCATGGCTTTCTAATCATATCATTGAGGTTTTGAAATGATATGATCAACGCTTTCAAAGGCCGGCAGTACAAGTACTCTGCCAACCGGTAGTTTATATCAAACACAATAAAAGGATTTGAGTTATGAACAGACATTTGTTTTTATTTCTGTTGCTGGGTATTTCATTGCAGCTGCAGGCCCAGCAGGGAAAAGTCTTTGACAATCTGTCTATGGAAAGCAGCATCCTTAATATGACAAGAAAGTATGCTGTCTATCTTCCCCCTGACTATGAGACCTCTCAAAGGGATTATCCTGTTTTATATCTTTTACACGGTGGCGCTAATAATCAAAGCACATGGGTACAGCACGGCGAGGTTAAGCATATTGCAGATAAAGCTATCCTTGAGGGCACGGCAACCCCTATGATAATAGTGATGCCGGATGCCAGCGGTGCTCATCGCGGGTATTCCAATGATGCTCTTGGCGAGTGGAGGTACGAGGATTTTTTCTTCGAGGAGTTCATGCCCTACATTGAGAAGACCTACCGTGTGAGGTCAGGCAAGAGATACAGGGCTATTGCCGGGCTTTCAATGGGCGGCAACGGCACATTCATTTATGCTCTTCACCATCCGGAACTGTTTGCGGCAGCCTGCCCTCTCAGTGCCGGTACGGCACCACATACCATTGAGCAGGCGGGAACGAGGCTTGCAATGATGCAACAAAAGGAGCTGACGGAAGACCAGATAGAGAAGTGGTATCACAGGTACAGCATCCTGGAGCTGATAAATAATATTCCCGATGAGAGAAAATCAGCGGTAAGGTGGTACATCGACTGCGGTGA
>QKGI01000047.1 GCA_003250475.1 Bacteroidota bacterium | reverse complement strand
CCTTTTTTGTTTCATAGTCTTCCGAGTAGACCAGTATCCATGGTCTGCCTGTGTTTGTAAAACCCTTCGAGGCATTGTTGTGTTTACGCAGTCTCTGGTCTATATCGGCTGTATATCCGATATAGTATTTATCTATTTTATGGGAATATAAAATGTAGAGTTTGTACATAAAAATAAACCCCACGTCACCGGTGGGGTTTCTGTTTCGTGGGCGATGTAGGAATCGAACCTACGACCCCCTGCTTGTAAGGCAGGTGCTCTGAACCAACTGAGCTAATCGCCCTATTTTTACGCCCACTTGCTCTACGACCCTCCCGACTGGAAGTCGGGATGCTCTGAACCAACTGAGCTAATCGCCTTCAAAAGAGAGTGCAAATATAAGCTCTATTTTTAATTACACAAGGGCCTGAATTAAATAAAATCCAACCTCCCTTCAGTTGCAGTTTTTAACAAAGCAACCATTCGTGATCTCTAATGGTCATGTTATTAACTGTGTTAATTATACATCACCAGGGAATGATACCGATAATTGAAATTTATATATATTAGCTTCTGGTACTTTTTGACTGCTAATGAGTTACAATTCAATCGCGAATACTTTTGGATTGTTGACTTAACTGTTTGATATATAGTACGATATGTTTTAGGAAACCGATCCTGACCGCTATGAAACAAACCCGTTTGTTAACCATTACCCTTGCATCACTCCTGATACTGCTGCCACTGACAGCGGAAGCACAGGTGGGCCCGGGAGGTGTGGGCAGCTTTACCAATACACAGCTCTGGCTACGGTCAGACAGTCTTATTGCTATCCAGCCACTCTATTTTGTAACGAGCTGGTATGATCTGTCAGGGCACATGCGCGACTTCGGCGCAGTGATAATGGGCCAGACGGTTCCTTCGGTCACTCTTGACGTTATAAATGGTTATCCCGCAGTTACATTCACAGACCAGGGCGGCGTGGGAGGAGACTTCCTCGGTTATAACGGGTCGCTGGGCATATCAGGTTCTGATGCCGCCACGGTGGTTATCGTTGCCAGGAATACAACCGGTACTGATGAACAGAACGGCGGCCTTTACATGGGTCAGAAGAGCGTAGGTGGAGTAAATGCAGTCAGGAGCTATGGACTTGAGTATGCTGACGCAGTAAGGTTCAATGGCCATGACCAGGTGTTCGATGACGGTCACACAGCCGGGGACTGGAAAATAATATATTACACTAACCCATCCGGTGCTTCTGTCTCCGCATACGGGGCTTACCTTAACGGCACCCCGCTTACCGGAAGCTCATCATCGGGTTTTGTGCCTTCTCTTGTCTCGAATTTTGCCCTGCTGGGTGCTACCCAGATGAACGGCACTCTTGATCCGGCCGGCTTTTTCAATGGGGACATGACGGAGATAGCCGTCTTCTCAGGACAACTTAATGATGCTGAAAGGATTGTGCTACAGAACAACCTCGGGGCAAAGTATCTGTTACCCATAGCTGATGATCATTTTGAGTGGGAGTTGACCCATTCACATGATGTCTCGGGATTAGCTGCCTTTAACGGCACGTTGTTTACAAATGCCTGGTCGACAGGTATGCTGTCAGTCACATCGCCGACGGATCTCTCCGAGGGAGAGTATCTCTTTTTTGGGCATGACAGGGGCGATGCAGGGACGTGGACTACTGACGAGGTGCCAGCACCCGGAACCTTCCGCCTGGCAAGGGAGTGGAGGTTTGATGAGACAGGTGATGCGGGCACGGTGACAATAAGCATCCCTTCATCTTCTCTGCCATCCCTTCCGTCCGGATATCCTATGCTGGGAATCCTTACTGACGCTGACGGTGATTTCACATCAGGCGCCACCATGCACCTCCTGACCCTTAGCGCAGGAAGCTACACTGTCGATATGAACATTACCGACGGTGACCATCTTGCCATAATCGCCTTCAGACCTGAGGTTAATTTTACAGTTCCTTCAGCTTCAGGACTCGAGAATATTACCAGTGTGACGGTCCAGGCTTATCTCAATTACCCGCAGGCATCGGATATCTCTTTTGACTATGCTGCTACCGGCGGGACAGCAACCAGCGGTGCTGACTATATCCTTGCCCCGGGAACTGTCTTTATTCCTGCAGGATCTGTAACCGGTTCATTCGATATCACTATTATCGACGATGATCTTGTTGAGCCCGGCGAAACTATCATTGCAGGTCTTTCCAATCCTTCTGCAGGACTCTCAATAGGTAGTCAGAACAGCTATACATACACTATACTTAATGATGATCATGTAACCGTTTCGTTCTCCTCAGCCACAGCCTCGGGCCCTGAAGGCGACGCCGCAGGCAGTGTCACAGCGCCACAGATAGTGGTCAGCGGAGGCATCATAAGTTCACCCGGGAGTCTTATCCTGATGGTGACTAACGGCACTGCCTCCTCGTCAGACTGGTCTCAGGCAGTAAATATTGTCTCTATCCCGGCAGGCGATTATACCACTCCTGTTTTAATCCCGATACCGGCCTCGGTGCTCACCATCCTGGGAGATCTTATCGTAGAGCCTGACGAGACTGTGAACCTTAACCTCAACACCTTTGTGACTGTAGAGGCCGGCACAATACTCAGTTCCGTATACACCATCCTTAACGATGATAACTCAACCGTGAGCGTCACTGCCACCGATTCCGATGCTCTTGAGGGAGGACCCGGCGCATCCGGGACGGGGACATTTACCTTTACCTTCACAAATCCGGTCTCCACTGCCCGTACTGTGTCATATTCAGTCTCAGGTAGCGCGTCTTCCGGTACTGACTATAATGCGCTGCCAGGCTCTTTTGTGATGGCTGCCGGTGCGGTTACATATGACCTCACCCTGACCCCTGTTGCAGACCTGGTTGTTGAGGGCGACGAGACGGTGACGGTTACGGTCACAGGAGTATCAGGTACTCCTGTCGTTACGGTCGATCCAACACCTGCAACAGTTACAATCATCGACGACGATATTCCTGCAATACTATATTCACCTTCCTCCGTTACCATGGATGAAGGATCGACAGCCACTATCGAGGTGTGGCTCTCAAATGCTCCTGCCGGGTCTGTTACACTGGATATCTCAACAGTGATGGCAGGTCTGCTTACAGTTGATCCGGTAACCCTGACCTTCAACACCTCTAACTACGCAAGCCACCAGGTGATCACTCTGCAATCAACAGAGAACGACATTCTCGGAGATATGACTGACAATGTCATCATTGCTGTTAACGATGCTCTCTCCGATGATCCGTTTGATCCATTGCCTGATATATCAATCCCTGTAACCATCGTGAACAATGATGTTGCAGCAATAATTGCCAATCCATCATCCGTTACGGTTGCAGAAAACGGAACAGCAACATTCACCGTATCACTGTCAGCGGCTCCTGCTTCAGGGAGTGTTGTAATAGACCTTCTAAGCAACAATACAGCAGTAGCTACCATTGACCTCTCCCAGCTGACATTCACAGGTCTCGACTGGAATATTCCCCGGACAATAACAGTAACCGGTGTGGATAACAACACCATCCCGGATGCTTCAACCACGATCAGTCTTACCGTCAATGATGCCCTTTCATACGATGGCTATGATGGTGTAACAGCATCGGTCAGCGTCAATGTAACCAATGATGATCTGGCAGGTTTCGTCGTGAATCCGCTTGCTCTCACCATTGATGAGGGAGGCCCTGCCGGTCAGTTCACAATAGTGCTCACTGCCCAGCCTGAGACAGATGTGGTGTTTGATCTTCTCAATGCCGCACCGGTATATGTCACCCACATTTCACAGGTGACATTTACTTCTCTAAACTGGGATGTGCCTGTAGTGGTTGACGTCACTGCCATCGAGGATGCCCTTGATACTGACAGGACGGATATAATAGCTGTAACTGTCAACCAGTCTCTTTCTGATAATAACTTCGACGGTCTGGCGGCGCAGGATGTCACCATCACCGTTAATGACAACGATCCTCCTGTCATAACAGGCTGTCCTGCCGATATTGTTACCGGCAATGATCCGGGCTTATGCTCTGCTGTTGTTAGCTGGACACCTCCGGTATCCAGTGCACCGATGGTCTCAACACACCTCCCTGGTGCCACTTTCCCTGTCGGGCTGACCACCGTTACTTACACATCTACCGATGATGACGGGATGGTTTCGACATGTGTATTCACTGTGACCGTCAATGATACCGAAGCCCCTGTGGTGAGCTGTTCTGACGCTTCTGTCAGCCTTGACGCTACAGGTAATGCTGTAATCGTTCCTTCTGATATCCTGGCCGGGCCTCCGACTGATAATTGCTCTGTCGCTACAGTGGATCTGAGCAGATCGACATTTACCTGTGCCGACCTGGGCAGCGTGACAATAACAGTTACCGTAACCGATGCCAGCGGCAATACAGCTGAATGTAATTCTGTCATCACGGTCACTGACCCGTTCACGGTATCACTTGATGCCGGGCCTGATGACGAGATATGTGTCACCGATGCCACCTACAACATAACCGGTGCTTCGGCTTCGAACATGAGTCTCCTCTGGACCACCTCCGGTTCCGGCTCGTTTAGTGACCCGTCTATTATCAATCCCATCTATACCCGTGGTGCGACAGACCTCACAGAGGTGACTCTTACACTTACCGGTAACAAGATCAATGGTTGTCCGGAGACACTTACTGACGCGATGACCCTTACCTTTGAAGGCATACCGGCAGCCGATGCCGGTGCAGACAAGGATCTCTGCTCCGGTACTGCCGATGTCGCGCTAACGGATGCTTCAGCATCGAACGGGACTATTTTATGGACCACGTCCGGCAACGGCACATTCGATGATCCTGCCATCGCAAATCCCGTGTATACTTTCGGCTCCGCAGATGCAGGTCCCGTGACGCTTACAATGACAGTTACAGCCAGCACCTGCGGCACCATAGCTGATGATGTTGTAATAACCTTTACCACCGCCCCGGTTGCTGATGCCGGTGCCGGGGGAGAAGTCTGCGTCTCTGTTACCGGCTACCAGGTTACCGGAGCTTCCCACAGTGGTGGAACAATGACATGGTCCAGCAGCGGAGACGGCACCTTTGACGACATCTCGGCTGATAATCCCTATTATACCTTCGGCCCTGCCGATTATTCTGCCGGCACAGTAACACTTACCATGCAGGTTGTGGGCGGAGGGACATGCGGTACGGTCACATCTTCATCTGTTATCACCCTCAATCCGTTACCTGTACTTGAGGTGTTATCCCTGGATAATATCAGCTGTGTCGGTCTTACTGACGGCGAGATACATATTGGCGCTTCGGGAGGCTCAGGGATTTATGCTTTCAGCATCGACGGAGCGCCGTTCCAGCCATCCGGCGATTTCACCGGCCTGGCAGCCGCGACATATATGCTTGAAGTGATGGATTCAAAGGGATGTGTTGCCGGCACCACACTGGAGGTTATTGAGCCCTTGCCCTTCACTGCTGTCTTAGACAGCACATTCAACGTGACCTGTTTTGCCGGTAATGACGGTGCCGTTTACGTCACTCTTGAAGGCGGTACGGAACCATATGATGTCAGCTGGAGCGGGCCTTCAGGCTGGACATCCTCGTCACCTGACATAACCGGTCTGACAGTAGGAACATACTCTCTGGCAGTTACTGACCTTAATGGTTGTGCCTCATACAGCTTCACCGAGACTATCACCCAGCCGGATGAGATAATCATCACCAGCGAGACGCTGTCTGACTACTGGGGCTATGGTGTCACCTGTCCGGAATCAGCTGACGGGTCAATTTCCGTGACTGTAGCAGGAGGCACACCTCCGCTGGCACTCCTGTGGAGCGGACCGGACGGGTTTGTCTCCACAGAGTCAGACATCTCTTTCCTGAGGGCGGGACTCTACACACTGACAATAACTGACATAAGCGGATGTATTCTTATTAACGATTATGTGTTGACACCCCCTGATGCAATGACGCTTACCTACAACACATTGCCTGCCAGCTGTCCGGATACTCCTGACGGTATTATTGACCTTGAAGTTGTGGGCGGCTCCGGTACTCTCACCTATCTCTGGAATGACGGGGCTACCACTCAGGACCGTACTGCTTTGTTACCGGGCGATTACCAGGTGATAGTCACTGACGTTAACGGTTGCACCCGGACGCTCAATGTAACTGTAGATGTGGTGGGTATTAACTGTCTGAGAGTATACGAGATAATAACCCCCAATGGTGATGGCCGGAATGATACGTGGCAGTTGAGAAATGCCGACCTGTACCCCGATGCTGAGGTATTTGTTTACAGCCGCTGGGGCAAGCTGGTTTATCACTCACGCAATGCAACTGACGAGTGGGATGGTACTTACAACGGCAAAGTCCTGCCGAACGACTCATATCATTATGTCATTCACCTCAATGACGGTTCCGAACCACGTACGGGAATCATCTCAATCATAAGCAAATAACCTGATAACCGTAAGGAAAAATGAAGCACCAATGTTCTGAATCGCAACAAAGGACCGGAGACCTGAACCGACGAAGCCCTATTTGTTACAGGATGAATCATATGTGTGTTACAGCATGCCTTATTAATCATATTCTATTATGATAAAACGACTTAGAATATTTGCCGTTGCTGGCCTTCTGGCGGTTATTCCTGCGCTGCACGCACAGCAGTTCCCGATGTACAGCCAGTACATCATGAACGGATTCCTGCTCAATCCATCATATGCAGGCAGTGATTATTATACAACTGTCGGCCTGACTGTCCGTGAGCAGTGGCTTAACTTCCCGGAGGCTCCGAGCACCTATGCCGCAACATTCCAGACAAGGATACTGAATGACAGTTATATCACCAAATCAACAGCGGTAAGGAAGAGGATAGACAGGCCAACCAAAGGAGGACGGGTTGGACTGGGAGGTTATCTCTTTTCAGACCACAACGGCATAATGCACAGGACAGGGTTGCAGATGGCCTATGCCTATCATCTCCCTGTAGGAATTGACCGGCAGCTCTCTTTCGGTCTCTCCCTCAGCGCATACCAGTATTTTGTCGACATTAACGGGGCAGTGATGCCTGACGATGTCAGCGATGATTTCCTGAATAACTATGACCAGGTAGTTTATATTCCGGATGCCAATTTCGGGGTAAGCTACATGACACGCAGATATTATGCCGGCTTCTCAATGACGAACCTGTTCAGGGGAGCGTTTATGATAGGTAACGGTGGAGAAAATGGTCATTCGGAGCTCGGTCACTACTTTCTCACAGGAGGAGTGAAGTTTTATGCCGGCACTGACTGGGTGATAGAACCATCAGTTATGCTGAAGTCGTCAGACATGATCTTCAAGTCTGTGCAGCTGGATCTGACAGGCAGGGTCTATTACAAGGAGGATTACTGGCTGGGTTTGTCATACCGTACCGGTGATGCTGTTATACTCCTGGCCGGTCTGAAAGTCGACCGGTTTTATGTTGGTTATGCATTTGACTTCACCTTCTCAGAGATTCGCAGCTATACCTATGGTACTCACGAGCTGACTTTCCTGGCCCGCTTCGGCGACAACCCGAGGAGATACAGGTGGATTAACAAATATTGATGAGGCAGATCACACTGTATTTGTTTATTGCTGCAGCCTGTCTGGGATGTGACCCATATGGCAACCCTGTATCCGGGAGGCTCTCATTCTCGGCGGATACGATATCCTTTGACACAGTCTTCTCAGGGCTTGGATCGGCAACAATGGAATGCAGGGTTATCAATCCGGGGAGTGACCCTTTACTGATTGACCGTATATGGCTGGGCGGCGGGGATGACTCGCCCTTCATGCTGAACATAAACGGAAAGCCATCATCAGAAAACAAAGATATTATCCTGGCGTCTGGTGACAGCATCTTCATCTTTGTTGAAGTGACAATTGATCCCTCCGGCGGAGATATGCCTGTGGCTGTCATTGATTCGGTGAATTTTATTTCAGGAACTTATCCCGGGAAGATCATTCTTGAGGCATGGGGCCAGGATATATGGCTTGTTGATGCTGATATTCATTCAGATGTAACCTGGAGTGAAGGCAAACCATATGTAATAAGCGGATCCCTTTTCATTGACACCCTGGCAACACTTACCATGAATGCCGGGACGCGTGTTTACCTTCATCATGGTGCCGGGATTAATGTGGCCGGATCAGTCCATTGCCTTGGGCTACCCGATAAACGGGTCATATTGGCCACTGACAGGCTGGAGGAGGAGTACAGGGATGTTCCGGGGCGATGGAAGGGATTACGGTTCCTGGGATCCAGCAGGAACAACATTCTGGATTATACCGACATAAGAAATGCCGGGATAGCGGTTGAAGTGACAGGGAGTGAATCTGATACACCAGGCATGGTAATGAATGGTGCGATGCTGATGCACAACTCAGTGGCGTCGCTGGTGGCCCGGAATGCTGATATCCTTGCCATCAACAGCGTTTTTGCGCATTCCGGGTTCAGTACAGTCTCTCTGACAGAAGGGGGCAGCTACGATTTTATCCATTGTACCATGAATGGCCGCTGGGAGTATGGCTACAGATATGAACCTGTATTGTTTGTGGGTCGGGGAGAGGGCGGGTTGCCTGACGTCTCAGTTGTTAACTCCGTTATTACAGGTACACTAGAAAACGAACTATTTATTGACGGATCATCTGCCGAGGCCTCCCTCTGCTTCTGGGCTGACAGCTCCCTGATAAAGGTTGACACCATCAGCAGTGCGTGGTATACCGGGTCTCTCTTCCGTGAGGTTATCACCGGCCTGCTGCCCCGTTTCATTAATGAAGCCGCCTATGACTTCAGGCCTGACACATTGTCACCCCTGATCGATAAGGCCGGCAAATCGGAATCGGTCGCCTGGCCTTATGACATAAGAAATAAGCCACGGCCGACAGGTGCAGGTCCGGATATAGGAGCTTATGAGAGACAACAGATGGAACTGAGTGTAGAAAATTAGACCTTCAGACTTCAGACCTTCAGACAAATAAAGTGAAAGTTACTGTTCTCATAATCTTTTTTGGGTTAACCGTTGTCAGGCAGGCTGGGGGACAGGATTTCAGTGTCATGTTTTACAATGTTGAGAACCTCTTTGACACTGTAAACGACAGTACGACAAATGATGATGAGTTTCTTCCCGGGGGTGACAGGCGCTGGACGACAGGCAGATACAGGAAAAAACTTAACGCCCTGGCACAGGCCATTGCTGCTGCCGGTCAATGGGAGCTGCCGGGACTGGCAGGGCTATGTGAGGTGGAAAATGAGGGTGTGGTAAGAGACCTTGCCTATGGCACAGTACTTTCAGCCGGTAACTACGGGATCGTCCACAGGGAATCTCCTGACAGGCGAGGTATTGACCTGGCCCTGCTTTATGACCGTGACCGTTTCAGGATAATGGAGGTCAGGTCCTGGGTCCCGGCCAGGCCTGAGGATGAGCCGTTTGAGTCGAGAAACCTCCTGTATGTTAAGACGATCACCTCCGGCGACACGCTGCATGTGATACTATGTCATTTTCCTTCAAGAAGGGGAGGGGTCCTTGCTGCAAAGGGCGCCAGGGAGGAGATGGCGATGCTTGTCAGGACCAAGACGGATTCCATCCTCTCTGTTTCGGGCAGGGCATCAATTCTTGTTATGGGTGATTTCAACTCGGGCGCCTCAGAGGAGGTCATGAAGATCATGACAGGAAATAACCGGCTTATCAATGCCGCCGGACATTTACCGCCGGGCAGCGGAGGTTCATACAGGTACCAGGGCACCTGGGAACTGATAGACCAGATACTCATCTCCTCCCCAATGACGGATGGATCAGGGTCGTTTTATGCCGATGTTCTGTCATTCAGGCTGGCTGATGCTCCTTTTCTCCTGGAAGAAGATCCCCTCTACCCGGGGAAAAAGCCTTTCCCCACCTATTATGGTTTTAAATGGGTGGGTGGATATTCAGATCATCTCCCGGTATTGATAACTGTAGAGCATCCGTCCCGTTCAACCGGGTTTTAATCCCAGCTCTATCCCTTTCCTTATCATGAACTCCCGGGCAGCCTCGTGTTCGTTCGGGATGACTCCGTCAAGGATAGCTTCCTTGATGGCAGCTTTTATTATCCCTACTACCGGACCCGGAGCTATGTTAAAGGTGGCAATTATCTCCTCGCCATGGACAGGCGGTTGAAAAGTACGCACGGCATCCTTTTCCTCTATCTCTTTCAGTTTACAGCGCACCAGCGCGAAGTTTTCACGATGCTTCCGGACCTTCATCCTGTTGCCAGAGGTGATGTCTGCTTCGCATAGCATCATCAGATCGTCAATATCATCACCTGCCTCGAAAAGCAGCCTGCGGACGGCTGAATCAGTCACCTCCTCCTGGACAAGCGAGATAGGTCTGAGGTGTAGCCCCACCAGCTTTTTTACGTATTTCATCCTGTCGTTGAGGGGTAGTTTCAGCCGTTTGAATATTTCCGGCACCATCTTCGAGCCAAGGAATTCATGACCGTGGAATGTCCATCCGGTACCAGGAACAAACTTTTTCGTAGCGGGCTTAGCCACATCGTGAAGAAGTGCTGCCCAGCGGAGCCACAGATCGTCACTTACCTCTGCCACATTGTCAAGCACCTTGAGTGTATGATGGAAATTATCCTTATGACCTTTCCCATCTTGGTCTTCCACACCTTTTAGACGTGCTATTTCCGGAAGGATCAGAGATAACAATCCTGTTGAGTCCAGCAGGAGAAATCCGGCAGATGGCCTTACGGTAGCCATAATTTTATTGAGCTCTGTATTGATTCTCTCTGCCGATACTATTTTAATCCTCTCTGCATTGCGGGCAATGGATTCGAGTGTGGTGTCAGCGATCCGGAATCCCAGCTGTGCTGCGAACCGGACGGCACGCATCATCCTGAGTGGGTCATCACTGAATGTGGTGTCAGGGTCAAGAGGAGTGCGTATTATACCTTCCCGGATATCATCAATGCCTCCGAAAGGATCAAGGACCTCACCCGGGTTATGCTTGTTAAGGCTGATAGCGAGCGCGTTGATGGTGAAGTCACGTCTGTTCTGGTCATCCTCCAGCGTGCCCGGCCTGACAGACGGCTTGCGCGAGTCTTCTGAATAAGATTCCTTCCTGGCCCCGACAAACTCAATATCATAGTTCCGGTAGTGAAACATTGCCGTTCCGAACGTTTTGAATACGGTCACGTTAATGTCAGGACTGATCTCCTTTGCAACGGCTCTTGCCATGGCCGGTCCGTCCCCAAGCACGACGATGTCAATGTCCTTGTCGGGATGTTCGCGCCCCATGATATGATCACGCACATACCCGCCGATAACATATGCCTCTGTCATCTCCTTGTCAGCCACGCGGGCGACTATCTCAAAAATCCTGTCATCAGGGAAAATATTCATAATCAGTATGACAAATTAACCGTAACCGGTGACAAAATTACAATTTATGGGCTAACTTAAAGAAAAATCGATGTTCCGGAAGTGTCGGCACGGCAATTGCTAACTATGAACAATAAATGTAAAAAGCTGTTAAACAATTAAAACAATAGATATGGCAGAACACTTGACAAAAGACACTTTTCTTGAGAAAGTATTTAACTACGAACAGAACAAAGAATGGAAATATGCCGGGGACAAGCCGTGTATAATTGATTTTTATGCCGACTGGTGTGGACCCTGCAAAATGGTGGCCCCTGTACTTGAGGAGCTTTCCAAAGAGTATGACGGCAAGCTTTATGTCTATAAGATTGATACTGAGGCAGAACAGGAGCTGGCATCTGTCTTTGGCATACAAAGCATACCATCACTGCTTTTTGTCCCGATGGAAGGTCAGCCTCAGATGGCAATGGGTGCATTGCCAAAAGATGTCTTTGAAAAAGCATTCAAAGATATATTTGGAATAGAAAAAAACTAAATTGTTGATAAATATTTAACTTTTTTTGCTATTTCACGAAACATTAATGTACCTTGAACGTTATAATTCTTGAAGGTAGTTTTCTAACAGAAGAGTTAGTTTTCTGGAATTTAGGTTAGGGTTTCGAGTTGAAGGCTGTTTCGCAAGAGACAGCCTTCCTTGATTCATGGCAGACAGGGTATCTTCACTTCAGATCTTCAATTATCCCGTTGATTTCTGCCTCGGTCTCCCGGAGCTTCTTACGGCATATTTTTATGAGGTCTGCAGCTTTTTTTACATCTTCAGACAGCCTGTCAATATCCGGCTCTCCTTCTTCAATATTCTTAAGAATATCTTCGATACCCTTGAGAGCCTCATTAAAACCGATCTCTTTCTTTGCCATGGTTATTGATTGTCTGTTATGTGTTTTATGGTACTGGATGCCTTCCCCTTAATAAAATGGGTAGTGATGGTATCTCCAGGTTCCAGATCTTCATGTGAAAGTACTATTTTCCCGTCTTTTGAAGTGAGTGTAAAGCCCCTTCGCATCACTCCGGCCGGATCAAGATGATGCAGGGAGTTTTCGAGCCTGTCGGTTATCTCTTTTACCGAACGCAGGACATTTTTTCCTGACCGTCGTAATATCTCAATATGATATCCAAGTTTCTCATGTTTAACCCTTGTCACAAGCCTGGCGGTGGCAGCGATACGGTTTTGCATGGAAGAGAGTTGTTCCCCGGCGGAATCAATTGCGTCCATGGCTGCTGTGGTGAGTGATTCTGCCATACTGATTATCCTGTTCTCACACTCAATGGTTCTTTCAATAAGAAAACCGGCCACCGCAGTTGGTGTCTTAAGTGATTTCCATGCCACCATGTCTGTGACAGAGAGGTCTTTTTCATGACCTATCCCTGTCAGTACCGGCAGAGGGAACTGGGTTACATGGAATGCTATTTCATAGCTGTCGAACCAGCTAAGATCTGTTGTTGAGCCTCCTCCGCGTATTATCACTACCGCATCATATTCTTCCGTTTCATCTGATATTGAATTCAGGGCATTTATCACAGATGCTTCTGTTGCCTCTCCCTGCATTAATGCTTCAAACAGCTGTGTCCTGAAAACATAGCCGTAAGGATTGTTTGCCAGGTGTTCGGTGAAATCACGGTAACCTGCTGCCCCGGATGATGAGATAACTGCGATACTCCTTGTATAGGGAGCCAGCGGCAGCTCACGGTTCATATTTAACACCCCCTCTTCGGTCAGCCTCCTGATTGTTGCCTCACGCCGCAGAGCCATATCGCCGGCAGTGTAGGCAGGATCGATGTCTGTCACATTGAGGCTGAGGCCATAGAGTTCATGATACTCGACGGTTGCCTTAAACAGGATGGTTATCCCTTCCCTGAGGGGAATGCCGGTAGTGGCAGTGAACAGTGTGTTCAGCGATCTGTATTTTGAGGCCCAGATGGTTGCCCTTGCCCTTGCTGACACCCTGCCACCGGGGGTGTCACTGCCGGTGAGTTCAAGGTAACAGTGACCGGCAGTATGCACTTTCATTTCGGCTATCTCGGCAATAACCCAGAAAGATCCCGGAAGGCTCTCGTAGATCTTGTCGCGGATGAGCCCCTGAAGCTCGGCAAGTGTTATTTTCTCCGGTGTGTTCATCGCCTTAGCCTGATCATCCTGAAGACTCGTTCACCCTCGTCAGTCACTACTTTAAGGAGATAGACACCCTGTCCGATAATATCGAGGTGGTCAAGCCTTATTGAATGTGCGGCATAGACAGGGTAATGCCATTGTCTTATCAGGTTGCCGTTGGTGCCGGTGATAGTAATGGTCAGGCTTCCTGCCGGCTCGCGGAACCACAGGTTTATTTCGTCAAAGAACGGATTGGGACCTGCAGTCATTATCACCTCAGGCCTGTAGACATACTGATCCTCAAGAATCCTCAGGGCCTCGACGAAGTCAGGCACTCCATAGCCGTATAGCGTGTCAGGGTTGTTAAACCTGTCGCTGCTCTCATGCAGGGCATCAATTATTTCTGCTGGCGAGGCGCCGGGGACTGCCTGCATGAGTGAGGCAGAGAGACCGCTTATGACCGGGCACGAAAAAGAGGTGCCGCTGCCGAGGTACCAGACACCCTGTTCGAACTGGATGGGTAAGCCTGTACCGGGTGCCACGACATCAGGCTTGACCTGGCCGTCAGATGAGTAACCGGCTGATGAGAAGTCCGAGATGGAAAGATCCTGTTTTATGGCCCCCACGCACAAAACGCTGTCGCCATCTGAAGGACTAATTATCCGTATCCATTCTTTATTACGCTCGTTGCCGGCACTGGAGACAACAAGTATCCCTTTCGAGGCTGCTTTGTCTGCTGCCCTGGCAACAAAGGTGGTGTTGCCATCCATATCGTTAAACGAGTAGTCCATCGCCGGGTCATCAAAGGTGAAATACCCGAGTGAGGAGGTTATGATATCCGCACCGGCGCTGTCGGCATATTCGGCTGCAGCAGCCCAGTAGTCTTCCTCGACCGGGTACTCTGATGTGTTATCTTCAGTACGGAGCAGCATGTAGTCAGCCCCGGGAGCAGTCCCGGCGATAATACCTGGCAGCTGGCCTGCCAGGATAGAGAGTACGGAGGTGCCGTGATTATGGTAACCGTAAACAAAGCCGGATCCAGTTATAAAATCATGGGTGGCGACAATACCCCCTCTGCTGCGGAGAGGCTCAAGAGCCTCAATAACATCGGCGTTATAAAACCCTGCGTCAAGGACAGCTATCATCACATTCTTCCCCGTGAAACCCGACAGATGAAGCATAGTGCCATTGAGGGGCCCCCTTGGGTCATAGGCCTCACCATCATTGCCGGCAACTGTCATGCCGTATTTGTTGTATATCCCCTTGGCAGGATCAGCGGGATGCTTTACCATCTGTACCCGGCTTATAAAGGGTAGCTGCATCAGGACATTTTCATCCATGGGTACAGAGGAGGCAAACAGAGCTGTATTCATCCATTTCGAGGCACACCTGAATGCCAGTCCGTGCTGTATCACTGCACTGATATATTGCTCACTTACGGGCAGGTCATCCATGTCAGGGGTATCTATCCCGTATTTCTCCCTCCTGCTGATTGCAGCCGGGGACAGGAGTTGTTCCCGGGTAAAATCCCAGATGCTTGCGTTTTTATCAGTAAAGAAAACCCGGTAGAGATAGCTATCCGTGGCGTCAGCCAGGTATGGTGTCTGTCCGGTGAGACTGCCGGCAGATATGATAAAAAGGGAAGATGTTAATATGAAGCACCTGAAGGTCATTTTATTATTGTGCCTGTTATGTCAGCTATCTCTATCTTGCCTTTGTTCTTCTCAAGGTCATCGAGGAATTTCGTTTCCTGTTCGGCCAGTTTCGGATCGGAGGCTACACCATCCTTATAGGATATGATCTGTTTCAGTGAACCATCCTCGTTGAATATCATCCAGTCGCCATACTTCAGGTCTTCCCTGTATGTTCCCTCGTAATAGAGCTTGCCGTTGGGATGGTAGTATGAGAACGGACCTTCAAGTTTGCCAGCCAGATACTCCGCCCGCAGGCAGACGGTGCCATCGGGATAGTACTGGAGCCATTCACCGGTACGGTTGCCTGAATCCCACGTCACCTTCTCTGCCAGTGTACTGTCAGGATAATATTTCCTGGACAGGCCATGTTTAAGGTCGTGGTGATAATTTTCTTCGCTGATGAGGTAGGCGGGCTGCGTCGCCGACCAGAATTTCCATAACCCCTCTTTTTTACGGTCTATGTACAGGCCTTCGGCAGCTTTGACGCCGTCAGGGTAAAAGAAAACAGCTGTAGCCTCGTTTTGTTTCTCGCTGTATGTCAATTCGGACTGGAGTGTTCCCTCTTCGGTGTAACGCTTAAAGATACCTATGGGCTTATCATCTTTAAAGGTACCCTCATACATCACTTTGCCGTTGGGGTACGTTCTGACCCACGGGCCCTGCTTTTTGCCTCCGGAATCGGTCAGGTTTTGTGAAAAGATTATTGCAGGACTTATAAAAATTGACAGGATAATTAACCAGCGCTTTATCATGGTAAACAGTTTAGTACAAAAATAGTGAAAAGGTATTGCATATCATCCTTTTGCCACATAAAGAAAGCCGTGACTGCTTACGCTGCCACGGCTTTCTTGGGTTATATATATAGTGATTACTTGACCTCTTCGAAGTCGACGTCAGTCACCTGCTCATCGTCGCCAGGCTTAGTGCCGCCATTGTCGTTGCCTGTGGGGCCTGCCTGTGGTCCGGCCTGCTGTCCGGCGCCTTCCTGGGTCTGCTTGTACATATCCTCTGAGGCGGCCTGCCATGCGGCATTGATCTCTGACAGAGCACGGTCAATGGCTGTCAGGTCCTTATTCTTGTGAGCTTCACGCAGCTGACCGAGGGCATTTTCAATGCGGCCCTTCTTATCGGAAGGTATTTTATCTCCGTACTCTTTCAGCTGTTTCTCTGTCTGGAAGATCATACTGTCTGCAGCGTTGACCTTGTCGGCCATCTCCCTGGCAGCCTTGTCAGAGGCTTCGTTGGCCCTGGCTTCGTCACGCATACGACGTATCTCGTCCTCACTCAGTCCTGATGATGCTTCAATGCGTATCCTCTGCTCCCTGCCGGTACCCTTGTCTTTTGCCGAGACATGAAGGATCCCGTTGGCGTCGATATCAAAGGTGACCTCTATCTGAGGTATACCGCGCGGGGCAGGCGGTATGCCGTCGAGATGGAACCTCCCGATGGTCTTGTTGCCGGAAGCAATAGGTCTCTCCCCCTGCAGGACATGTATCTCTACCGACGGCTGGCTATCGCTTGCCGTGGTGAAGGTCTCGGTTTTGCGGGTGGGGATGGTGGTATTGGATTCAATGAGCTTCGTCATGACACCACCCATGGTCTCTATGCCGAGGGATAGGGGTGTAACGTCAAGCAACAGCACATCCTTGACCTCGCCTGTGAGAACACCTCCCTGGATAGCAGCACCGACGGCAACGACCTCGTCAGGATTGACACCCTTGGAGGGTACCTTACCGAAGAACTTCTCAACTATCTGCTGCACGGCAGGGATACGTGTTGAACCGCCGACAAGCAGTACCTCGTCAATATCCGAGGTCTTTAACCCTGCATCATCAAGCGCCTTGCGACACGGCTCGATGACCGAGTTAAGAAGCTTATCCGTTAGTTTCTCAAACTGTGCCCTTGTGAGGGTCTTGACAAGATGCTTGGGAATACCGTTGACAGGCATGATGTAAGGGAGATTGATCTCTGTGCTTGTCGAGCTTGAGAGCTCGATCTTGGCCTTTTCTGCTGCTTCCTTGAGCCTCTGAAGTGCCATAGGGTCTTTACGAAGGTCAATACCCTCTTCCTTGTTGAACTCGTCTGCCAGCCAGTCGATGACCATGTTGTCAAAGTCGTCGCCGCCGAGGTGAGTGTCACCATTGGTCGACTTGACCTCAAAGACGCCGTCACCCAGCTCAAGGATGGATATATCAAAGGTACCGCCGCCAAGGTCGAATACAGCAATTTTGAGGTCATGAGCTTTCTTGTCAAGACCATATGCCAGTGACGCTGCAGTAGGCTCGTTGATGATACGCTTAACCTTCAGCCCGGCTATCTCACCGGCCTCTTTTGTTGCCTGGCGCTGTGAGTCATTAAAATATGCCGGAACGGTAATGACGGCTTCAGTGACCTCCTGCCCAAGGTAATCCTCAGCAGTTTTCTTCATCTTCTGGAGGACTA
Source organism: Bacteroidota bacterium (assembly GCA_003250475.1). GTDB lineage: Bacteria > Bacteroidota > Bacteroidia > Bacteroidales > VadinHA17 > SR-FBR-E99. The sequence goes on along the minus strand of QKGI01000047.1, from coordinate 23,452 downwards.
TGGCGGAGATCTCCTGAGGTGAATAATTACGGTCGTCAATCTTCACCCTGGGGGTGTTGTTGTCACCGCGTATGACCTCATAGGTCAGTTTCTTCATCTCATTTGTCACCTCGTCAAAGTTCCTTCCCATGAAACGTTTGATGGATGAAACGGTCTTGCGGGGGTTGGTTATAGCCTGTCTCTTTGCAGGGTCACCCACTTTGCGTTCACCGTTTTCAAGAAAAGCAACCACCGAAGGGGTGGTGCGTTTGCCTTCACTGTTGGGTATCACCACCGGCTCATTACCTTCCATTACTGAAACGCATGAGTTCGTGGTTCCCAGGTCAATACCGATAATTTTTCCCATTGTTATACTTATTTATACTTTAATTTCTTTTCTGATACTCCTTGAAGTGACAATGTTTGTGCCACAGGGTGCCTGTGCGGGATATTATGAAATTATGTCATGAATGACTGATCAGGCAGGTGGAATTATTTTTCAGTGTTATGACAAAAAGGCAGGCCGGGTTAAAAGAAAAGCATATAATATTAAAACCCGTCATATTTTGTAGCTTTGCAGAGGAAAAATCAAGACGGGATATGTCAGCACAAAAGATTGTAAAGATAGTGACCACCCATGTGCTTTACGAGATGAAGCTTAAGGGTGAGAAAATAGCGATGCTTACCGCTTATGATTATTCTATGGCAAAGATACTTGATGAAGCGGGCATTGATGTCATCCTGGTGGGGGACTCGGCATCGAATGTTATGGCTGGTTATGAGACCACCCTTCCCATCACCCTTGACAACATGATCTATCATGCCGCATCCGTTGTCAGGGGTGTAAAGAGGGCGCTGGTTGTCGTTGATCTTCCTTTCGGCACTTACCAGGGTAATTCCCGGGAGGCCCTGGCTTCGGCGATACGCATAATGAAAGAGACGGGAGCCAGTGCCGTGAAGATGGAAGGAGGCCGCGAGATAGTGGAATCTATTGAGCGCATCCTGTCAGCAGGCATACCTGTCATGGGTCACCTCGGACTTACGCCACAGTCGATACACAAGTTCGGAACCTATGTTGTGCGTGCCCGTGAGGAGGAAGAGGCACGGAAGCTGAAGGAGGATGCCAAGATCATCGAGAAAGCCGGATGTTTTGCCATTGTACTGGAGAAGATACCTGCCTCGCTGGCAGGAGATGTAGCCGAGGCAGTAAAGGTGCCTATAATAGGTATCGGCGCCGGACCGCTGGTTGACGGGCAGGTGCTGGTGCTGCATGATATGCTGGGAATTAACCTGGAGTTTTCTCCCCGTTTCCTCAGGAGATACCATAACCTTCACGATGAGATAAAAGGGGCTGTGCATAATTATATAGCCGATGTGAGGTCACGCGATTTTCCTAATGAAAAGGAGCAGTACTGAAAGAAATGTCTTGCAGTCTTGCGGTCTTGCGGTCTTGCAGTCGTGTGGTCTGAAGGTCTGAGGTCTTTCTATCCCTGCAATCTGGCTCCTTCTCCGCCAGCTGGCGGATCGGACCGGTCTGAGGTCTGAAGGTCTGGGGTCATGATGGAGCACAGCGGGGGTTTGAGACAGTAAGGCCGGGAAGTTACAGGAGAACAAAGTGGCATGATCATACAGTAAATCCTGAAATAGTCAACCAGCAGGAACTCAAGTTTTAAAAAGATGAAAAAAGACCAGCCGGCAATACTCTACGAAGACAATCATATAATAATTGTAAATAAGAGATCATCTGATCTTGTGCAGGGCGATGGCACGGGTGATGAGCCTCTGGACGACATCGTCAGGGCTTACATTAAGGAGAAGTACAATAAGCCGGGGGATGTCTTTCTGGGAGTGGTTCACAGGCTTGACCGGCCGGTGAGCGGATGTGTTGTATATGCCCGCACCTCCAAGGCATTGTCACGCCTCAGCGAGCTCTTCCGTACCAGGGAGGTGAAAAAACACTACTGGGCAATAGTCACTGAAAGACCACCGGAGGATGAGGGTACCCTCCGGAGCTATCTCAAGAAGAATGAGAAGCAGAATAAGTCATATGCTTTTGACAGGGAGGTAAAGGGCTCTAAACTGGCGGAATTGTCGTATCGCATTCTAGCACGTTCGGAAAGGTTCTATCTTCTTGAGATCGACCTTCATACCGGCAGGCACCATCAGATAAGGGCACAGCTGGCTGCCGCCGGCTGTCCGGTCAAGGGCGACCTTAAGTACGGGGCAAAAAGATCAAATGAGGGAGGTGGTATATCACTTCATTCCCGCCGTGTGTCTTTCATTCATCCTGTGAAGAAGGAGGAGATCAGTGTCGAAGCTCCGCTGCCTGATGACAGGACCTGGAAGCTGTTTAAAAATGTCTGACGGAAAGATACAGTAAAAAGAAAAGAGGCGCCTCTGCCGCACCTCTTCTCTTACTAACCCAAAACTAACCTAAATCAACCACCTTATGAATGCTGCTTCCCTGGTGGAAGGGTCATAGCAGCTGAAAAAACTATTTCTTCATCAATATCTTCCTTACCTCTTCAAGAATCTGATCGGCCTCTTTTGACTTTTCCCCGGGGGCCCTTATTGTTACCATCACACCGTCAACAGATATGTGATACATGACCCCATCCATCTTTTCACGGCCCAGGCGGGCTACTCTCATCTGGTCCGTCATCCTTCCCGGAGCCGGCAGCGGAGTGGAGAAGTCATCGTCTATCGTGGTCCATACCATCCGGCTTCTTTCACCTGGTTTATGTATCATCCTTTTGCCTTCCCTGGTGTCAATAATCAGGTTGCCGTCTTCAAAAAGAATAGTGTCGCTCTGTATTATTGTAGTATCCCTGGTGACTCCGTCTTCGTTCACCGAGACGACAGTGATACGCTTTTCGATCTGCTTCTTATCCTGTGCAGAACCTGTAGCACCGGAGATCAGAAGAACTGCCATTATGGCTGCTGTTGTTATGATCGATTTTCTCATTTGTTTACTCTCTTGAGGATAACATGACAAAAATAATTCAAAAGCACCGGCCCGGGGGTTAAAATGAGGTTAAAACTGGTTAACAAAAAGTTAAAACCGGTTACGTCTATTTTTATATGTATAATTTTGCTGCATGAACAAGCGGAAATTCACAGGCCTGATTCTGTTGATGGCAGTATCCATTATGGTGATTATATGGGTACAGGCTACCTGGATCATCAATTCGGTAAAGGCACAAAGCGAACAGTTTGATTTTTTCGTTATTAACAGTCTTCGCAACACGGTGCGTTCGATGGAGACGAACCGAAGGATGAATTTCCTGAACGAGATGTTCATAAGAGGATATTCAGCTCTTCCCCAGGCAATTAAGCGCACAGCAGAGCCAGGTGTAGCCTCTGAAAGTTTTACTATCCAGAGCAAGACCTCATCAGATGCAGATTCTGTTGAGATTATCGTTTCCGAGAATAATAATCCCCCGGTCAGGATGAAGGTCCCGCGCGAGCAGGCCCAGACGATGCAGAACAGCATAGTTGTCGGTTCGGACGAATACATGCGGTGGGCACAACAGCAGGCAGTCGAATTTCAGTCGATGAGCAATCAGCTGGTTTCCGAGATGTTCGTGTGGGAGAGAAACATGACAGTAAACAAGGAAGAGCTCCTCCATACCCTGGAGGGGGAGCTGGCAGCATCAGGGATAGTTACGCCTTTCGAATTTGTCCTGATCAGGGGTGACTCGATCATTGACGGCGTCTATTCGAAGGTTAAGCCGAAGGATTTCAGGGAGAGTCCGTACAAGGTCAATCTTTTTGCTGAAGGACTACTGAGAAAGGGAGAAACGGTATCTGTGGTCTTCCCGCGAAAGACAAACTATGTTTTAGGCTCTATGGGGCTTATGCTTGGCGGATCCGGTTTGTTCCTGGTTATCATACTTTCCACTTTCGCCCTCAGCCTGTGGTTCATCATAAGGCAGAAGAAGACCTCGGAGATGCAGGCTGATTTTATCAACAATATGACTCACGAGTTCAAGACGCCTCTTGCCACCATCTCACTGGCGGCTGACACTATTGCCAACAGCAGGGTGATAGCTGATGAAAACAAGGTGCGTCACTTCATCAGCATGATCAAGAAGGAGAATTCGCGAATGAACAGGCAGGTTGAGACTATCCTCCAGATAGCCACCCTTGACAAGCATGAGATGGATTTTGTTTTCGACGAGACCGACATTCACGATATTGTCATCCAGGCTATCGAGACCATAGAGATACAGGTAAACGATAAAGGCGGAGTAATAAACCGTCACCTGGATGCGAAAGACAGTATTATCAGCGGCGACAGTGAGCATCTCCGCAACCTGGTGCATAACCTTCTCGACAACGCGAACAAGTATTCCGAGGGTGCACCTGAGATAACAGTAACGACACGCAGTAACGAAAGCGGCATTTTCCTCATCGTGGCTGACAAAGGCATCGGAATGAGCAAGGCTGTGCAGCACCGGGTATTCGAGAGGTTCTACAGGGAGACGACAGGCAATATTCATAATGTCAAGGGCTTCGGCCTGGGACTGAATTATGTGAAGGCTATCACTGATGCACATGGCGGGACAGTCTCTGTTGAGAGCGAACAGGGAAAGGGAAGTATTTTTACTGTATTTTTGCCATACAAGACCGAATCAAGGGCATGAAAAACAAGAGCGCAAGGATTTTCCTGGTCGAGGATGATGTGAGCTTCGGGTCAGTCCTAAAATCGTACCTGGAGATAAATGATTATGAAGTTGACCTTGTCGACGATGGTAAAATGGCTGTCGATACCTTCCGCAGGGGTGTGTATGATCTGTGTATCCTCGACGTGATGCTGCCGCATGTAGACGGATTCACGATAGCTTCAGAGATACGGATTATGAACTCTGCCATACCTATAATCTTCCTGACAGCAAAGAAGCTTAAGGAGGACCTGCTCCGTGGTTATGGGGTGGGGGCGGATGATTATGTCACCAAGCCTTTTGATACAGATATACTCCTGTGCAAGATAAAGGCCATCATTGCCAGGAGAGATATGCATGACGGATCGAGGGACGTGTATGAGATAGGCAGGTACCTGTTCAATGCCAGGCTGCGTACCCTGACAATTGGTGACCAGGAGAGACAGCTCTCGCCGAAGGAAGGGCAGTTACTGGAGATGCTTGCCCTTTCACCCAATGCACTGGTGAGCAGGGAATCGGCACTGAAGAAGATATGGGGCACAGACGACTATTTCACTGCCAGAAGCATGGATGTCTATGTTACCAAGCTTCGCAAATACCTGAGTGATGACCCGCAGATCATGCTCAAGAATATTCACGGAAGCGGGTTCCAGCTGATAATAGGGGAGCAGGAGTAAAAAGACTGTAAGGTCTTAAGGTCTGCAGTCTGTCGCCACGCAATGCGTGGCTCTGTCTGAGGTCTGAGGTCTGAAGGTCTTAGGTCTGCTTGCGTTCTTTTCTCTTGCTATCCCTGCAATCTGGCTCCCTCTCCGCAAGCTGGCGGATCGGACCACCTCTTGCAGTCTATGACTCAGGAGTGCAGGGCAGGAAGTACTGTTGCAGGGCTAAAGGCACCGGGATTGTGTACCTGTAACTCTTATTTCCGGAGGTTGGTGCGGGTGAAGCTGAGAGGCATGAGCGACTGGCAGTTGTCAAGGATAATAACATCTGTTTTACCTGCAAGAATAACTCTTATCGGGCTACCCAGCCTCTGTTCCTCCTCAATAAGCATCTGACGGCAGTTACCGCATGGGGGTACCGGATCATCTGTCAGTTCCCCTTCAGAAAAAGCGACGATGGCAATTGCCTTGGCTTTTTTATCACTGAAGTTCGCTACCGTATATGACAGGGCAGTCTTCTCAGCGCAGCTCCCTGACGGGAAAGCGGCGTTCTCGACATTGGCTCCCCTGACTACTGTGCCCTCATCAAGCTCAATGGCAGCGCCTACCATGAAATGCGAGTAGGGCGCATAGGCGCCGGCGGCTGCAGTCTTTGCCTCTTCTACCAGATGCCTGTCAGCTTCAGAAAGCTCATCTGTTCCCTTATATTCCAGGTAAGAGATACTAAGTTCTCTCTTCTTCATAGTAATGAGATTTATTTGCCTTGGTTTGAAAGCTCGTCCCTGCAAAGGGTAAAGCGTCACCGTTATTAACCCTAACTAAATCAAGATTCGCTCCTCTCTGTTTATGAGCCAGGTCATATTCCGGGAAACATATCTGTTTCATATGCAATAACAGTGACTTATAGCGCAATAAAAGTAATAATATTTTTACTGTGGCGTTAGGATTTGCAGAGGCTACAGACATTTTTATATTTTTGTCAAAACTCTTCTGATGAGAAATCTCACCCGTTATACATTCCTTCTGCTGATTTTGTTGCTTTATTCCTGCAGTTCAACACGCAGGGCGGCACGAACCGTTGCACCATCGGGTCCAACGCCCTCCTATGCGATCGATTACCTGAACAGGTACAGCTCTCTGGCTGTTAGTGAGATGAAGAGGACAGGGATACCTGCAAGCATTACTCTTGCACAGGGCATGCTTGAGTCGAACTACGGGCGGAGCACACTGGCTACAAAGGGCAATAACCATTTCGGGATAAAATGTCATAACGACTGGAGGGGAAGGAGGATCTACCATGATGACAATCGAAGGGGAGAATGCTTCAGGGCATATAAGTCGGCTGAGGATTCATACAGGGATCATTCTGACTTCCTGGTGAACGGTTCCCGTTACAGGGATCTCTTCAGGCTGAGCAGTACCGACTACAAAGGCTGGGCACACGGGCTGAAAAAAGCCGGGTATGCCACAGACCCCAAATACCCGGAGCTACTGATAAGAAAGATAGAAGAGTATGGATTGCATGCGTATGACACTGGCATGAAAGGAATTGCCGATTCAGCGGGGAAGATGCCTGTGGCAACCGGAAAAAACACTGATGCGAAAGCTCCGGTCAATGCACCTCCTTCTGGAAACAATGAGGTCACGGGTTTGACGGATACTGCTCATCAGCAGTCGTCACCAGTGATCACTCCTCCGGCGGAAGCAGAAGAGCCTATTAAGGTTATCAGTCTCAATACCCGAAGGACAATCCAGGAGAACAACGGTGTCAAATACGTCGTTGTTGAGGAGGGTGACACAGGCGAGTCGCTTGCAGAGAAATACCAGATTCTCGCATGGGAAATAAGCCGTTACAATGACCTTCCCCCGGGTACTGCCCTGAAGCCCGGACAGGTAATCTACATTCAGCTTAAGAGGACAAAAGCAGCACAGGGTTTTGCAATACATGTTGTAAGTACGGGTGAGACCATGCACAGCATCTCACAAAAGTATGCTATCAGGCTCTCGTCGCTTTATAAGATGAACCTTATGGAGGAGGGTTCGGAGTGTGCCGTCGGGCAGAAGCTCAGGCTAAGATAACCGTATCCGGTCAGACCAGTTCCCATCCGGCCGGGTCAAATCCCCTGAGAAACTCTGCGCCGGTCATCCGTTTACGGCCTTCCGGCTGTACCGATGTGACTTCCAGGGCACCAACAGAACATGAGATGATAAACCTAGATTTGTCATTCAGGATGATTGTCCCGGGTATAGTTGTCACATTATCCATGACTCTGCTCGCGAAGATCTTGATTCTCATGAGTCTATCTTCAGAATGGAGGGTTGTCACAGCTCCCGGATAGGGTGAAAGCCCCCTGATTTTATCATGTATCCTGAAGGCGGGGTCTCTCCAGTTGATTATCAGGTCGGGTGGAAAAATCTTCGGAGCCTGTTTAAGCTCCTGACCCCGTGGCATTGCCTGGGGAAGCGGTTTGAGCCGTCTTTCAAAGAGTCCCGCTGCAGTCTCAATGACCAGGGTCGCGCCCATAACCATCAGACGGTCATGCAGGCTGCCTGCATCTTCCTCGGGTCCGATAGCAGTTTCACGGGCGAGAAGTATGTTGCCGGTATCTATCTCCTTGTCAATAAGAAAAGTAGTGACTCCGGTTTTTGTCTCACCGTTCATTACGGCATGATTTATTGGGGCTGCTCCACGGTACTGTGGCAGGAGGGAGGCATGGAGATTAAACGTGCCGAGAGGAGGAATCCTCCATACCTCTTCAGGAAGCATGCGGAAAGCCACCACTACGAAGATATCGGCATTCAGGTGTCTGAGATCGTTTATGAAATCAGCATCGCGCAGCTTCTCAGGTTGAAAGATCTTAAGGTTATGCCCGAGTGCATATTCCTTTACCGGGCTGACAGATAACTTACGACCCCTTCCTGCCGGTTTGTCGGGAGAAGTAACGACACCAACCACCGGAAAGCCTGCCTTGTGCAGGGCATCCAGGCTGGCCACTGCAAAAGCGGGTGTTCCCATAAACACTATGCGTGGCAGGTTCTCAGTCATCCTCGCCTTTTGTGGGCGTTTTATAACATGACAGGGTATGACCCATCTTGGTTGCCTTGGTCTCGAGGTAAAAGGAATTGAAAGGATTTGGCGGTATGACCAGCGGAACTGTCTCCACAATCGTGATCCCGTATCCTTCCAGTCCGGCCCTCTTGACAGGGTTATTGGAGATAAGCTTCACCTTGCCCAGCCCGACTCCCCTCATGATATTTGCTCCTATGCCATAGTCGCGTTCATCTTCCTGAAAACCAAGCTCGATGTTTGCTTCCACGGTGTCACGTCCCTGCTCCTGGAGCTTGTATGTGCGTATCTTGTTTATCAGGCCTATGCCCCTGCCTTCCTGGTTAAGGTAGATGATGGCTCCTTTACCGGCTTCCTCAACCATTTGCATGGCTTTGTGCAGTTGCGGTCCGCAGTCGCATCTTTTTGAAGCGAAGATATCACCGGTGAAGCATGATGAATGAACCCTGACAAGTACGGCTTCGTCTTTTGTCCAGGTACCTTTCACCAGAGCAGCATGCTCCAGCCCGTTGCTCACCTGCCTGAAAGGAATAAAGTCAAAGTCGCCATACTCTGTCGGTAGTTTAACCTGTTCACCTATCTCAACTATTGATTCAATACCAAGACGATAACGGATGAGGTCTTTTATTGAGATAATTTTAATGCCGAATTTTTTCGAGAGGACGAGCAGGTCAGGAAGACGGGCCATTGTGCCATCCTCGTTCATTATCTCAACCAGTACGCCACCGGGTCTTAGCCCTGCCATGTGGGTGAGGTCTACGGCAGCCTCTGTATGCCCGGCACGGCGCAATACGCCTTTGGACCGCGATTTGAGCGGGAAGATGTGTCCCGGTCTTCCCAGCTGTGCCGGCTTCGTTGCCGGATCAACAAGTGCTTTTATTGTCAGCGCCCTGTCTTTTGCCGAGATGCCCGTCGTAGTTTCTGGACTGAGGAGGTCAACCGAGACGGTGAACTGGGTCTCGTGCAGGGAGGTGTTGTGACCTACCATCATGTCGAGCTCCAGATCCTCACAACGCTCTTCGGGGAGCGGCACGCAAATCAGGCCCCTGCCGTGTGTGGCCATGAAGTTGACTATCTCCGGTGTGACCAGCTCGGCCGCACAGATGAAGTCGCCCTCGTTCTCCCTGTCTTCGTCATCAACAACGATGACAATCCTGCCCTCTCTGATCTCCTCGATGGCTTCGTTAATGGTATTCAGATTAGTATCCTGTGTCATTCTAAATTCGTTTGGTAGGCTCCCATAACCCTGATTTAACCCCTCTTAGTGCTTTCACAAATCCCGCCGTCAGTGCTACATTCATCAACAGGAACTGGGTTATGTACCTCTGATATTTTATCTTCCTGCCGTACCTGTCAAGCACCAGATCCAGCGCCGACAAAATTATGAAAATCAGCTGAACTGCTGTCAAACAAAGGTAGAAATCGGAACGGCCTGAAAGAATGACCGTTGTCATGAAAAAAAGCACGAGGAACAATGGGGTTAACCACCTCAGTATCTTATGGGAAACGAATGCAAGGGAGACTGATATCCTTTCTGAAGGGAAGGGACCGAAGCGGAAGAGATTCTGGAATGAGCCGGCGGCTATTCTCACCCTCCTGCGGAACTGCCCCCTCATATCCGGCTGGGTGTCTTCCATCACCGTTGCCTCAGGTATATTCACCGACCTGTACTTCTTCCCAAGCACTGTCAGACCTACAAACAGATCGTCAACGAGCGTATTTTCAGGAAGCAGCGGAAAAAGTCCATGTCTGACAGCATAGCAACCACCGTAGGGTCCAGGCATGGCCCCCCAGAGTTCTCCCTCTGCCCGCTTAAGGAAGGTCTCAAAACGTCCGTAAAGGTTCTCCTGCCTCTCAATGCCTGCCTCTCCCTGTGTTACCGGTACAACAGTGGCATCGCACAACCCGATTGAGGATTCTTCAAACCGCTCAGCAAGATATCTGACAGTGTCCGGGGAAAACATCACATTGGCATCGGTAATAATCAGAACATCTCCCAGGGCTAAGGCTGCGAGATCGTTCAGCATTGCTGGTTTGCCTCTTCTCTGTGGAACGTGGATCATCCTGATCCGGCTGTCAGTAGCAGCCATATCTTTGAGAATCATCCCTGTGTCATCAGTAGAACCGTCGGAGCCGAGGATAAATTCAATGAGGTCAGCAGGATAGTCGGTTTTCAGCAGGCTTCGAACCTTGTTTGCTGTCACCTTTTCCTCATTATAAAGAGACATCAGCACGGAAACAAAAGGCAGGTCAGGTGCATGTCGTTTCTCCCTGACCTTCCCTTTTCGGTTCCTGTAAATAGATGCACTGAATATCACTGTGACAGGATAGATAATATATGTCCAGACAAGGAGAAATAATGATATGGCCATTATTGTTTCAGGTACCATGGCTCATTTTCCTGTAAAAACCGATAAGTGCTTCAGAATGCAGGTGATTGTCATATCTCTCCCTCACAAGTTTTGCTGCTGCCTGCCCGGCTGAGACTCTCATTACGGGGTCTGTAAGTGCCATGGTCAGTTTCGTACAGAATGAGCTGCTATCGGAGGCGATAAGCAGTTCTTTGCCGTCTTCAACCGGCAATCCGCTGACTGCCACCGGCGTTGCCACCATTGTCCGGCCGAGGCTCATTGCTTCAAGTATCTTGATCCTGAGGCCGCTGCCTGCGAATAGAGGTGCAATAAGAACATTCATGGAGGTCATAAAGGCCCGGGAGTCATCGACCTCGCCTTCAAACATCACCCTTGTTCCGCGAATCCAATGCCTGTCGCCCTGACGCGCACCCCTGCCGGCAATATGCAGAGTAGCCGAGGGGATCCTGGCGGACACACATGGCCATACATGTTTAAGAAACCACTTTAAACCCATGATGTTAGGCTGCCAGTTAAGAGCTCCTATAAAACCGACACGAATGTTCTCAACCTCCTGTTCGGGGACATATTCTGCTTCCGGCATCCCTGTCTCTAAGAGAAGTACCGGCTTTTCATCGCACATGTTCCTGTACCATAGGCAGTCAGGTTCGCTGATAGGCACCACTGCATCAAAACGTCTGCAAGCTTCTGTCTCGGTCTTGCTTAGTCTTTTTGAGAGATTATTAAGGTAAATTTTCCTTAAAGGGTTGAGAGCCTGTGCCGCCATCATTTCCCTTATTTTATGCTCAACGTTATGGGCCCTCAATATCACCGGAGCGTCAGTTGCTTTTCTGATTTCATCAACATAATGAGTAAAGAGGAGACCTTCGCATTGTACAATGTCATATCTCGTGCCGGAAAGCATGGCTTGAAGCGACTGAGAATATGATGGGGAAATGAATCGTGCCAGGTCATAGGGTTCACGGGAGAATATTAAGTTGCCAATCATCTTAAGAGGCCTGATGGCTGTGTCAACCGGTACCGTCCGGTATTCTTCAAGTATGCCGTCATCACGGTTATCAGCAGAGACATCCCCGGGAGAGTGTTTCTCTGTGATCATTGAGAGGAGGGATACTCCTGCTCCACTGGCGGCAAGACCTTCAATGCATCTCAGCGTAGCCACAGCACCTCCGTCACGAGGAGGCCATGGTGGTTTAGACGACAGAACCAGAATCTTCATTTTCCTTTTCAGGTTTTATCCCGGTGAAGAAGGCGCCGATCTTTTTGATAAAGATGATGTAAGTCTCCGCGTTCATGATTGCGGCATCAGTGGTGGCCTTGTAAGTCAGGAAGATACCAATAGGAAGAAGTATTATTGTTGAAGCAAGCATTCCTATCGGAACGCTGATTATCAATTCTTTTGCAAACTTCTCACCGGAGAGGGATATCACGTAATAGAACAGGAAGAAGAGTACGGATATCACTGCCGGCGTGCCGAGCCCGCCTTTGCGTATAATGGCACCCAGAGGGGCGCCGATGAAGAAAAAGACAAGACAGGCCAGTGGCAGGGTATAACGCTTGTATCTTTCAGCCTCATATCTCTTCAGGTTTTTTGCCTCCACAAGCAAAGCCTCACTCTTTTCAACCATGAATGAAGTGCCATCACGGGCAAAAGAGAGGGCCCGGCTGATTGTTGCCGTCTTGTCCATGAAATTCAGGGTGTCAAAGGTTCCCTTGCAGTTGAAGTTCTCCAGTTTCCTGGCTGCAGTAGTATCTCCGTAGTAATGATACCCGCCTGTGAAATAGTGGGCAGCTGTAAAAACCTTCGCTTTGCTGAACTCTTCAAAATAGGTGTCAGACCTGGTGGCATATCGACCTGAGAGCGAGTCGATGAAGTAAGTCAGTTCGGAGGTGTTGAGCATAGCGTAGTTTGAACGGTAGAGATCCATTCCTGAACGGTTAAGGCCGAATCCGGTCAGTTCAATGACCATTGTCTGTTCCGTAAACACATCACGCCTGAACGGGTATTTCCTCTTGTCCTGTGGTACGTTCTTCTCTTCTATATCTTTATAGGCATGCCCGTTATACAGTGTCAGAATGAGCCCGCTCTCATCGCCGGTCACTCTCATATAGCCGGAGTCAGCGTGAATGATGGATGAGTTTCCTATGCCGCCCCTGTTATCGTATATATAGATGCCATCCAGCCTGTTTGTCTCGGGATCCTTGTTTGTTATCTTTATGCTTAGTCCGTCTATCCCGTTGTAGAATGTTCCTTCCTGTATGTCGAATTCCGGTCTCATACGACGTATATCAGAGAGGAGGGTTCTTGCCTTACGTGTGGAGATGGGCAGCACGTAGTCGGCAAAGGCGAATGAGCCCAGGGCCAGCAGGGAGGCGAAGACAAAGACCGGCAGCATGATGCGTTGAAGGGGCACTCCTGATGATTTTAAGGCAGTGAGCTCCAGGAACTCCCCCAGGTTGCCGAAGGTCATCAGCGAGGCCAGCAGGATAGCCAGCGGGAGAGAGAGAGGTACGAAGGTGAGTGAGAACTGGAAGAGCAGTTCGGCAAGGACTTTAGGTTCAAGACCTTTACCGGCAAGCTCATCGACATACATCCATAGGAACTGGAGTATAAAGATAATGAGAACAATAAAGAACGTCAGTATCAACGGTCCTATAAACGACCTTATCATAAACAGATCGATTTTCTTCATTGTCTCGGGTGTGGTGCAAACGTACGTTATTTTCAAGAAAGAAACAACGTTCTTTCACTCGGTCAGACCGAGCACCTTTTTCAGGTAGGATATCTGGGTATTCCAGAGATCCCTGGCATCTTCCATCTCATCCTCTTCTGCATGGTCGGTGATAACCAGGGCTGTTTCGTTTGTCAGTTCGTGAATCATAAGGCGGAACTCGAAGAAGTTTGTCTCTGTATCGGCAAAGTCAAGCCATTCGAATTTCACAGCTTTGTTTTCCCTTGCATAAACAAGACGGGCTCTTGCTTCCGCTTTGTCCCAGTAGAAAGTAAAAATATCTCCTTCAACGGTTACATTATCGGCAAACCATTCGGCCAGTCCCTCAGGAGTGCTTAACCTGTCAAAGAGAACACGTGTAGGAGAGTTCAGGGTGTATTCAATTTCGAATTTAATTCTCATGGATGAGCGTGAGTGTCATGCAATATAAAAATAATAGCTGAAAAGAAAAAGTTTGCCGGTCAAAATGAAAAAATATTTATATTTGCACCCTTGTTTTGAAGGCGAGATAGCTCAGATGGTGCCGAAAAACAGCAAATCTGTGATTTGCATGTTTTACGAGCATCCTCGATCCCGACATGTCGGGATCGGGATTAGAGCGCATGATTCATTGGAATAGTGAAGTTTTTTAAGATACAATGGTAATGGCGAGATAGCTCAGATGGTTAGAGCGCATGATTCATAATCATGAGGTCGAGAGTTCAATTCTCTCTCTCGCTACAATGAAAAGCCCGGGCACGAAGTGCAAGGGCTTTTTTGTTTCAGAAAGGAGCTGAAAACTTGTTTTCAAGCGACAGGCTGAAACAAAAAAGACCATAACAGCGCAAGGCGCTGTGGGCTTTTCATTGTAAGTGCCCGTCTCTGAGAATCACGGCACGCCGCAGGCGGGACGTAATTCTCAGGCAGGGATGTTAAGTCCGACGCTTTTCATTGTAAGTGCCCGTCTCCGGGAATCACGGCACGCCGGAGGCGGGACGTAATTCTCGCCTTCAGAGTAGTGGCATCTGGAAAGGACCGGTGACAGTGCTATGCGCTGCAGGGCTATACTTTGTGACAGCACCTGATAGTGGATCACGGCGTGTCTTTCAGCTTACCCGGGAAGCCGGGCCGCAGATCCGTAGACAACAGTACTTATGGAAGGCTCCCTGACAGTCAGGAAGAGCATTAGGAATCTTAATCCTCCTCTGAAAGATATCTGAGTACTGCCCTGAATATCTGCATCCGCACCTGGTTAGGGTTATAATAAAGACCCTCCTCCGACAGCCCGGTATTTTGCCTGTTGATTAAGAGAATTACCGATACTCTCGCCGACGGGATGACTGCAATGCTTGTACCGGTAAAGCCTGTATGCCCGAACGATCCCTCCGGGGCATCCTTCATGAATGAGTTAACCGGATCCATTACCCATCCCAGTCCGTTGTTATACTTATCTTTTGTCAGGAAGGCTGTCACCGTTTCCGTGGATATAAACTGTCCGGAGCGCGTCATCCCTTTATTTACAAGCATGTCAACGATCTTCTGCAGGTCGGCGGCAGTGGAGAACAATCCTGCCGAGCCGGCAACCCCGCCGTTGGCGTACCAGGCGTTGCCATCGTTGACTTCACCCCTGAGCAGATAGGTTCTCCATCCGTTCCACTGCCGGGGATCGATCTCCTTTACCTGGTATCCGAGAGTGGAATCATAAACCATCCTTTTTTCATATGGATTTCCTGCTGAGGTGGCGGCGATTTTTTTATACCTGCCTGTAGTGAGAGGGTTATAGGTGGTTTTTTTCATCCTCAGCGGAAGAAAGATTTGATCTCTCACAAACGTCTCAAGCGGCATACCCGATACCTTCTCAATGATCTGACCAAGAATGATAAAACCCAGGTCGCTGTAATGCCGTCCTTCCCCGATTGGGTACCTCAGGGGGAGGCTGCCGATAAGCCTGTAGCATTCCTCTTTGTCTGAAGCAAGGTAGTACAGGGGATACCATTCATAAAGACCGGCCGTATGTGTGAGGAGATGCCTCAGGGTGATCTCTCTCTTGTCATCAGAATTAAAGGCGGGAATATATTTGCCTGCCGGGTCGTCAATGCTGAGAAGCCCCCGGTCAGCAAGTACCATAACGGAAGTGGTGGTACCTATTACCTTTGTCAGCGACGCTAAATCGAACATATGACCGACAGTCATCTTCTCCGGCGGGATGACCGGCTCATGGTTGAAGTCATATTTCATTGCATAACCAAAGGCCTGCCGGCAGATAATACGGTCTCCCTCTTTTACCTGTATTACTGCTCCCGGGATCTTGCCAAGGCTTACCTGGCTTTCCAGGATACTGTCGACAACAGCTCTCAGAACAGCCTTTCTGCCACCTGGTTCCGATGCACTGATATTTGTTACTATAAACAGTGAAAGAAAAAGTGCCAGTGCTGACCTGATGTGATGCTTCATGGTATTATGTGTTACCTGGGCTTGTATCCGACCCTCGGCCCAGCCGTTTTTCGCATAAGTATTTCAGTAAAGCCCTGCCTGACAAAATTATCCAGCTCGCCTACTACCTTAAATCCATATTTTTCATACAGCCGGCGGGCTTCAGTGTTGAATGAAGAAACGCAAATGAACAGGTTGGGAGAAAACTTCAGAACCCTCTTTTCACAGAAATCAAGCAGGGTGGTTCCTATCCCCCTTCCCCTGTAATCTTCGCCTACGCAGATTGTCTGTATGTAGCCGGAGAATGTGCCGCAGACCTGCAGAATAACAAAACCGGCAATATCAGCTCCGACCTTTGCAATATGGATCTCCTTGCATATTCCATCAAAAGCTTCGAGACACATATTGTAATCCATGCCAAGCGTTATCCACGGATCTGTCCTGGACATCATAAGCGCACAGATGTCTATCTCCCTGTGGTCTGTTGTGGGCCGTATTGAAATATCATCCTCAGGCAACTGCATTTTTCCTTTTAATAGTCACAAGGAATATTATTGTAAGTAATGCATTGACAAAAATATTCATAAAGCCGAAATCAAAGTCAAATACCCGTATAAAGTAAGCGTTCAGAAACCATGTTCCTAAAGCTGCTGCAACACATGCCACCGGCACCCATTTTTCCCGGAACTTGATCCTTGTAAAGAGGCCGGTGAGATACAGCCCGAGAATGGGTCCGTAGGTATATCCTGCGGTCTTGAAAATTGTGTTGATTATCGCCCCTTTGCTGTTCCAGAAAGAGAGAACAATGATGAACATGACAATATTTACCCCGAGAAGGACTCTTGCCTTGATTTTCTTCCTTAATTCATGAGGCTTATCTGCAATATTCATAAAATCATAACTGAAGGCCGTGGTTAAAGCCGTTATGCAGGAATCAATACTCGCAAACGTAGAGGCAATAACGCCAATAAGAAACGCCACCGCTCCGATCTTCCCGAAGTAGTTAAGGGTAAGCAAAGGATAGAGCTCATCGGTATTGACAAACTGCCCGTTATGTTTTGCGAGGCTGATGCCACTCTTCTCCGCGTAGATATATATAAGAACACCAAGCGCCAGGAACATTGTCTGTGCAAACGCTATGAAGAAACTGAAGGTAAGCACGTTCTTCCTTGCATCCTTCATATTTCTGACTGTCAGGGTTTTCTGCATCATACTCTGATCCAGTCCCACCAGTGCAACTGTAATTAGCAACCCTGAAATAAACTGTTTGAAGAAGTTCGAACCAGAGTGTATATCCCAGTCAAACACTTTTGCATAAGGATGGTGAGTGACGGTACCTGCCATCTCGCCTAAAGAGAGATTAAGGGAGTGTTTGATCGACAGGATAGAGATAATAATTACTGTTATCAGGAATGCAGACTGAAGTGCATCGGTCCAGACAATTGTCTTGATCCCGGATTTGTTTGTATAGAGCCAGATCAGTATCAGTACTGCGATAATGGTAATGAAGGGCGGGATATTCAATTTGTCAAAGAAGGCATACTGAAGGATCTTGATTGATAGCAACAGCCTCAGGGCTGCCCCGAATGATTGCGAGAACAGGAAGAAAAGTGAACCTGTCTTGTAGGTGATGCTGCCGAACCGGATATTAAGGTAGGTATAGATCGAAACGAGTTTCAGCCTGTAGTATATTGGCGTCAATACAAAGGCTATGAACAGGTAGCCGACTATTGTTCCGAGGATGAACTGGAAGTAATAGAGATTGTTATTGCCGACATTTCCGGGGATTGAAACGAGAGATACGGCTGAGATGCCAGAGCCTATCATCCCGAAAGCGACAAGAAACCAGGGTGAAGCCTTGTCTCCGTCAAAGAATGTGGTATCATGGATGCGCCGTGAGGCGAAGAAAGAGATCACCATCAACAGTGAAAAATAACCCAGGATAATCAACAGGAGGGAGAGAGGGCTCATTATCTAAATACAATAATGACTTAAACCTAATCAAAAAGTTCGAGAGTACAGGCCGGAAAAGCCAGAGTTTAAGACACTATTTGCAGCTATAATCGAAATAATATTTAATTTATTGAAAATAAATGTATTATTACGTTTTATTGACTACCTTTGCACCACACTAATAAAATCAAATAATGAGTACTGGAACAGTAAAATTTTACAATGAGTTTAAAGGATTTGGATTCATTAAAGAAGAAAATTCACCAAAGGAGTATTTTGTGCATTCATCTGGATTAAAGGAACCTATAAAGGAAAATGATGTTGTTACTTTTGATCTTGAACAGGGTAAAAAAGGCCTGAATGCAGTTAATGTCAGGTTGGCATAATTTGCCTTACCTGAATAAAAAAAAGGATTCTGACAGCAGAATATTCTGTTGAAATACAAATAATTATGATAGAAAAGAAACCGGCTGAATTTAAATCACCAGATCTGTCCAAGTTAAAAGAAGTGGTAATTAACCACAAGACCAGGATATATATTGCGCAAGACGCAAATATTGAGGAGGCAAAAGAACGGTACCGGTCTTTGATGGCTGCCAGAAAATTAAGGTAAGACTCACTTGCATTGAATCAAATATCGTACAAGGGCCTTATTTAAGGCTTTGATATTAAGAAAATAAACCACCTGTACTACTGGAAGTACAGGTGGTTTTGTTTTGTGCCAGCCTGTGCAAAAGCGTTTAAAAAACCGATGAATGCAACTAATCAGTTCTTAAAGCATTGGCAGGACTGTAGCTGGCTGCCTTTATCGTTTGATAGCTTACAGCGATGAACCCGATAACAAGGACTATCACAGAGGCCAGGAAATATATCAGCGGACTGACGGATGCCTTGTCAGCGAAGCTGCTGAGCCAGTATCTGGAGCCGTAGTATGCCAGCGGCCATGCTACCAGCGAAGAGATTGAAATAAGTATAACAATCTCTCTGATAAGCAGGTTGAGTATTATCGGCATAGAGGCTCCATAGGTCTTACGGATACCTATCTCCCTGGTCCTTTTGTTGGTCATGAAAGTTACAAGCCCTATCAGTCCGATACAGGCAATAAAGATTGCGAGGAAGGAGAAGAGGAAAAATATGCGTCCTGCTTTCATCTCCGATGTGTACAGGTTATTCCATGTATCAGTAAAGAATTCGTACTGGAAGGGCTGGGTAGGAGTAAACTCTTTCCATTTCCTCTCCACGGCTGCCAGTGTAGCCGGTATATTTTTCCCCGAGAGCCTCAGCGTCGCGTACTGGTCGCCTCCGCCCGGGAAGAGCACTGAGAAGCACACCGGGTCAATAGCCTTATGCATGGAGGTGATGTTAAAGTCTTTCATCACTCCTATGATCTGGTAGCGGCGGAACTCCCTCGGACCGGCCGGCTGGGTAATATACTGTCCAACTACCGGTTCCTTCAGTCCCAGTAACCTGACAGCCGACTCGTTTATCATGACAGAGGTGGAGTCAGTGCCAAAGTCTCTTGAGAAGAAACGTCCGCTGGCGAGCTTCACTCCCAGTGCCTGGGGGTAGTCGAAGCTGACCCATGCCTGTTGCAGGAGGTACATATTCTTGTCAGGGTCATCATCACGGAAGAAGGCATTGTTACTGAATTCCATCCCCGGAACCTGTCTTGAGAACCCTGCATTCACGACGCCATCAATCTGCATCACCTGGTTCCTGAATGTCTCTCTCTGCCTCCAGAAAGCATCAGACCGTTTTATAACGATGAGATTTTCCTTGTCAAACCCCAGGTCTTTCCTGGTCATGAAGTTGAGCTGCCTGTAGACAAGTATCGATCCGATAATAATGACTATGGAAACTGCAAACTGGAATACAACGAGTATGCCTCTCAGGCGTTTGGACATAGAACCCGGGCTCAGTGTTCCCTTAAGGACATCAGCCGGCTTGAATGAGGCCAGGACAAAGGCAGGATAAAACCCTGCCGAGAATCCTACAAGAAGAATCAGGATCAGTATTGCTATCACTCCGTTGACGCTGAACAGGCTCACGGAAAGGGTCTTGCCTATCAGCTGGTTGAACGATGGCGTAAGTGCAAGTACCAGCAACATCGATATAATTCCTGCTATGGCAGCGATAAGAACTGATTCGGCAAGGAACTGTGAAATCAGTCCTGCCTTACTGGCTCCGGAAACCTTTTTTACCCCTACTTCTTTGGCCCTTCCGGCTGATTTTGCCGTGGCCAGGTTCACATAGTTGATAATGGCAACCACAAGTATCAGGAATGCAATTATTGCAAAGATAAATACAGTGCTTGGCGAGCCGGGTGGTTCGAGATTATACTGAACAGCGCCTTTAAGGTGTATGTCTTTCAACGGCTCCAGAACATAGCTGAAGTCATTTCCTGCATTTCTGAAATCATCGATTGATGTGCCGAGAGCTTCCTGCAACTGTGGTCCGACATATTTAATGATCATCTCCTGAAGTTTTTCCTGAAGGACATTCTTGTCAGTGCCGTCGGCTACCTCTATATATGTATAAAAGTTATGGGAGATCCAGAACTGGTTGTTTGCCATCTGCGGGTATGTGCTCAATGATGCCAGGATGTCAAATTTGATGTGTGAGTTATCAGGCACATTCTCTATAACACCTGTTATGGTAAATAAAACAGTATCGGATTCCATGGTCACTTTCTGTCCCACAGGATCGGCATCACCAAAATACTTCCTTGCATATTCCTCGGTCATGACCATTGACCGTGGTCTGACAAGAGCTGATTCAGGGTCTCCTTTCAGGAACCTGAAGTCCAGAACGTCAAAGAAGTTAGAATCAGCGAACATGACCCCTTCTTCATTGAACCTGTTTTCACCGTACCCGATAAGCCATTCACCCATACCCCTTGTTCTCGTGGCCTTGATGATTTCAGGATAATCATTGAGCATCGCCTGTGCCATCGGCGCTGCGGTGACAGCCTGGTTGAGTTCGCTGCCTGCCATCCTCCCGATCACCTTCAGCCTGTATATGTTCTCATAACCGGAATGAAAACGGTCATAGCTAAGCTCATGAATCACATATAAGGAAATGAAGAGGAAGCTTGTTATACCTATTACGAGACCTCCGAGGTTCAGCAGCACGTATCCGCGCTGTTTTTTCATGTTTCGGACTGTGTTGAGGAAAAAATTCTTAAGCATGGTCAGGAACTTGTGTTTAGATTGAAATACCAAAAGAAAGACGACAATATTGCTTTCCTGCTGCACTTGATAAAAAAACACGGTCAGCCGGGAGGCTGACCGTGTCTGACAAACATAATTTCTTTAAACGATCAGGTTGTTATATCTATTCACATTTCATGTTTGTTCTCTGCGCTTTAGCTGCCTCTGCAAATGGTCCGTACATGGCATTCCTGAATGATTCGCAGGCTGCGGAGGTCTCCCCCTTGCCAGCCTGAGCCACTGCCAGCTGATAGTAGAACATTGCCTTCGCTTCGGCATCACCGGTCTCCAGATCCAGGCCTTTCTGAGCATAGGCAGCCCCATCGGTAAAATTACTCTGCTTGTTATAGACATCGGCAAAGAAGTAAAACAGTGTCTTGTCATCACCATATTTTGCTGCCTTGTTAAGCAGGACCAGTGCCTCATCCAGGTTGTTTGCCTGGTTGGCCTTGGACCCGGCTGCACGGAAATATTCGAGTGCCATCCCTTTTGCCTGTGCTTCCTTGTCAGCATCTTTTGCGGGATCCAGCTTGCTGATAAAAAGATCGAGAGCCTCTTCGAATGAAGCATCATTGCCCTGGTTCCTGTATATCAGCGCTTTATTATAGATGGAAGCAATATGGTCCGGGTTGAGTGTCAGCACACTGTCAAATGCAAGCAAAGCGTTATCAAAATCATTGGCTGAGAAGAACTCTGTAGCCATCCTGTAATAACCGTTAACCAGTATCTTACCTGAGTTATCCCTGTAGGTCTTGTTGCCATATTTCTCTGCCATGGCTCCTGCTGTCTTTGCCGCTTCAATAACCTCAGCCGTCGGCTTCTTCTCGTTATACGCTGTTGCAGCTACTTTATAATATAAACCCGGGAGGACCTGTATGGCTTTCTGCTTCAGATCGTCGGCTGTCTCCCCGACCTGCTCGGAAAGGACAATAACATTTTCAAATGCTTTTATTGCAGCCTGAACGTCGGTCTGGATTGCCTTTGCCCCTTCATTGTATACTGAAATAACTTCATTACGATCCTGGGCATTGAGGCTTAAGCATGTAATTGCAGAAATAACTACCAGCCCTGCTATCATTCTGTTTAGTCTCATTTTCATCTTGTTTTTACGGTTTATTAATTGAGATTAATCCATTTAGAGTGCGTAAATATAAAAATTCTGAATAAAAAATCCAGCCCATGAAAAAAATAAGGATACAATATGATAAATACGACACCGGATATGTGCCATGGACCAGACTGATGAAAACAATATTTTCCACTAATTTTAAAACGTAAACCGAGATATGCCATGACACAGGAAAATGCAGGAAAAGGCTTTAACAGATATTTGGTCAGGGTAGCATGGGCTGCCCACAGGGGTGCTGCAGCGGAGACTGAATCCCTGTCGGCATCCATCATCCGGGGATTACTTCCGGCAGGTAGCTTTATCATGACAGAATCGCAGCCTGACATCATACTCTTTATGAGCGGAGGCTCTGAAAGGAGGGCGATAGAGCTGACAGCTCCGGATAGGCCTGTGCTTCTGCTTTGCATAAGGGGCAATAATGCCTATGCAGCAGCAACGGAGGTCATGGCATGGATGGTCGCGAATAACCGGTTAGCTGTCCTGGCTGATATTGAAGAAGCGGAGGCATCCGGACTGATTGAACGTTGGATAAGAGTGGCAGCAGCCTGGTCTGGCCTCAGTGGCTCCAGGGCCGGGTTAATAGGATCAGTCTCGGAATGGCTGGTGGCATCTGATGTTCCGGCTGCGGTCCTCAGGGACAAACTCGGGACAGACCTTGTTGATATCCCCTGGAGCGCAATGCCTGATTATACAGAACTTATGCCGGACACGAAACTAACAGAACGGTTCTCAGGGCATAACGCTCACGGACTGCAGGAAGCAGCACAGGTGCTGGCACTCCTGCGCCGGATGGCAGAGGAGAGCAACCTTGATGCCCTCGCTGTGGAATGCTTCAGCCTGGTGCAGAAAAGGAAGGTTACAGCCTGCCTGGCCCTTGCGCAGTTGAATACTGAGGGTATCCCTTCAGCCTGTGAGGGTGATCTGGCATCCATGGCCGGTATGATGCTGGTAAAAGCTTCTACAGGTAAGGTTCCGTGGATGGCCAATACCACCAGGTTGACTCCATCAACTGTTATACTGTCTCACTGCACGGCAGCATTTGACTTCGTAAGCAGCATACGGTTGCCCACCCACTATGAGACAGGCTATTCACTTGCCGTAGACGGCAGGGTGGATGCCGATTCTGTGACTTTGTTCAGGCTTAATGACAGACTTGACAGAGCCTTTATTGCTGCGGGAAGGGTTGCCGGCCACCCGCGGATGACCAACGCCTGCCGGACACAGGTTGAGATTGAACTTAATGAAAACCAGATAAATATTTTACGCGAGAGACCTC
>QKGI01000087.1 GCA_003250475.1 Bacteroidota bacterium | reverse complement strand
TTGGCAATATGCAAAACCTGGTATCTCTGTTTTATCTCAAACAGGAAGTCCTCCTCAATTCGTATACCGTCATCATCCGTCCTGACAGCCTTCTGCAGTCTCAGCCTGACGGGGGTAACGGTGTAAGTCCTGTTGGCGAAGTTAGGGCACACCGTGGTGCATATGCTGCATATCTCGTCGCACCACAGGCACCGGCCCGCTTCTGTCACCATCGAATCACGGTCAGCGGTCTGGCTCACCAGGCTGAAGCTCCTTCTCTGCTCTTCTGCCGGCTCAGCAGGGTGTTTAGCAGGGATCCTGACGGTACGTTTTTTCATCAGCTCCCCGGCTGTCAGCTTCCTGTTTAATGCCGGTTTTGTCGTTCTGATATCCATGCCGGCATCAGCCATTATCTGTTCTGCTGCTTTCCTGCCATCGCCGATGGCGTTTATTGCCGTGGAGGCTCCGCGCATGGCATCGCCGCCGGTATAGACGCCCCTGATACGCGTCATGTAGGGCATGTCTCCCACGGTGATCTGATCCCTTTCCGCGAAGTCGATATCTGTCATCTGTCCTATCGCCGGTATGACGGTGTCACAGGGAATCTCAAACTCACTCCCTTCTACCTTTACCGGGGATGGTCTGCCGCTGCCGTCGGCACCTTTCAGCTCCATCCTGCTGCAGATGAGGCCTGACACCCTTCCATCTTTCTCAAGGATCTTTTCCGGCGCTGCAAGCTCGATGATCTTTATTCCCTCCTTCATGACCTCTCTTATCTCCCCCTGGTCTGCCGGCATCTCGTTTACCGTGCGGCGGTAGACGACTGTCACCGTTCCCTCTTCTCCAACGAGGCGCCATGCCGTGCGTGCGGCATCCATAGCCGTATTGCCTCCGCCGATTATCACAACGTGCCTGCCTGTACCTGTCTCCGACCCGGCTCTTGCATTGAACAGGAACCGCAGGGGATCAATGACACCCTCTGCGCCGGCTCCTTCAATATGGATAGGCGACGCTTTCTGTGCCCCGGGACCGATGAAGATATAAGGGTATTCTTTTCTCAGGTATTCAAATCTCTCCCTGTCAACAGGACTGTTGTATATGATGTTGACTCCCAGTCCTGCTATACGGTCAATATCTCTTTTCACCGCCCCGTCTGTCAGCCTGAATCCCGGGATGGCATACTGCACCATGCCTCCGGCTTTTGATCGTGCCTCGAACACATCGACGCTGAAGCCGTTCATCCTGAGGTAGTATGCACATGAGAGTCCTGCCGGTCCGGCGCCTATCACCGCTGCCCTGATGCCGTTATCCGGCGCAGGCTCCGGTGCCGGCTCATCATGGAACGAGATGAACCGTTTGACCTCCCTTATCTGCAGCGGGTCGTCATAGTTTATCCTGGTGCACTTCCCCTGGCACAGGTGGTCGCAGACCATACCTGTCACCGAGGGGAACGGGTTGGTTCCAAGTATCACTCTGAAGGCGCTGTCAAAATCGCCCTGTGAGGTATGCCACAGGTAGGCGGGAATATCCTGTGCCGTGGCACAGGCATCGCGGCACGGCGCCGCAATACAGTCGAACACATCGAGCTCACGGCCCGACTTGATATCGGGGGGCCTGATGTATTCCCTCCTGTATGCCGGCATACCGACAACAGCCCTGCTCCATTCTTCGAGGTTGGCAAGCGGGGATGACCTCCTGCCGGCCCTGCCGGTTGACCCGGTGATGAGCCCTTCGATATTTTCCGCATCATGCCTCTTCATGCCGGTATTCAGCTCGCTGAAGTACTGGTGCAGCCTCATATAGCCTCCCGGCTTAAGCAGGTCGCTGCATACAGTGACAGTCCTGAACCCGCAGGAGATAAGAGGAGTGATATTGAATGCGTCGGCGCCGGCAGAGAACGATAGCAGCAATGCTCCCCCGAACTCCTTCTGTAACTTATAAGCAAGGTTCACGGAGACAGGATGAAGGGCCCGCCCGCTCATATACATCATCGGTACGTCACTGCCGAACACGTGTCTGTTGTTCTCAGACTCCAGGGTGTTGGTCAGCTTCAGCCCGAACTGCAGCCCTTTCCCTGTGGCCAGCGACTGCAGCGAGCGTATGATCTCCAGGGCGTCGTCATATTTCAGGTCATGGGCAAAGGCTTCATCGGGCACTACCGTCCTGAACCCGAGCTTGTCATTAAGTATCTCCCTGAGCCTCTCCGGCCCCAGCAACGTTGGGTTCAGCTTGACCATGGTGTGAAGCCCCCGCTCAGAGATCAGGTAGCGCGCGATGGACTCTATCTCGTCAGGAGGGCAGCCGTGCATCGTCGAGAGGGTGATATTGTCAGAGAGACATGAGGGGATGCCTATCGCGGCAGCCTCCGGACAGATATCTCTGATCTCCTCGAGCCTGGCGCTGAGCTCAGCGGCACACCCGGTCATCCTGTCAAGGAACCACTGCACCTTGTCGTGCATGATACCTTGCAGGTCGTAGCCGACGCTCATGTTGAAGACGGTGCCGGGGTCATTCCCCCTGCCAGCCCTGTGGTTCAGGATGTGTATTATTATCCAGGCATTGAGGTATTCGTCGAAGCTCTCCCTGATCTTCAGCTCCTGTGACCACTCACAGTTATACCCCTCGTCCTGCATGTCGATACAGGGTTTGGAGACATCCAGTTCGTCAAGGGTCTGTACTGTCTTCAGCTCAATGTACCGTGCTCCCGTCAGCCATGCAGCAACGATATTCTGTGCAAGCTGTGTGTGCGGTCCTGCCGCCACACCGACAGGCGACTCCAGAGGATGTCCGAAGATCTCAGTCTGCAGGGACCTGTTCACGCCGGGGTTAAAAAAGAGGTCGCCGGGGATCCCGAAGACAGAGCCCTGGCTGTCGAGCTCTTTCAATATCAGGCTCAGAAGTTGATGTAAGGTTACAGGGCTGAATTTTCCGGACATGGTCTCATCTCATTTTTTGTCATACAGTCTCATCAGTATCTTCTCCGGGGTCAGCGGTGCATAAAAATCAGGCTCCCATGACGGATTGAATGATCTGATGGCGTTATGCAGGGCGAAATATGCTCCTATGCCGTACATGAACGGAGGCTCACCCACGGCTTTTGACCGGAGAAGGGCAAAGCCCGGTCCTTCCGTCTCCAGGGCCCTGAACTCCATCAGCTCAGGAGCAGAGTATATGTCGGGTACCTTATATGTCGAGAGACTGTCGGTAAGCATCTTCCCTTCACTGCTGAAGAGTACCTCCTCCATTGTCATCCAGCCTATTCCCTGCATGACACCGCCCTCCATCTGGCCCCTGTCGATGTCAGGGTTCAGACTGTTGCCGAAATCGTGTACTATGAGGACCTTCTCCGTCTT
>QKGI01000098.1 GCA_003250475.1 Bacteroidota bacterium | reverse complement strand
GGGTTTACTGTTGCCGAGAAGGTGAAGGAGCTCCCGATGACATAATCGCCCGGCTTCACTCCCAGCAGTATCAGCGACAGGTGTATGGCTGCTGTCCCTGATGAGAGGGCAGCCACATGCTGTGCCCCCACAGCTGAACACAGCTCCTTCTCAAATGCGTCTACATTAGGCCCCAGCGGCGCTATCCAGTTTGTATCAAACGCCTCCTGTATGTACTTCATCTCTCCTCCGCCCATATGCGGACTGCACAAATAAATCCTCTTTTTCATTTCAATAATAAAACCTTAAAATACTCAAACGTTTCCCGCTCTTTATGCTTATGTTGCTTTTTTTATAACTTTTCAAAGACTGATTGTTGTATCGAACCATCCCGAAACTGACTCGCGGTGGGTAACGAACACTATTGTGACCTTCTCTTTAAGCCGCCTGAGAACATCCATTATTACCGCCTCATTCTCGCGGTCGAGTGATGACGTGGCTTCATCGAGCAACAGCACCGACGGTCTGCGCAGGAGAACACGTGCCAGTGCCAATCGCTGGCACTCACCTCCCGAGAAGGAGTATGGGTAATTAACAATGAATGCATCCAGGCCTTTCCTGAACCGTCTTACCAGGTGCATGGCGTTGACCTGCTCCAGCACATCCTGTATCTCGTCGTCGGAGACACCTCCGCCGCTGTCCCATACCAGGTTCTCCCGCAATGTGCCGTCGATGAAGAACGGGTCCTGCGGAAGATAACCCAGCCCGGCCTTCCAGCCCGGGAGAAAGTCGTCATCCAGCCGCTTCCCGTCTATCACTATCCTGCCGGCACCGGGCTTCTGTAGTCCTGCCAGCATATCGATAAGAGTGGTCTTGCCCCTCCCTGACGGGCCCACAATGCCTGTTATCGAATAGGCTTTTATCACCGCATTGAAACCGTCGAACAGTTTCTCCCCGTCGGGATAGGAGAAACTGACATTCTCCATCCTTATCTCCCTTTGCAGTGCCGTGGCAGTGTGATCTTTCTTCACACGTTCATGCGGGTCAGGAAGATCATCATCGAGCTGCATGACCAGCTTGACCGAAGCCACATTGCTGACTATCATGTTAATGTCGGTGTTCAGTGCAATAAACTGCGGAAAGATACGCGAGAAGAGCAGTATAAGGATGACAAACGAAGCCATGGGCACGGCGCCCGACCGGTAGCCGAACCACACCACACCAACGAGCACCAGCAAGCCCGCCAGGCGCTGTATCAGCTGGGGCAACGACCAGTTTCTCTGTATCCTGTATTCCATGTCGAGCAGGGAGGTGCTCGCCTCATCAAACCTGTTGTAGTAATAATCCTCGGAACTGTGCACCTTGGCTATCTTGACCGTCTGCCAGAAATCGTCTATATACTTCAGCAACCTGTTATATGAGTTAACGTATCCCTCCCCGAGATGAAAGGCCCTGAAAAGAAACTTCCTGAGGAACACAAAAAGAAGGATGCCGACAGCGACGATGATAAGCGTGAAGGAGGCAGACACCATCAGGGCGTAGGCAGTATATGCCGCCGTCATTATCAGGGTGGTGAGCAGCCTCAGGTAATAATAATAGTAGAGTGCCAGGTTGGGCACCTCCTTTGTCAGCACCTGCAGGTGGTTGGTCTTACTGCGGCTGTTCAGCAGCTGCCAGTCGGTCATGATGATCTTCCTGAAGAGCCGCCGGCGAAGGCTATAGATGAATGTCTGCTGGTAACGTGCATCAAGGACCGACTTGCGGTACTGCACCAGGGCGCTGAGGATAAGAAGTACCATATATACCAGCAGTATGCTGCCTATGGTAAGGGTTATGCCCGCCCCGTCAGCCAGGTTCCGGATGAAAAGAGCAATGCCGCCGGGCTCCTCCCCGGTGCCTATGCTGAGCAGCTGTAGCAGTGGTATGAGCAGAACGATGGAGAACCCTGATGTCACCCCGAGAAGGAGTGTCAGCATGAGTATCACCACCAGCTTCCAGGGCTGATGCTCCCGCAGCAGCCTGAAGGTCCTGCCCAAAAAAAGAAATATCTTCATTACAAAGACTTAGAAGATTCTAATCATAAAAACAACAGACAAGAGAGATACCCTGCCGGTTGTTCAATCCTTATTCCTTATAGAATAACTACTTTCCGGGTAGTAATGCGTGGAAGACCGGTGATCCTTACCAGTACCACGCCATGCAGCCAGCCGGGGAGGTCTATCGTATTCATCGCCCCGTCTGTGAGGCGCGTTTCAAGGATCATCTCTCCCCGGAGGTTGTAGACCTGACATGTCGCAGCACCTGTCACATAGCCGCTGATCATGATTTTATCGTTTGACGCCCACATTCTTAACCCTGTTTCCTCCTCCTGCATCTGCTCATTTCCCGAGGGTGAACCGGAAGATGTTACCAGGAAGAACCTGCCTGTTCCGTAACTGTTTGCCGGAAGCGATACCGTATAACTACCTGTGCATAGATCGGTATAAACGCCTGTCACCCGGTCCTCGAGCCAGTATTTACTGCCGGAAAGCGGTATGGTATTGGCTGAGAATACCACCTCTCCTCCGGCGCCGCAGTCGACACCCACAGGCACGGTGATTGCTTCCGCCCCTGCTGCCGGCAGGGCCTGCCGGGCATACCTGACACCGTTATCTGTCGCTGCCAGTGAGGTGTAGATGGCTATGCCCGTGCCGGCATTCATCTGGCCCACATCATAACCGGGATCAAGGTCGGTGGTCATCCCTTCTCTAAAAACCACGAGGGCAGATGCCACTCCGGCAGCCGACCTGGCCTCCAGCTGCACTCCGGGCCACGGGCCGGCTGCAGGGGCTGATTTTGTCAGTGTAACAGCCGGGTCATGTGCCTGCATGGCGGATGTAAAGGAGAAAAGGCTTGAGTTGCATCGCGCGGCAACAAAGAACCCCTGGCCTGCCTGTACATCTCCCGAACCGAATGTGCCGGCGGCATTCTCCCACCCGGTCAGTTCACTCCCGATATAGGAATATGATGCACCATCATAGATATACAGTGCCTTATAGTTCTGATCGAAACTCTCTTCGTTGTATGTGATAAAAGCCTGGGCACTCATCGCCGAGGTAAACGGGTTGCCCAGCAGGTTCCATCCCCCGCCTCCGTAATGACTGTAATCGTCCCTGCCCGTAGCATACGGCCTCAGGGCGTAATCGTCTTCCGCCCCACCCACAAAGTCGCAGTCGAGATACGGCGACGTGGCGACGACAGGCCCTGCAGCGGTGATGATGCTGCCGGTGAAAGAGATGGTACCGCCATTGGCTCTTACCGTATAACCGGTGCCGCTGACATACTCCGTCACGGGATCACCCCAGTCGCCCGACACCTCATCCCATGCCCAGAAGGTGTCTGTGGCAGGCAGGCCGGGTGAGCTTAACGGGGAAGAGACATAATGATACAGTGCATCATCAGGCATCTGGCAGTTGTAGGTCACGGAACCGTAGGCCAGCCCGTTGACAATAAGCGATCCGCTGTTCCCCGTCTCGGAATTGATTGTCAGCACAGCCCCTGTCTCTATCCTGATATTATAACATTCGGCTGACACCCCCGGCTCTATGACCGGGTAAGGGGTGACATCGGGTATTATCACATCGGTGCTATCGTCCGGTATGCCGTCGGACCAGTTCAGGGGGTCATCCCATGAGCTGCCGGCGCTGCCCTCCCATGTGGTCTCTTTCCGCCCTTCCCATCCTGCCAGCCTGGCCAGCAGCCACCACATAGCCCTGGCAATACGCAGCGCTCCCACCTCACCTATGTGATCACCATCCGTATCATTGGGTTGGGTGATATTCCAGGAAGCATCATACTCATACATGTTGTCGGGATGTATCTGAGCATAGCTTCTCATGACACCGTCATCATTCCAATCCTCGGTATATTTCTCCCCACGGTTGTTGTAGCATAGAATGTCGGCATAGTCAAAAAGGACCCTCTGGCTGCTTGCACAGACATAGCTCCTGATATAATCATGCTTCAGCTCCCGTTGAAAAGCATTCTCACCGGTATAGGTATCTACCGGGCCTGTGGTGAAGATGGCCCTGGTAGTCACGCCATTGCTCTTAAAGTAGGCATTATACTGTTCTACGGCGTTCAGGTAGGTATCCATGCATACCGAATTGCCGGTCAGCTCCTGGTCATCTGCGTCGAGTCCCCATCTCATGCTTCCCTGCGGCCCTCCATCAGATGTGCCGGCCCAGCGCACACCGTAAACGGGGTCAACAGTACCTCCCGGCAGGTTGACCCACGACATATCCCAGCACCAGCCAAAAGCAAATACATCAAATGAATTCCCCGTATTGCTCTGATTAACTATTGATTCTACCAGATTATCAATCCCCCCCTGGGAGGTCCAGCAGTCTTCACCATACTCAGCAGGCCTTCCGAGCCTGAGATATTTATCTGTCAAAGCAGGAGGCGCAGTGTTGAGATAGGTCTGTACCTGGAAACGGGAATCAAGCATTTCAAGCAGTATCACCCCGTTCTGATAACCTATCGAATGAGACTCACCGCCTATATTTACAAGCATCTTCTTTACCTCGTCGATATAACGTTGCGGGATATCGGCATACCTGTCAACAATGCTGTGATCGGCGATAATCTGCCCGGTACCGATGGTGGTAACTAAAATAAATAATAGTATTGTTATGCCTCTTTTCATCCTGGACTACATGTTCTCTTCAGCGCGGTCAGCCTGTCAGGTCTTTGCAGGAGGCCCTGATTTGCCCGTTATTTCAAATCCGACGATAGAACCACTGAACGTACCTTTACTGATCCTTAGCACATGAAATGCCGGCCTTGTCCAGGGTTTCTTCTTTTTTGCCATTAATTTAATCTACGCCTGACAGTGAAGTAATGTCTGTAACAAACAGACTGATAACATTAACTCTGATGAATTTAGAATTACAACCGTTCAACATGGATTCCTGTTTCAGGGTCAGCCCTCACCCGTAAAAACCAGTCCCAGTTTCTCCATCTCCTGCAACAGTTCTTCCACCTCTTCATTACATCTTCCGGGCTCAACCTCATACTCTTCCAGCAGCAGGCTGCATAGCTCGTTGCAGTCCATCGGCTTCTCAAGCAGGTCCCATATGCGCGTGGCAACAGGATTGAGGGAAAAATATTTTCCCTGCCTGATATCCATCATAACCAGCTCATCATGCAACCGTCCTGAAATAGTCCGGTTGTTCCTGTAAAACTTTTTCATTGAGCGCTCTTTTTCCGGAAGCTGGTAAAGATAAAAGAAAGTACTAAAATTACAAGGAGGAAAGGCAGGTTCCCCGCCTAAATACTTTTACCTCCCGTATTCGTTCCCCCGGCCTCATTCGTTATCTGCATCCTGCCAAAATCACCAGCAGAGCGAAAGTGTTTTATCAGCAACGCCTCAAAGATATTGCACCTGGCCAGCAGTATCTCAAGATCCATGTCGGGTTGCTCATTTTCAGCGCCCTGCAGTTTCCCGAGCTTCATGAGCATCCTGATGAAATGCATCTCTTCATTATTGCCCGTCAGGTGCCTGTACTGCCCCTGAAGGTCGCTTCGCATGGCCCTTGCCTCTCTCACCACTTCTACGGCCTCCTCCAGCGTGATCTTACCCCCGGCAAAGTCCCTGAGAAGCTGGCATCTGTATGATCCGCACACATCAGCTCTCCTGCTTTCATAGATAGTACATCTCTGTGAAAAATACCCGCAGGGCAGCCAGAAATAATCTTTTTCCCCTTCATTGAAGACCTGCTCCATGATCTTTTCAGGCACAGTAGTCCTTTCTCCGGGCTTAAGCACAGCATGGATAAAGAGAGTACCGTCACAGCAAAACCCGCATCCGACGCAAATCTTCTGCTCCGCCTCAGGAGCCTTGTTAATGCTCATGATACCACTTTGAGAATTCACTGACAGCCTTGATATAGACAAGCGCCTTGGATAGTACTTTCATGTCGACACTTTCTGATTCCCATCGCGCACGTGATATATCGCCGAGCAGCAGGTCAAAATCGACGAAGTAAAGATCGGGGTTATCCTTCCACCGGGTCGCCTCTTCCATCAGCGTCACTGACGACTCCTTCATCAGCTCGTACCACCAGACAGAGTATACCGGGTCCCTCTTGCTTATGTTCATCCTCACATCGTCAGGTAATATTCCTTCCCCTATCACCCTGAGGAGCGGACGGAAATGGTCGGTCCTGCAGAGAAGTATGGAAGGCACCCTCAGCATGTATTCTATTATCCGCCTGTCAAGCATCGGATAACGGTACTCTATCCCCTTCCTGTATCCCGCCACCGTCCAGGTCTCGCATCTCTCCTGGAGATGGTAAAACTTCAGATACCGCAGGTGCAGCTGCCTGCGGGAGGTGTGAAAATAATAATTCCCGAGCGCTCTCCTTTTACTCCTTTTATAAGGCTTTTTAATATACCTGGCATCATTGGCGAATGACCGGGCGACGTTGCCCTGGAGGATACCCAGTGCCGGATAGAGGGTGTAGTGCAGGAAGTATTTGATGAACCGCCTGACGGGCTTTACCGGGTTTCTCCTGAAATAAGTCCTGAGGTGCAGCCGCCTCAGCAGGTCTGTTTCTATCCCGCGGTCGCCTGTGCTGATGAACTCATCTCCGCCCCACCCGCTGAAGATCATGTTGACGTTTTTATCCGCCGCTGTTTCCAGCACCGACTGCTCGATGAAGTACCCCTTGTTAACATGAAAGTCGGACAGGTTACTCATATAGCCGGGGGCTTCAATGTCACAGAACAACGGTGTGATACCCGCGTTCAGGCACAGGCTCCCGGCAAGCTTTCTCTCGTCATAGCTGACCTCTTCCGGCCGGAAGCCCTGTGGCGACCATGAAAAGCCGCAGAAGCTCTCCTGTGACCGATAATGTCTTCTTGCAAGCGTCGAGACGATCCCGGAATCAAGGCCGCTGCTGACATGGGCGCCGGCATTGAAACGACTGTCACAGCGTATGGCCACAGCATCATGCAGAAGCTCCTTCAGGTCAGAGATCATAACGTCATAATCCATCCCGTGGTCCGTCCTGATACGTTTTGGATCCCAGTAACGTATCATCTCCATGCCTGTCTCAGAAAACACCAGGTAATGACCGGGCATCAGCTTCCTGGCTCGCCTGCACGGCAGCCGCGAATAGTCTACGTACTTGAAGAAACCCAGTAGAAAATCAGGGTCCGGCCCTTCGCCGTGGCATAACAGACGCGATAACCCCGTAATGTCCGTGGAGAACACCAGCCTCCCGCTGTCAGCTGAATATGCTACCGGCCTGACCCCTACCTGGTCACGGAACAGGTAGGCCTCCTTTCTGCCGGGCCGGCAGATAAAGATGGCAAAATCACCGTTGAGCCTGCTGACAAAACCGGGACCGGCATCGAGGAAGAGATGTGCGGCAAGCATGGGCTCCGGCTCTGTGCCTGTGATACCGGCAGTGCCTGCAAGCTCATCCCTGTTGTAGATATAACCTGAAAACAGAACTGCAATATCTGCATCCTTGTCATGAAAATAGATATCATTATCCGATACCGGGAGACGATCATGAAGATAATATCCTCCTGAGAACCCTTCAAAGGCGACAGGATGATATGTCAGATCTCTTTCTTCTGCCAGGACAGGCATCTGATCTGCATTCCACGTATTATCCCCGGAAAAGGAGAATGAACCGGAAATCATAATGCTTCAGGAAAAAACACTGTAACTCAATCAGGTAAAAAGAATAAATGTGACTTGCAGGAGTCTGCCGGCACCTAAAATTTTATCTCGGAGTGGGATCCTTCGGTACCTGTGCAGAGCCATTCTGCGTTTCAGCTAAAAGCACTGAACCGCTGAATGTATCCTTACTGATCTTCAAAGCATAAACCGAAGGTCTGGCCCATATTTTCTTTTTGATACTACGCTTGTCCATTTCAACAAGTTGTATTTTACATACAAAAGTGAATACAAATTTAATAAATTTTATCAACCAGCACGGAAGTAAATTTTTTTAGAATAAAAATAGCTCCGTGTATTCGCCGTCTTTTCTTACCACCTCAACATCACCGGCCCTGATCCAGGCATGTGCAACCGCCCTTCCATCCTTATCTCTTGCCATGCCTAAAGAAAGCTGTGAAAAGATCTTTCTTCGCCTGAGCATGCACCGTGCTGCCAGGGATGAGACGAGGCACCTGTTCTTCCACGGGGAGACATATGCAGCCTGCCGGACGGCCCTGGTGATCAACCCGGTAACCTCCTGCTGCTGCCTGTACAGGTCTTCGGCGGCCAACCCGGGCAGCTCCTCAGGCCTGGTGTCCGAAAAGAGTCGCGGGATCCGCCTGAAAGGAACTATCTTCAGAACAAGACCTGCCCAAAAATGCTGCAGGGCTGCTTCAAGAAAAAGGGTCCTCTCCCGCGGAGAGAGTGCAAAGAACTTTGATGCTTTTGAAGGCACGTGTATTTCCGGTTATAATAATATGACAGGTACATATAACACTTATCCTGCCAAAGAGTTTAGATAACCTTCAACCGCCGAGCAAAGATCTGATATTGATATCTCCGGCGGCCTGACCACATCTATTATCCTTACCTTCTCCACTATCCTCACCAGCTGCTGCAGGTAAGCCTCCTCCGTGGCAGGCATGCCGGCCAGCATCTCCCACGAGCATATCTCGCTGCGCAGGAGGGAGAATCCTTCCGACGGTGTGGGTTCACTGAACCGGGGTCTCTCTACATCCCCTACACCGATACGGAAGATAACATCCAGGGTATGGCTGTGTTCTGCCGCAGGCTCTGTGGTGAGATATTTCTTGCCGGTACCTTTCTCCGCCTCTGTCAGCCTCCCGGCATCGATGCCCAGCTGTTCTGCGGCCTCCGCCCTTATCTTCACACGCCTGTCAAGAGAGAGCAGCGCCGGGCTGTCGTCATTGAATATCACCGGGGTGAGGTCATCGGTCAGTAAGGCCGATCCTTTCAGGGCAAAGGCTACCGTCAGGGAGGTTTTCCCTGATCCGGTGGCACCAAGTATCATAACCCCCATATTGTCATATATGAAGCTGCTTGCGTGGAAGTTGATTATCTTTCTCTGGTGCAGCAGCGCCACCAGCACCTGGCCGTTAAGATAGAGCTGCACCCAGCCGGGATCGGCATCAGGCATTATTTTGCAGGTAACCAGCCTGCCATTTTGCGCAAGAAAATCTCCCACTCCTTCAACCTGAAGAGCAAACTCCGAATTACTTACCTGCCAGTTGTTGTCCCTGTAAAGAGGGTACTCAATCAACGGCACCGAATCCAACATCAATATTTGAACACCTTCAAGCGGAGACCGGTACATCACGCTACCTCATTAATCCGCCATCTCTTCGGCAGCAGAAATCTTTTTGCTGCCACTCCGGCAATATACATGGCCAGCCTTAGTCTAATCCCAGATCCGGTACGTGTTCTGATACGGAATAGCCAGTCGTTGAATGTAATCCAGGGATGCCAGTAATCCAGTGACTTTGACATGAACAGAGCCCTGTTCCCTGCCAAACGTCCAACCTTTCCGGAACTGACTTCCTCTTTAAGCGCTTCGGGAATTGTTGTCCCCATGAGGTCGGCTGACAGCCTGATTGCCACAAAGACCAGCTTCTCAAGCCGGTACTGCCGTGCCATTTCCATAACCCACCTCCAGTCTATCTGGTCCTGTTTTATAAGGATTTTTGAGATATCGAGAACATATTTCAGTTCCATAAACGGATCCTTCCCACCATGATGCATGATGGTGAGCAGCAGATCAGCCGAAGGTGTGAAGGTGCTGAGCCTGTGTTCCTGCAACACTCCCGGAACAATCTGTGATGCAAGGTCTTCACGGTTGATTCCCAATGCGTATACAGGTGAACTGATTCTCCAGTGAAATTCGAAATGGTAAAGACATCTGTCTCCCTCAAATCTGTCAAAATTATATTCCCCTACCTTTGAGGCAAGATCATTCATGCTGTAATCTGACATGCTCTTTTCAACCTGGTAACCGAGCTCCTGCATCATTGCCCTTATCTTTCCAAGGTTGCCGAAATCAGTAAAGACATCGATATCACCAGCTTCGCGGTCTCCAAGGTTTCCGTAATAATGATGCGCCAGCCAGAAACCCTTGAAGGGCACGATCATGATACCCTCCGCTTTGAGTTTATTAAACACATTTATGAACTCCGCAACATAACTTATCTGATCATAAAGGTTGTCATTATATGCTTTCTCTATACGGCTTCTGAAGCTCTCCGGGACTATTCCTTCTTCAATTCCTTTGAGAAGCTTTGCCATCTGTGGTCTCAACGAATTGATGTCCGCCATACGATAAAGCCTGTCCCAGTTTATGCCGCTCCCGCTTATCAAGGATCGGACCCTGGCTCTGGCATCACCAGGGTCATCATGTCGGCATGACATTAACATCAAGCTGAATTCGGGGGAATACTTCATGGAAGTTTTAAAACGAATGTGCGAACAAAAAGACCTGAAGGGTTATCTATCCTCCGGCGGCTCTGATTATACAGTACTCATCTCATTGGGCTTCACACTCAATCCCGACTCCTTTTTCTTTACTGCCCTGTTAAGAATAAACGTAGCAAGGAGGCAGAGAGCAAGTAATACAAGCCCCAGCAGGAAAATGCCAATGTGGTCAAGAAGGAATGCAACAACTATGAGGAATATATTGAATAACGAAATATATGTTGTGGCCCAGCGATGATTGAACCCTGCACGGAGCATCAGGTGATGCAGGTGCCTGTTATCGGCTGTAAACAGATTCTGGTGGTTGATAAGCCGGAGGATGATTACACGCAGGGTATCATAAAGGGGAATTATTAGTATGGCTATTGATACTGACGGAGCGGATTTGAAATTTATGAAAGGTGTGCCATTTGCATCAATCTCATTAAACCTGATGGCAAAGACAGCCATGGTAAATCCTATCAGTAACGAACCGGAATCGCCCATGAAGATCTTGTTGGGCCCGTCTGACAGGTTGAATCTTAGAAATGCGATGAGAGCTCCCAGCAGGGCAGCTGCCATCACCGTAAAAGCAAGATCACCTGAAAGATAAAAATACAGCCCGAAGGCAAGCGTGGCAACTATTCCTACACTCGATGCCAGGCCGTCAATGCCGTCTATCAGGTTGAAGGCATTGATAATTATGAGCATGACCAGAATGGTTACAAAAAATGATGTGGACATTGAGATGTCAGTGGCACCGAGAAACCCGTGCAGATGAGAGAAACGTACATCGGTAAAAAAGAATACGACAAGTATCGATACTACCTCACCGCCAAGCTTCTTTGTCGGATGAAGATAGACAAGGTCATCCTTGATGCCGACAAAGAAAAGGAACATGGCTGCTGCCGCGAAATAGGAGAGGTCCGGCATATAGCCGTCTACTCCGAGCAGGAACCCTATCAGAAACCCGGCAAAGATGCCGATTCCTCCCAGCGTGGGTATATCATTCTTGTGTATCTTATGTCGCCCTGGTTTGTCTTCAAGATGCCGCTGCCTGACAACAGTAATGACCTTCGGTATATAATACCATGTTATAGCAAGTGCCGTGACAAAGGCTAACAGAATTGCAAATTCGTCCCTGATCTCTATTTTGGGCATCACATGGAAAATTTAACTACCCGGGGGGTTATTTTTATTCCGATATCTCTCAACTTATTTTTCCTTCGCATGACGGTTTTTGAGGATACGGGTTATTCTTATAATCCGTCTCAGGATAATCCACAGGTAAAATTATACTAAATATCCTGGTTTGTCAGGAAGGTCACGGAAGATTTTATAAACAAGGTCTGACTCCGGAAAAAATATCACCCAGGCCGTCAGGAAGATAAGTATCATATCGGTACAAAAGGACTGGTGCTCCTGGTACCACAGTTCAAGCTCTCCCTTATATGGAGAGATGTACTGTGCATAAAAAAGCTTCGGTTCCAGCCCTGTCTGTGATAACAATTTCTCCTCGTCCCTGAATATGATCGAACCTATCCCTGTTAATCCCGGCCTGACATTGTATATTCTCTCCTTCACATGGTCAGGATAAGGATCAAAGGTTGAATCAACCAACGGACGAGGTCCCACCACACTCATATCTCCGATAAGAATATTGACTAACTGCGGAAGCTCATTCACCTTGGTCTTCCTCAGGAAGGCTCCCAGGGGCAGGACTCTCGGATCTCTCCTGGTAGTATGCATACCACCGGCCATCGTCTCGCTGTTCTTCCTCATCGTCACATACTTCCATGCCATGAACGGCCTGTTGTGGTAACCGATCCGCTCCTGCAGGAACAGGACCTCGTGCTCACCGGTAAGCAACAGAATGAGACTCACCAGCAGCAACAAAGGTGACAGGATAACCAGTGCCATAAATGACAATATAATATCAAAAAAACGTTTGATGAATTTACGGTACATGTCCTTTTAAAATGAATCGCCGGGAGGCGGAAGAATCAGGCCGGTAATGCTTCTTTTTTTCTGGTGTGTCTCCCTGACTGATTTAATATTATCTGCCATCACATTTTTGAATCAAGACCCTTGCCTTTCTCTATATGATCAAAATCCG
>QKGI01000086.1 GCA_003250475.1 Bacteroidota bacterium | reverse complement strand
TGGAAGGATATCTATGTGCAGTCGGAACTGCCTGAACGCATCAGTTACCTGAAAGAGCTCTCATCCAACCTGTGGTGGTCATGGAACAGCGATGCCGAGTTCCTCTTCCGCCGCATGGACCCGACACTGTGGGAGGAGGTAGGACACAATCCGAAGAGGCTGCTCGAATCCATTGATTACAAGAGGTTGGTGGTACTGTCTGACGATGAGATGTTCCTTGCTGACTCAGACAGGATTTACAGGGAGTTCACCAGCTACCTGGCCAGGCCTGATAATACTGAGATCCCTTCCATAGCCTATTTCAGCATGGAATTCGGGATACACCCGAGCCTTAAGATATATTCAGGAGGCCTTGGTGTGCTTGCTGGCGATTATCTCAAGGAAGCCAGCGATTCGAATGTTAAGATAACTGCCTTCGGTTTACTCTACAGGTACGGCTATTTCAGGCAGAAGCTGGGGCCCAAAGGAGAGCAGCAGGCTATTTACGAGGCAGAGGATTTCTCTCAGCTGCCTGTGGAGATGGTTAAAGATGCAGATGGCAATCCGCTCACGATAGCCCTTACATGGCCCGGGCGTACTGTCAAGGCACGGATATGGCTTGCCTCGGTAGGCAAGGTCAGGCTGTACCTTCTCGACACTGACTTTGAGGAGAACACCAATGAAGACAGGGCCATCACTCATTACCTATACGGCGGTGACTCGGAGAACAGGCTCAAGCAGGAGCTGATACTGGGTATAGGGGGTATGCGGGCCCTGATAGCCCTGGGTATCAGGCCTGATGTATACCACAGTAATGAGGGTCACTCGGCCTTCATCGGCTTTGAAAGGATGCGTCATATGATAGAAGATGATCACCTGACCTTTGAAGAGTCTATGGAGCTCATCAGGGCATCCACCCTGTTCACCACTCATACGCCGGTACCGGCGGGGCATGATGCCTTTGAGGAGGATCTGTTGAGGAAATACATCTCACACTATCATGCAAGGCTTAATATTACATGGGATCAGCTGATGGCGCTGGGGCGCTGCAGCGATGATCACGACCGCAAGTTCAACATGAGTTTTCTTGCCACGCGGCTCTCACAGGAGATGAACGGGGTGAGCCAGTTGCACGGACGGGTCTCCCGGGGCCTCTTCTCTAAGCTGTGGCCAGGCTATCTCCGCGATGAGCTGTACATAGGGTATGTCACAAACGGAGTACACTATTCCACCTGGGTAGCCCCTGAATGGGAACAGCAGTTTGAAAAACTAACGGGCCAGAAACACTTTGACCTGGGCGACAGGGAGCAGTGGGCCATGATATACCAGCTTGATGACGAGAAGGTGTTTGAGACAAAGATGAAGCTCAAGAAGCGGCTCTTTGACAATATACGTAAACGCCTCCAGTCCGATATGCTCGAGAGGCATGTGAGTCCGCGTACTCTCTTGAATATCAGCTCGCACCTGAACGAGAAAGCCCTCACCATAGGATTCGCCAGGCGGTTTGCCACGTACAAGAGAGCCAGCCTGCTCTTCCGTGACCTTGACCGGTTATCTAAGATTGTCAATAACCCGGAGAGACCTGTTCAGTTCATCTATGCCGGCAAGGCACACCCCAATGACGGTGGCGGCCAGGATCTTATAAGAAGGATCAACGAGGTCTCACAGATGCCCCAGTTTGCAGGAAAGATACTCTTCCTGGAGAACTATGATATGGACCTTGCACGGTATCTTGTGCGCGGGGTGGATATATGGATGAACACCCCCACCCGGCCTCTGGAGGCCTCAGGAACAAGCGGTGAGAAGGCAGTGATGAACGGCACCATACACTTCAGCGTGCTTGACGGATGGTGGGTTGAAGGATATCATGCCTTTGCAGGATGGGCACTGCCCAAGAAGCGGACCTACGCGAACCAGGA
Organism: Bacteroidota bacterium; assembly: GCA_003250475.1. GTDB lineage: Bacteria > Bacteroidota > Bacteroidia > Bacteroidales > VadinHA17 > SR-FBR-E99. The sequence goes on along the minus strand of QKGI01000086.1, from coordinate 17,774 downwards.
TCTCCAGGATGATGTGGATGCCGAGACGATATACAATATGCTTGAATATGAGATAATCCCGGCATACTACTCGAGGGATGAGGAGGGCATACCTCGTGAATGGACCAGCTATATCAAAAACACGATGGTCAAGGTGGCCCCTGAATTCACTACACGCAGGATGCTCAATGACTATATGGAAAAGTATTACAGGAAACTGTGGGAGAGAAGCAAGCGGATGGCAGCTGACAACTACGCGCTTGCACGTGACCTCGCAGCATGGAAGAGTAATATCACCAGGATGTGGGATGATATCACCATTGTGAGGTATGACATGAAGGAGGCAGCCAAGAATATTTACCGTTCCGGTCATAGCTATTCCACAGAGATCGTTCTTGATATCAAGGATATCCCTTATGAGAATGTTGGTGTGGAGATGGTGGTCACGCGGCAGATGAAAAACGGTGACCATGTCTTCTTCGCCAGCAAGGAGTTCAGGTTTGTCAGCCAGAAGAAAGGGCGGGTGATATACAGTGTTGAGTTCCAGCCGGAGATGGCAGGCACCTTCTTCTACGGGATACGTATCTATGCAAGGCACAGTGAGCTTCCTCACAGGCAGGACTTCTGCCTGCTGAGGTGGGTTGACTGATCTTTAAAGGTCCATGATGGTCTTGACCTTTTCCTGCAACAATACTATTGCGGTTCTGGAGGGCAGATACAGTCTCAGATGATGTGGCGCGGTCACCCCGTAATGCCCCTGGTCAGGCAGTGAAAAATAGGACTGGTTTGTGTCAATACGGCCCTGTCCCCCGAAGAGAGGGTCGTCTGTGCTGAGTATGATGCGGAACTTACCTTTAACGGGTATCCCGTAGTCAGTAAATGACAGGGCAGGATTGAAGTTCATCACCGTGAGCAGGTCGCCGCGACGGAAAGCAATGATCTTGTCTGCATCGTTGACTGTCAGCGTCTCTGTCACCTGCAGTTGTGGTATACCGTGCCTGCTGCCTGTCTCTATCATCGCCCTGTCGAATTCATTCAGATGACGGTACCTGAGAAGATCGTTGTCAGACAGGCTCCATTGCCTCCTGGCATAGCTGTAACTCCAGCCGTTTCCCTCCCTCGGGAAGTCTATCCACTCAGGATGGCCGAACTCATTACCCATGAAGTTGAGGTAACCGCCACCGGCAGTAAGAAAAGTAAAGAGTCTTATCATCTTATGGAGGGCTATGGCGCGGTCGATGATAAGGCTGGGTGTATGTATGCTCATCGAGGTGTACATCTCTTTATCTGCCAGCCTGAAGATCAGTGTTTTGTCTCCTACGAGGGCCTGGTCGTGTGACTCACAGTAAGAGATTACGTGTTCCTCGGCACGGTGCTGGGTGAGCTCATGCAGCAGGTAGCCCAGGTCCCAGTTCTCATCCGGGATCTCCTTTACCATCTTGATCCACATGTCAGGCACTCCCATCGCCAGCCTGTAATCAAAGCCCATCCCGCCGGCAGCGACGGGTGCAGCCAGGCCCGGCATACCGCTCATCTCCTCGGCAACAGTGGTAGCCCCGGGATTGAATTCGTGGATCAGTTTGTTGGCCAGGGAGAGGTAAACGATAGCATCAGTGTCCTGGTTACCGTCATAGTATTGCCGGTATGAGACGAAATCAGCACCCAGGCCGTGGTCATAATAGAGCATGCTTGTTATACCGTCAAACCGGAACCCGTCAAACCGGTACTCCTCAAGCCAGTACTTACAGTTAGAGAGCAGGAAGTGGTTCACCCCGGGCTTACCATAGTCGTAGCACAGCGAGTCCCATGCCACATGCCGGCGTCTCGGGCCGGTGTGGAAATACAACCCCGGGTCTCCGTCAAGAAGACCCAGTCCTTCAAGAGTGTTGGCCACCGCATGAGAGTGAACGAGGTCCATGATGACCCTGAGACCCATACCGTGGGCAGTGTCAATCAGTTCCTTAAGCTCATCCGGTGTTCCGAAGCGTGATGAAGGTGCAAAGAGACTGGAAACGTGGTACCCGAACGATCCGTAATAGGGATGCTCCTGTATGGCCATCAACTGGATGGTGTTGTATCCCAGTCGTTTAATGCGTGGAAGGACCTCCCCGGTGAACTCACGGTAGGTGCCTGTTCTCTCCTCCTCGGTGGCCATGCCGACATGTGCTTCATATACAAGCAGGGAGTCGGGCGGCGGCGGCGAGGGGTTGTGCATGCTATAACTCTCTGAGGGCTGCCATACCTGTGCCGAGAATATCTTTGTCACCTCATCCTGCACTACACGGGTGGCAAAGGCCGGAATGCGTTCACCTCCGCCACCGTTCCACCTGACATGCATCTTGTACATGTCACCGTGTGAGATCATCTCCTCCGCAAACTCTGCGGTCCAGTCGCCGTCATCAGTCCTGTGGAGCCTGTAGCGTTCTTCTTCCTTCCAGTTGCTGAAAGTCCCGACGAGTATTATCCCTGTTGCGTTCGGGGCATGCTCCCTGAAGACCCATCCATTCTCAGTACGGTGCAACCCGTACCAGTGATGGCCGTTGGCAAAGTCTGTCAGCTTGCGGCCACCGCTGATAATCTCTTCACGCTTGCCAAGATAGGTCAGCCTTGCCTCAATTGTGTTCCTGAAAGGCTCAAGCCAGGGATCGATATCGTAGAATCTCATTTTCAAATCCGGAAACTTATTCCAAGATACAAAAAGCAACAGATTTTCAATAGCTCAGCGCCCGTAAAAGTCGGCTGTTTCTGTGGCTGTCAGGAGGTAATGGTCATCTCCCGAAACAGAGAGGGTGATCCGTGATTTGCCGCCATAATCGGGACGTGGTACCCTGATGACAAGCTCCCCGTTACCATTGTCGCACGGAGCGGCTGACCAGAGGAGGGTATTGCTGTAGACAGGTATCCTCGACGATGTGTTTCCTTTCCATGGACCGAACCCGACAACATCGTCCGCAAAATGATAATTGATCCTCAGCGCAGCCTGTGGCAGCCTTTGTAACCTGAAATCACCTTCTCTGGTTATCACACTGATGACAGGGGGCAGTAATAATCCGCCGATGCGGTAGCGCATCCTTATAACATCAATATATTCGGTTTTGTCAGGAGGTAGCGTGGCTATGCTGGATGGGTCGGAGGTATACGTCCCGTCGATGAACATGAGAGGAGGCTCGGTTACCTCTTTCCCGGTGTCAGGGTCATAGATCCGGAATAAATATCCGTCATGCTTCCTGATGATCTCGATGCCCGGGAGCAGCTCGAAGAAGATCTCCTCCATATTGGGCAGCGGTATATAGTCAGATAACAGCAGATGCTGCCCGGCTGAGCCGAAGAAGTGCTTTGTTTTTCCGGGCTTCTTCTCCGGAGTCAGTGTATCTATATCGTTGATTTTATAAATCCTCGTTACCTGGCTGTTAATGCTCATCCGTTGTGCGGTACTGTCAGCCATCTCGCTGATGCCTGCTACAGAGCGGTACAGAGGAACATAATCAGTGCTGAAGGAGGGATTTACCTTAATAATGATATCGGTGGTCGTATCCCTCGGGTAGATAACTATTTCCCTCGTCCCTGTGGCGGGAGGGACGATAAAGTTGAACATGCCTGCGGTATCGCTCCTGGCATACTGCAGGAAACACTCTTTCCCCGGGATGTTGATAAACAGTACCCGGCCGGAGAGCTGCCTTAATGTCTGCGGTTCCACAACGGTGCCGCTGACCACCAGGCCATGCGTCTCAGCTACGGTAGCAGGCATGGAGCCGGTAACCTGCTGCCTCACATGACTGTTTAAGGTTATCAGCAGTTCATCACTCAAAGGAGCCCTGCCGGTCAGGAACGGTTTCAGGAACGGGTCTGTCAAGGCGGTAGCCGACAGCCATGGTTCAAGAAGTGACATGATCCCGGCGTCATAGTTTTTTCCCTCCCCGCAGGTGACGGAGAGGGTGGCAAACCTGGCTGACGGCGGGAGTCTTATCCCGATAGTCCGGTCATCAGTATTGACCCTTATGGCTTCACTGCTGAGGCGGGCCACACCGGGTGGCCCGATCATGAATAACCTGGATGACAGGAGGCTGCCTCTGTTGTCATAGAGAAGCGCCTCATTGATCCCGGGCTCAAGATCACCTGTCGGGATCGTAACGGCGTTGTCTTTATCTTCTGCAGCGATCTGCCGGTAATAGCCTGTCTTACCCGGGCTGATGACTGCAAGGTAAAGAGAGCCTGTAGCCGCTTTGCCCTGTAACCCGGGAGCTCTTATCGTTATACTTATGCTCTCTGAAGAAATCTTCTCCAGTGAAAGAGAGTGGACATCAATGGTCCGGACGGGTAGTTCTGCTGCCACCTGTACAGAATCTATAACCGCACCGGCAACAAGGACCCCGTAGTCCGGCAGCAAAACTTCAGAAGAACCGAGTCCTGTCCAATCTGTAAAGAGCGTATCGGTGACCTGGCCGTCCTGTGTCGTGAGCACCACCATAACAGCTTTTCCAGTGCCGTTGCTGCCTCTTGCCCTCACTATTATCCTGTTGCTCCGGCCGGGCCTTGCCGGTCCGCTTTCCGTAAAGAGTTCCAGCCCTGGTTCTCCCTTATCGCTTCTCAGGCTGATCCTGTTATAGAGTGTATCGCTACTGTATGGATTGAATACCCTTATCAGCCTGGAAAAGTAACTGTCAGCTCCGTAAGGGGTCATTGCCCTGGTATATCCTCTCACCAGGTAGTCTCCTGATGAGAGTGTATCAGGTAGTGTAAGCATCCCTGATCCGTACCCGTTGTTGTCGAGGAGGATCCGGCTCTGGGCCACAGGCATGCTGACACAGTTGAGCAACTCGGCATATCCTGCTATGCTTCGCGGCAGGTTCTTATCTCCATGGCGGGTGACATTCATAGAATACCACACATGTTCACCTGCTATGTATGTCTCACGGTCAGTCACCATAAGCACCACCTCACCCCCGGCAACAACAGGATGATGTTTAATCACATCAATTGTATCACGTGCGACGGAGCGCATATATCCGGCACCGGTCTGAGCAGGCATGTTCAGATTCACCAGCGCCGCTATCAGCGGCAGAAGCATACTATTTATTAAAACCTTCATCCCAATAATCCGGTTTGACGTTGGATGCAAAATATGCACAGTCGGTGCATGCGATATTTGATGTTATCTCCCACATGTCCGGCCCCACACCATCATTGTCATAAATGGTCAGAATGAATACATAAACCCCGAGCCCCGGTAATCTCGGGTCAGCGACTATAAGGTCCTCAACACATTTTTCCTTATAGATATCCGGTACTATGAGAGGACTTTTTAGAAATATCCTTTTCCTGGTCTGGCCGGAGACACTGAAAAAACCGAGCACGATCTCTTCAGGATCGGTCAGGCATTCAATATTTCCTGTGATTGACAGCGGGGTCACATCATACAATCCTCCGCTGTTTTCCGACATAGTCTTAACATTGTTCCAGTACTCGTATTCTTCCCTGCTGATGGCATATTGCTTTGTCAGGATGCTGTACTTGAACTGTCCCCTGTCGGTTGAGTTATTGAAGGTGGTGAGCGTAAGGTCAGTGATGCGGTCTTCCGAAAGTGCTTCAGTGTTTGCCACCACTATATTTTTGGACTCCTCATTCATCCAGCATACACGCTGCTCATATCCAATGTTATTGAATGGCAGGTGTATCTCCCAGGTCTCGTCATAGGTCCATCTGAAATAGTGGTTATCGGAGCCTGGATCAAACGAATTCAGTGCAATCCTGACATACTTTTCTGTTTCTCCTGACGCATTTATCTCACGATCGAGGACCTCGTACCAGACACTGTCGATGGGCGGAGCCCCGCGGAGCAGGCATGGGCCTGATGTGTACTCATTACCATTATAAGAGATATTCAGGGTATAACTCCTTCCGGGCTGTGCGGTGAAAAGGGTGGAGTCGCTGACGTAATAACCCGGGCTTTTTTCCTGGAATATGTAACTGTGGTAAAGGTCGTCGTGGACTACCACAAGAGCATTAGTGGCAGGCTCCTCCTCCGATGTTACGTTAAGAGGCTTGGAGATACCCAGTTTGACATAATACCGGCTATTCTCATCTGTGACCAACCCGTTAACCGTCAGGTACCTGTTTTGAGAAACGATTTCAGGGGTGAACTGGCTGATGCATGATGCTGTCATCAACACAATGATTAACGGTATGATAGGTTTGATCTTCATTTTAAGCATCAGAATTCAATTCTGTAAGATACTGTTGGTATCGCCCTGCCAAACACAGAGAGGGTGTATCCCTGGATTTTACCGTTCTCGATACGGAAAAATGCAGAATAGACATTCTCCCGGCCTGTAATGTTATAAACTGAGATATTCCATGAAGGTCTGAATAACCGGTTGGCTTTCAGATTACTGTATATATTCATGGAGACGTCCCACCTGAAATAGTCAGGCAGACGGTACTGGTTACGGTCTGAATAGTAGATTACCGTAGTACCGTTGTGCATGTACCATGTCTCAGGGTATGTTACGGGCCTTCCGGTTGAGTAGACCAGGTTCATGCTCCAGTCTACTCTCCTGGAGTACAGCCAGTTGACCTGCAGGCTTACGTCATGTGGCCTGTCGTAGTTTGCCGGATAGTATTCCCCCCTGTTCACTATCTCCGTATCGAACTTCCCGGTACTTCGTAACCTGGCAACTGACCATGTATAATTGAGTGTTGTTTTAAGCTTGCCCCTGTTCTTTTTCAGCATCACTTCGACGCCGTAGGTCCTTCCTTCAGCCGTGACCAGATCCTGCTCTATCACGCTGTTCATCGTCAGGTTTGTTCCCCCCTTGTAGTCGATAAGATTATGAAGCCACTTATAGTAGCTGTCAACAGAGAGCTCGTAATCGTTATTGTGAATGTCGAAGTAGAAGCCGGCTGCCACCTGGTCACCATACTGGGGTCTTACATGGAAGTCGCTCATCTTCCATGTATCGGTAGGGGATATTGACGTGGTGTTGGTAAGCAGGTGGAGATACTGGTAGGTACGGTTATAGTTCACCTTGATGGAGCTCTCTCCTGATGCCCTGAAGTTTAACGAGAGTCTCATTTCCGGCCCTGCATATGCTTTTATGATGCTTCCCGGCCTGTATATTATCGAATCGATGATAGTATTCTGTTCTTTTGAAAAGGAAGGGTTATAAAGGAAGACCTTCTCCGGACCAAGGTAAAGAAAGGATGAGAGACGCAGTCCTGCCCTTGCGGTCAGCCTTCCTGTAAGGTCAGCCTTGTAGTCGGCATAGATTGCGGGTTCAAGCCCTGTCTCACGGTCGATGTCCACCGGCTTTACTACGGATAGTGAAGAAAGAGGCGTACGTGTTCCGGGATCTATCAGGTGAAGGTTTACCTCCGAGCCGAATTTCAGTTCATGGCCTGTTGCAAGATACCATGTAAGGTTTGCGCGGGCGGTGGAGGTATTTATCTGGTGTTGCATCTCAGCGGCATATTCACCTATGCGTCTGTTGGTGACGCTGTAGCGGTAATTGCTGTTTGTGAGGCTGAAGACGGCAAAGAGCGTCTGTGAGAAGGTATGTCTGAACCTGGAGGCAACTATCAGGTTGTCATATGCATAAGTAGTGTCGCTGTTAAACCTGAAATCGTCATGGCTGTAATAGGCTGATAGTTCAAGCCGGCTGTTCTGGCCTATGTCAGTGACGACATGCCCGTTAAGATCAATAAACCCGGCGCTGCTGTTGCGCAGGGAGGCGTCGGGCAGGCGTCCCAGTATCCAGTTGGAATAGGTGGTCCTGCCTGCCAGGATAAATGAAGAGTGCCCTTTGGCGATAGGCCCTTCGACAGTCAGGTGGGCTGCAACCATGCTTATGCCTGCATTACCTGAATATTCGTTTTTGTTCCCGTCTTTCGCGGTGATATCCATTATTGAGGAGACACGTCCGCCATACTGTGCCGGGATACCTCCTTTATACAGCAATACGTCGCTTATGACCTCGGAGTTGACGGAGCTGAAGAAACCGAAGAAGTGGGATGAGTTATACACCGGTGCTCCATAGAGAAGTATCAGGTTCTGGTCTGCTGATCCCCCTCTCACGTTAAATCCTGCCGATCCTTCACCGACCGTCTGTACTCCCGGTATAAGTAATACGCTCTTGATGAGGTCGGCTTCGCCCATGGAGGAGGGAGAGAGCCTGATAGTCATTATGTTCATCCTTGACACACCGCTCTCGAGCCTGTTGATCTTATCTCTTCTGCTGGCGGTTACCACGGCCTCCTTGATGGCAATCACCCTTTCAGCCATGGTGACATTCAGCCTGCCGCCGCCATAGAGGTTTACATTCCTGTAGGTGTCATGCGATCCCAGCGACCTGTACTCGACCTTGTAGGATCCGCGTGGTACTGACATCAGGTAATAGCCATCATGGTTCGTCATAACACCTGCCCCAAGCTCCCTAATCTGTATGGATACACCCGAGATAGGTTCGCCGGTGGCATCATTGGTTATGAATCCTGACAGCATCACCCTGTCTTTCCTGAACCTGTCAGCAGGATTCCCGAAAGTAATCACCTGGCTTTCCAGCGTGTTTGAGGTGATTGTCCGGGCAGTGTCGGCCATCGCCATTACAGCCTTTTCATCGCTGTCGCCCGACATCTTTTGTTTAACAGCAAAACCTTTGGTTATCACTATGCTGCCTGTACGGTCCTGAAAGCAAAACAAACCGTGTGATGTGACAGTCATGGTGATGATACTGAGTGGAGTGGCATTCTCCCATGAGCCGGTCACCCGGATATCCTCTGTCCATGCCGGATCAAAAAAGACGCGTATGCCGGACCTGTGTTCAAGGGTGTCGGCGAAGGAGGTAAAGGGCATATTGTAAGCCCTGCCCGTGAAGAGAGCCTCCTGGTCCTGCCCGGTCACCATGGCGGACCCGAGGATAGTGAACAGTATAATAAGCAGCCTTTTCAATCAGTCGTATTTCTTTCTGTGAGTGAATCATAAAAGGCTGCTGCCAGGCCGAAGCCTGTCGGGGATATTATACTCAGAAAAATGTCATTCTGTTTTGTGTATCTCCTTACCTGGTGCTCATAATCGCCCATAAGCTTCAGGAAGGCTCTCCTGCTTCTTACCTGGTTACAGGTGCCGTTGACTATATAGAAGTACCTGGTATAATCCCTGAACTGCGCATATGACGATTGCGACGAGTTGTAGGAGATGACCTTGGTATGTCTTGCAACGAATATGCTGGTTCCCGAGTAGAGCACCTCGGCAAAGCCGTGAAACTCAGGGTACATATCGTGGAAATTCACAAATCTTCTCTCTGTTCCATTGTACCGGAGCGTGAATTCCTCTATCCTGTCACTCAGCAAAGCGATAGGGAAAGTTGTCTGCCAGAGAATAATAACGTTGTCGCCGTTGATGTCATACCTCATCCTGACATTTCTGAAAACAATGCCGTCGAGTTTGATGTCACCTGTAAGGTATTCCCTTGAAAGGAAAAATTCATGTCCGCTTGCCAGGGGGTATGCAGGTCTCCATTCAACGCCGTTGTACAATAACTGTTCAAGCCAGTCGGGGTCACCTTTAGCGAGCCCTGGCGAGTAATGCTGTCCATGCAAACAGATACCAGGATAAAGAAGCATCAGACAGAGAGAAATAATATTCCGCATTTCCGGATAGTGTACAGGTTGTAAAAATAATAAAAGGCATGATTCAAATTACGTACCACATTTAAAAAAAATCCATTGTTTTCCTGATAGAGGTTAACTTTATTATTTTTGAATTTCCTTTTGCTATGGAGGTACATTACGGCTATACAGGCATTGATTTTAATGATCCGGTGATAACGATGGGCGTTTTTGACGGGGTTCACCTGGGTCATCGCATGCTTCTTGAGCGTGTGGTGGAGGAGGCACACATGAGCGGGTCCGACGCCGTGGCTGTGACCTTTGACCCGCATCCCCGCATTGTACTCACGGGTGATCCCAGCCATCTCCGGTTTCTTACTGACATTGAGGAGCGCATAGAGCTCCTGGGGCAGACAGGTATCGACCACCTGGTGATCATCCGGTTCACTCCCGAAGTCAGCAGGATGACTGCCCAGGAGTTTGTTGATGAGATACTCTGCCGGCACCTTGGTCTTCGTCATCTTGTTACAGGATATAACCATCATTTCGGAAGACGTCAGGAGGGGGACAGCAACACCATCATCAGATGCTCTGCCAGGATGGATTTCAGGGTTACACGTGAAAAAGCTTTCCGGGTAGGTGAGGAGGCTGTCAGCTCTTCAGCCATAAGAAAGGCTCTTGAGGGAGGTAATATAAGTAAGGCAAAAGCCATGCTGGGATATGACTATTTCCTGCGTGGGAAAGTGGTATCGGGAAAGAAGATCGGACGAAACATGGGTTTCCCCACAGCCAATATAGCCCCGCTGTTCCGGTATAAGCTGGTGCCACGTTCAGGTGTATATGCAGTCGAGGTATTTATCGGGGGAGACCCTGAGCGGCATATCGCCATGCTCAACATCGGCCTGAGGCCGACAATAAGTGATAATGACGGGAAAAGCTCCATCGAGGTCCATCTAATCAATTTCGAGGCGGACCTGTATGAAAAGGTTCTTACCGTCAGGTTCTGTGAGCGGCTGCGTGATGAGATGAAGTTTGAGAGTGTGGATGCGCTGGTTGCCCAGCTTGTAAAAGACCGGGAGATGGTGATCAACCTTCTCGGCAGCTGAACAAAATGCATTATTTTTAGTTATCTTTGCAAAAAAAATTTACACGATGTCATTTATCAACCATGATCTTAGCTACAAGGTCAAAGATATAGGGCTTGCCGAATTCGGCCGTAAGGAGATTGATATTGCTGAAAAGGAGATGCCCGGCTTATTGTCAATCAGGAACAAGTATTCGGCTTCAAAGCCTCTCAGTGGTGCCAGGATAACAGGTTCCCTGCATATGACCATCCAGACGGCTGTTCTTATCGAGACTCTTCGTGAGCTTGGAGCTGAGGTACGGTGGGCGAGCTGCAATATATTCTCAACGCAGGATCATGCTGCTGCTGCCATTGCCGCGGCAGGCATCCCGGTCTTTGCATGGAAGGGAGAGACACTGGAAGAGTACTGGTGGTGCACCGCGCAGGCCCTCACCTTCCCGGGCGGCAAAGGGCCCAACCTTATTGTGGATGACGGAGGTGACGCCTCACTGATGGTCCATCTCGGCTACAAGGCTGAAGATGACAGCTCTATCCTCGATGTGAATCCTTCGAGCAGGGAGGAGAGTGTTGTGTTTGACTCTCTGAGGAAAATACTGTCCGAGGATCCTGAGAAGTGGCACAGGGCAGTGAAAGAGATGAAGGGCATCTCAGAGGAGACAACCACCGGGGTGCATCGTCTCTACCAGATGATGGAGGCGGGAGAGCTGCTGGTCCCGGCCATAAATGTGAATGATTCGGTTACCAAGAGCAAATTTGACAACCTCTACGGCTGCCGGGAATCACTGGCTGACGGTATCAAGAGAGCAACGGACGTCATGATTGCAGGCAAGGTGGTTGTCGTATGCGGCTACGGAGATGTCGGCAAGGGTTCGGCGCGTTCCATGAGGTCATACGGAGCCAGGGTCATCGTAACGGAGATAGATCCTATATGTGCCCTGCAGGCAGCCATGGAGGGATTCGAGGTCAAAACGATAGAGGATGCGCTGCCCGAAGCAAACATCTTTGTGACAGCCACAGGTAACCGCGACATCATTACAATCGGTCATATGGAAAGGATGAAGGATCAGTCGATAGTCTGCAACATAGGCCACTTTGATAATGAGATACAGGTTGACGCACTTAATACCTACAGGGGCATTACCAGGGTCAACATCAAACCGCAGGTAGATAAATATGTGTTCCCTGACGGGCATTCAATCTTCCTGCTTGCCGAAGGTCGTCTTGTCAACCTGGGATGTGCCACAGGCCACCCCTCATTTGTCATGAGCAATTCATTCAGCAACCAGACGCTGGCTCAGATCGATCTCTGGACAAAAGAATATGAAAAAGGAGTCTACAGGCTCCCGAAGAATCTTGATGAAGAGGTGGCCCGGCTGCACCTTGAACAGTTAGGTGTCAATCTCACCAAACTGACAAGCGCCCAGGCAGACTATATAGGTGTGCCCGCTGAGGGACCCTACAAGCCTGAACATTACAGGTACTGAAACTTTACTATTGCTATTTCCTGTTCCAGACTCTCACACTGTAGCCTGTGAAGGCCGTACGGTAATTCTTGAGGTAATATTGCCCCGGACCAGAAAAGGGTTGTCCTGAGGAGCCGAGGGAATAGTTTGTGGAACATCTCGGACATACTGCAAATACTCCGTCGATATTGACAGCCACGCTCAAGTTATCCGTAACGTAACAGTGAGGACAGGTACGGTCAAAGGCTGAATACTCAAGTCCCTGCCAGCCGGTATTATATACTATGATACCATTGTTATCGAATCCTCCGGTGCCAAGACCGAGATGACTGTGCGAAGAGGAGATAAGGGCACTTGTCCCGGGGGCATAGTAGAGATCAAAGAATTCAGGGTCAGAGAAAGTTATTGTAAAATCAACCGTAATGTCAGGAATAACCTCGTTATTCTCCCTGTTACATGACATTGTAATGAGGAGGAGCAAGGAGATGACGGAAAAATATTTTAAATTTGAAACTGACATACGCATTTCTACGTTTATGTAAAAGTAACTATTTCTGTCCTGATGGTATACCATAAAAACGAAATGAGGCAGCAGTTAGTATTGGTGAAGTTTCTGGTCATCATGATTACGTTGCTTTTTGCGTTGCCTCTCAGTGAGTGCAATGCACAGCGAAATGCGACGCGTAAATTGGAGAAGGAGACCTTTGGCAGGTCGCGCAAGGGTAAAGCTGCTGACGAAGGCAGGGCTTACGGCAAGGCGGCAAAGGCCATGAAGGAGCAGAAGAAAAAAGAGGCAAGGCGTGACCGTGAGGACGAGAAGCAGCTCAAACAGCTGAAGGCTCACCATTATGAGATACAGAGTGAGGATACCAGGGTGCGCATGGGTAATAACAATAAAAATACCGAGGCACGCTATAAGGCCAAAAGGCAGAAGCAGAGGAAGGAGCAGGTAAAGCCGGAATTGAAAAAACCGGGACAGCCCAGGCCTGCTAAAGACAGGGCAAGGGTGAAGACAAAGGATCCGGGGAAGCAACCCGTGCTTAAGCAGCAGAAGGACAAAGCAAAGTCGAAGATGGAAGATCCGAAGAAACAACCCAGGCTTAAACAACACAAGATTAAGAAATACTGACGGTTATGGAAGATATTGGCAGTTTGATATTTTATGTACTACTGGGGGTCGTGGCCCTCATCGGTTCGGTCCAGGGCAAGAACAAGAAGAAGGGTACTCTCCCTAAGAATATCCCTCAACGCAAGCCTGCCGCCACTGAGACCAGGACTTCAGCGCGGCCTTCTCCTGCGGCACCCACCGTGGCCAGGCCTGTTCAGCAGAGACCGCAGTACAAGACAGTCGATCCTTCAATGGAAGGCAGGTATGAGGATCCCCTGGCCGGCGCCTTCAGTGACGAGGGCTCGAGGAGAAACCCTCTGGCTGATTCATTCAGCGATGAGGGCTCGATCATTGATTCAATGGCTGCCGCCTTTTCAGGAGAGGGATCCGTCTCAGGGAGCATGGCTGAGGCTTTTGCCGCCGAAGGCTCCTCGGCATTTTTTGATTCAAGTATCAAGGAGTTTGTCCATAACGAGATATCCAACAGCGAGATAGGAGATGCCCCTGCTTTTGACTATAATGCTTCACCCGGAAGTGAAATTTTGTCAGAAGGTTTTGACCTGAAAAAGGCGGTTATTTATTCAGCGCTACTAAACAGAAAAGAGTACTCCTACTGATAACCTGATCATTACAAAAGAAGGACGATTTGGTTTTTTAAGAAAGATTTTATATATTTGTTCTTTGAAGAGTTCCGGCAATGCCGGGATTCTTCTTATTTTTTAACCTATTATTGAAGAATTATGTCGGAATTTGTCTATGTAACAGAGGAGGGACTCCAGAAGATGAAGGAGGAGCTTGATCTGCTCCGTAATGAAAGACCGGCGGTTGCGAGAATGATTGCTGAAGCACGCGACAAAGGTGATCTTAGTGAGAATGCTGAGTACTCTGCAGCAAAGGAGGCACAGGGGATGCTCGAAATGAAGATAGCACGCCTGGAAGACCAGGTGGCAAGATCACGTATCATCGACGGCTCGAGGATCAACACCAAATCGGTGCAGATCCTGAACAGGGTCAGAATACGCAACAAAGCTAACGGTATTGTAATGGAGTATCAGCTGGTACCCGAGGGTGAAGCTAACCTTAAGGAGGGTAAGATAGCTGCTACTTCACCTATAGCTCAGGGTATTATGGGAAAGGAAGTCGGGGATGTGGTACAGGTAAAGGTGCCCGCCGGCGTAATTCCCTTTGAGATAATCGAAATATCAATCTGACAACTTTTTATCATGGCTTCAATCTTTACACGGATTATCAATGGCGAGATACCCTGTTACAAGGTTGCCGGGGATGATCGCTTCATCGCGTTCCTCGATATAAGGCCTTTGAAGCGGGGTCATACCCTTGTCGTTCCGCGGCAGGAGGTAGACTACATCTTCGATCTGGATGAGGAGACGCTCGCAGGCATGATACTCTTCGCTCAAAAGATTGCCAGGGCAATGAAAGAGGTAATAGAATGTGAGAGGATTGGTGTTGCCGTATTAGGGCTTGAGGTACCGCATGCACATATACACCTTGTGCCGATAGTTAAGGAGAGTGACCTTCTGTTCACCAACCCCAGGGTATCGGCCTCTCAGGAGGAGAATGAGAAGCTCGCCAGGGAGATTGGGGAAAGGGTCAGATTCTGATCATAGATATATAAAAAAGGAGAGGCTGCCCCATGGATGAGACAGCCTCTCTTTTGTTATCAGCATATTTTACTTCTTGCTTGCACAGCATGGCGAACCGGTGCCGGTGCCTTCCTTGGCGGGTACCACTTCACCCTTGCTCTCAGCGCAACCTGCAGCTGAAGGGCATTTGGAGCAGTCCTTGGTTTTGGCACAGGTAGCTGCCTCTTTCTTGCATGCATCTGCAGTTGAGCCGCATACATCGCACTTACCGTCCTGATTCTTATCGACAAAGGTGCACTCACTCTTGGTGTGCTTTTTCACTTTGTCCGTGGTCTGAGCATAGACCCCTGCAGCCACCACCATCAGCGCGATGAGAATAAGGCTGCCAATCATCCATTTCTTCATAATTGTAATTAATTGGTTAGAAAAAACAGCCGAAATATAAGAAAGATTTTTACTGCGCAATATTTTTATTACAATTATCATACCTTTAATCTTACTTCCCGCTGCGAAGTGTCTGGTATTAAAGATATTGCTGATGACTTTCTGAGCCTGTTCCTTCCGCGCCTGTGCCTGGCATGCAGGGCACGCCTGGTGACCGGAGAGGAGGTATTGTGCACTGAATGCCTGGTATCAATGGCCAGGACTGACTTTCATCTGCGCCGTGACAACAGCCTTGAGCAGGCGTTCTGGGGCAGATGCATGGTGGAGAGAGCCGCTGCCTTCTCGGTCTATAACCGTGGAAGCCGTATCAGGCATCTCATTCAGGCTCTTAAGTATGATGGCAGGAAGGATATCGGAAAAATCATGGGTGAGCTCTATGGCTCGATCCTCGTCAGGAGCGGTTTCATGGATACCATAGACCTTATAGTTCCCGTGCCGCTTGATCTCATGCGGCAGAAAAAGAGAGGTTATAACCAGAGCGAGTGCATTGCAGCCGGTATAGCGTCAGCCAGCTGTCTGCACGTAAGAAATGATATACTGTACCGTACCGGCAGGTCCGGCTCACAAACGAAGCGTGGACGCTACGAGAGATGGGAGAACGTAGAGGGTCTTTTTGCTGTCAGAAGTTATGATGTAATATCCGGAAAGCATCTGCTCCTCGTTGACGATGTTATAACGACAGGATCAACCATCGAGGCATGTGTCAATGCCCTGGCTGCTACAGGTGATGTCAGGGTTAGTGTTGTGGCGCTGGCAGCTGCACAGAAGCTTACCCTTTGAGCCTGCCAGAATTCTTTTTTACGAAGTCCCCCCAGTTTTTGTATTCCCTGGATGAGACGGGCTTATTGCTTTGGTAGTAGTGACACAGGGCAGCTCCCAGGGCATCTGTGGCATCGAGAACCATCGTCTCGGTGGTAAACGACAGGATTGACCTGAGCATTGCTGCTACCTGTTCCTTGCTTGCCTGCCCCTGCCCGGTGATAGACATCTTGATCATCCTCGGCGCATATTCAAAGACAGGGAGACCCCGGTACAGGGCAGCAGCTATTGCTGCACCCTGTGCCCTGCCGAGCTTAAGCATGCTCTGAACATTCTTCCCGAAAAAGGGAGCTTCAATGGCAAACTCATCAGGGTGATACTGGTCTATCAGAGAGAGTGTCTGCTCAAAGATGGTGCGTATCTTCTTAAAGTGATCCTCTTTCTTACGGAGATCTATTATTCCCAGGGTGATAAGTGACGGATTCTTTCCTGTTACACTTATGAGACCGTATCCGGTGACAGTAGTCCCCGGGTCAATTCCCAGGATGATCTTTTCACCCTGCCCGTTCTTCACTTCCTGAATGATTGGGGAGGACCAAGGAAGAGCTCCGTGGGCAGCTGGTTTCCTTCAGAATAGATGCGGGTCCTTCTGAAGGGTGTCTCTGTTGCGGCCTTTGTTCCTTCGAGTACTCCGATAGCTGCTTTCAGCGAAGCCTCTTCCGGATCACCAAAGTCGTGAGTTATATCATCGGCAGCACGCACATCAGGGGGCATACCATCGTAAAAACGGCCCTCATCGGATGCGTTGACATACTCAAATGTGATAGGGGCGAAAACATACTGGTAGTCAGGATCAGGATCAGAGTCCGAGGGGAACGGGAATCCCCACAGGTTCATTCCCGCCGGTTTCCCGTGCGTGGTGTCGCCCACCAGTTTGACATCAATGTATGGTTTCAGGCTGTTTATTACAACCTCGCTGGCAGAAGCGGAGCTTCTTGTTGTAATGAATACCACCCGGTTGAGCCCGAGAGGACTCTCGGTCCTGGTGAAGTTAAAGCTCTCATCCCACTGAGGTCCGACAAGGCTGTTGTATTTAAGCTTGTAGCAGACATTTGTCGTATCGTCCCAGCTTAAGACAAGGCTCGAGAGCTGTTGGGCTATGTCCATATACCCACCGGTATTATAGCGGAGGTCTATTATCAGATCGGTGACGTTGTTGGCCTTGAAATCGGCAAAGGCCTCATTCAGTTCCTGTTCTGAGGGATCGATGAAGGTCTCAAAACAGAGGTAGCCCGTTTTGCCGCTTGTGAGATCAAGAATGGAGGCAGCAGTCACCGAGTTTATTGTAAAGGATGCTTTGGTGGAGGTGTATGTTACCTCATTACCGTCGGGCTTGATGAAGGTGAAGGTGTTTACTATCCCGGCAATGGATTCTCCCATGAGGGCGCTGTAGGCTGCATCGTTGCCGGATACAAAGATAGGAGCTATCAGTGTGTTGTTTACTGACTTGACGATCCATCCTCTCCTGACGCCCTTGGGCCACAGGTCGGATCCTTCGTACAGGCTTACCACCCTCACGTTGTTATCGTCGTCGAGGCCCATCCTGATACCGTGTCCGACAAAGCTCCCCTCCATGGATGCCATAAAGCTTTCAAAGTCGGCGACAAAGCTCCACCTGTCCCTCGGGGTATACCTCAGTGCCTCCAGGATCTCTTCAGGCCCTGCATAAT
>QKGI01000062.1 GCA_003250475.1 Bacteroidota bacterium | reverse complement strand
GTTAAAGGTTAAAGGATAAAGGTTAAAGTTAGCGGGGAGCAGAGGTCTTTACATAAATGGATCCCAGGATGTTCATTAGTTCCTGGGATTCATTATTTAATCGAAGCCAACTATCATTCTTCCCGCTAATCTCAATTATAATCCTAATCCAGTAATTTGATTCTCTCATCTCTTTAAGAGAAATTCCTACCTTATTGGTAAAATCAGCTTTTGATACTGCAGCTTGGGCTTCATCATAATTTGCGCCGGATGAGGTTGAGGACCTTATTAGCTGCCTGGAAATAATCAGGTAATCAGTCCCCTTAGGAAGTTCCCTGACAGCTTCTATTACTTCAATAGCAAATTTGAATAATCTCAGCTGAAGATCATTCTCCTTCATAATAATAACTCCACTTTAACCTTTAACCTTTATCCTTTAACCTTTATTCGAGGTCATCCGCATACGTCTTCTTGCGGTAGAACTTGGAGATATCAAAATAGATGTCTTTCTCCTCGCCGTCTTTTGTCCTCCGTCTTTTGTCCTGATGGTTACCACATCATACGGGTTCCCGTTGTTGTCGGTGACCATCTGGCTCAGGATGTTGGCTCCCGCGTATGTGCGGTCGATATAGAGGTACTCGGCTCTCACCGATCCCACTATCACGGCGTTCTGGATCGACAATCCGTCACGTCCCTGTGATGAGTCGATATATGTTGTCGCACATCCCGACATCATCAGTGCCAGCACTACCGTCATCAATACTGTCAAGCTCTTTTTCATCTTCTTCTATCTTTTATCATGTAAATACCATTCATACATTTTCAGGGCACCCTCTTTCAGGGATGTCTGGTGCCTGAAGCCCAGGCTGTGCAGCTTCGATGAATCAAGGAATTTCCTGGGTGTCCCGTCAGGCTTGCCGGCATCGAACACCAGCCTGCCGCGGAAGCCTGTTGTCTCCCTGATCAGCTCCGAAAGCTCTTTGATTGATATCTCCTCCCCCGTACCTATGTTTATATGGGTATTGCGTATCTCCCCGGTTCCCTCCGGCGCCAGGTCGCTGAACGACACCTTCTCCATTATGTATACCGTCGCATCAGCCATGTCGCCGCTGTACATAAACTCCCTCAGGGGCTTCCCTGTGCCCCACACCGTAACCTCCACGTCACGCCTCTTGTCCCCCTGACCTTCATCCGCCGGCTGGCGGACCAGACCTTCCGACCTCAGACCTTCCGACCCCTGACCTTCATCCGCCGGCTGGCGGATCAGACCTTCCGACCTGAGACCCCTGATCCCCTGCCTCTCCAGCAGGCTGATGATCTCCTCTTCCGGCTCATCACCGTCAAAAGAGTCGACCGGCCTCCTCTTCAGATCCTCCCTTATCCCTGCTATGTCACCGTCTTCAAAGAGCCTGCCCAGGTGTATCCGCCGCATCAGCGACGGCATCACATGTCCGCCCGTAAGGTTGAAGTTATCGTTGGGGCCGTACAGGTTGGTGGGCATGACGGCAATAAAGTCGGTGCCGTAGCGCATGTTGTAGGCCTCGCACATCTTCAGTCCGGCTATCTTGGCGATGGCATAGGGCTCGTTGGTATACTCAAGCGGTGAGGTGAGCAGATGATCTTCACGCATAGGCTGGGGACAGTCGCGCGGATAGATACAGCTGCTGCCGAGAAAGACCAGCTTTTTTACCCCGTTGAGCCATGCGGCGTGTATCACGTTGGCCTCGATCATCAGGTTCTCGTATATGAACTCCGCCCTGAGGGTGTTGTTGGCCATTATGCCTCCCACCCTGGCAGCGCATAGTATAACTGCCTCGGGTTTTTCAGCGGCAAAAAATGCCTCTGTCTCTTCCTGCCTCCGCAGGTCGAGCTCCTCAAATGACCGCCCGATGATGTTGTTATAACCTCTCCGCTTCAGGGCGGCCGTTATCGCCGAGCCCACAAGGCCCAGGTGCCCCGCCACGTATATTTTTGAATTCTTGTCCATATATATTGTCTAAAGTCTGAAGGTCTGAAGTCTGAAGGTCAGGGGTCTGAAGGTCTGGTCCGCCAGCTGGCGGATGAAGGTCTGGTGTTTCAGGGTCTGACCTTCGGACCTTTAGACGTGAGACCTTCCGACCTTTTTTCTGTTATTCAAAATAGTTCGGTGTATAAAACCCGCCTTTCTTCAGGTACACCTCCTTCTTGACCAGTTTCACATCTCCTTCCATCATATCGGTTATCAGGGAGGCAAGGTCATACCTCGGCTCCCATCCCAGTCTCGTCCGTGCCTTCGTGGCATCGCCTATCAGGAGGTCAACCTCTGTAGGACGGAAATAGGCAGCATCCACACCTACTATTTCCGTCTCTTTAGTGATCTTCTCTCTTATGCCTTCAAGGAACCCGCTTCCCACCATCTCTCCGAACCTCTTTTCATCGACGGTGACAATAACGCCCTTTTCCATTACTCCCTCTCCCCTGAAATCGATCTCAAGTCCTATCTCGGCAGCTGCTTTCCTTATAAAGTCACGTATCGTCGTGGTAACACCCGTGGCGATGACATAATCTGTCGGCTCCTCCTGTTGCAGTATGAGGAACATCGCCCTCACATAATCCTTGGCATGGCCCCAGTCGCGCTTGCCCGACAGGTTACCCATGTACATCTTCTCCTGCACCCCCATGGCTATGCGGCTCAGGGCGCGTGTCACCTTCCTGGTCACGAAGGTCTCGCCCCTGATCGGCGACTCATGGTTGAACAGTATGCCGTTGCTGGCGTGCATCCTGTATGCCTCCCTGTAGTTGACGGTGATCCAGTAGGCATAGAGCTTTGCCACGCCATAAGGTGAGCGGGGATAGAAGGGTGTGGTCTCCCTCTGCGGCACCTCCTGCACCAGCCCGTAGAGCTCCGAGGTGGAGGCCTGGTATATCCTCGACCTGCCGGCGAGCCCCAGCAGGCGCACCGCCTCAAGGAGCCTCAGCGTACCTATGCCGTCAGCATTGGCCGTATATTCCGGTGTGTCAAAGCTCACCTTCACATGGCTCATCGCTGCCAGGTTGTAAATCTCATCCGGCTGCACCTCCTGCACGATGCGCGTGATATTCATCGAGTCGGTCATGTCACCGTAATGAAGAATAAAATTACGGTGCTCCAGGTGAGGATCCTGGTAGATATGATCTATCCTTTCCGTGTTGAACATGGACGCACGGCGCTTGATGCCATGAACTATATACCCCTTTTTAAGAAGGTACTCGCTCAGATAGGCTCCATCCTGGCCGGTAACCCCGGTTATTAATGCAATTTTTGACATATCCTTATTTCAGGTAAAATTATTAAAAATACTGTACATATGCAGCCTTTGAGGATGCGGATAGCGATACGGCAGCGACAGGTCATTGATATTTAGTGCCGTTACTGCATGCCTCCGGGAGACTGCTCCCCTGTTTTAACCGATCTTCCTCCTCCTTATCCGTATCCTTACCGCGTTCTTCACCGGCTTCTCCGAGAACAGCACCAGGTAACCCCCGCCGCCTGCGCCTGCCAGCTTCCATCCGAGAGCCTTGTCTTCGTACAGCCTGATGGTGCTGCGCACTGTTTCGCTCTTCATCAGCGGGAACATACTCACCTGCGCCTCGAACGACTCCCTGAAGGCGTTGCCGAACTGCAGGGCATCCATTCTCAGCAGGGCCTCCCACGCCCTGTCGGCCGCCTCCGCCAGCGCCTGTGCCCCCGCTGCTGTTATCGCTGTCTGATCCAACACGTTGAAGCTGCCTTCCCTTGGCGGGAGGGTGATGAACCACAGGTGGTCCTCGATCCAGTCAAGTATGGCGGGGTCATTTACCGGCGTTATCGTCTCCGGCCAGTACTCACCCCTGGCATAGTCAAGCCTGTTGAGGCCGGGAAAGACAATACCTATTGCATCCTGTGACCCGCTGACATAGCTGGTGCCGGGAGGATTCTCGACGCAAAACAGTGTGCGGGCCAGCATATGCGGATCACCGTCAGGTATATCTGTCTG
>QKGI01000060.1 GCA_003250475.1 Bacteroidota bacterium | reverse complement strand
AGAACAGTTCCTCGGATATGCCTCGGGCCAGCGTTTTACTCTCCAGAACAGGGTGAACGATTATTTCAGGCATGTAGCAGAGACAAGTCCATATGCTGAATACCTTGAGTATGGAGAGACATGGGAAGGAAGGCCTTTATGTGTCTGCATCGTCTCCGCCCCGGAGAACCTGGTAAATCTTGAAAAGTTACGGATATCAAACCTGCAACGTACAGGCCTGGCTGAAGGGACTCCTGATGCCGATCCTGTGCCAATTATCTGGCTGGCATACAGTGTTCACGGGTCTGAACCTGCCGGATCTGAGGCCTCGATGAAGGTGCTTTACTCTCTGGTTGCCGGTGGTTGGGAAGAATCAGCTGAATGGCTCCGTAGGATGATAATAATAATAGATCCCTGCCAGAACCCGGATGGGCGCGACCTCTTTACCACCAGGTACCTGAGGGCCCAGGGTTGGCCACCAAACAGCGATCCCGACGCATGGGAACATAACCAGGGATGGCCGTCAGCCAGACTTAACCATTATCTTTTTGATCTCAACCGTGACTGGAGCTGGCATGTGCAGAAGGAGACACGGGAGCGGATGAAACTATATAACAGTTTTATGCCGCATGTTTATGCCGATTTTCATGAAATGGGTTCACAAAGCACTTACTTCTTCCCTCCCGGTGCAGAGCCCTGGCACGAAGTAATCAGCCCGTGGCAGAAGGAATTTCATGCCATCACCGGAGCTAAAACCGCCGGGCTGTTCGACGCTACCGGCAGGCTATATTTCACCAAGGATAATTTTGACCTTTTCTGTCCGAGCTTCGGTGACACATGGCCGTTGTTCAACGGTGCCATGGGATTTACTTTTGAACAGGGGGGCGGTGCCCAGGCCGGGCTCTCGCTTAGTCGTGATAATTCCGACACCCTTACTCTCTCTCATAGGATTGAGGGTCACTATATGGCTTCCAGGGCAGTTTTATCCGCTGCTGCTGATAACCGCGAGAGACTACTGAAAGAATTTTACGATTTCTTCAGCAGCGGGACCTCAAAACCTGCATTTAAATATAAAACCATCATTATCAAGGGTAATGCTGACGGTGCCTCATTAACCTCATTCAGGCAGCTTCTTGAGAGCAACCAGATACGGTATGCCTATCCCAGGGTCACAGGAAAAAAAGTAAGTGCCTACGACTACAGGACCGACACGCAGGGCAGTGTTACCATTGAGAAAAACGATATCCTGATAAGTGCTTTCCAGCCACAGAGCAGGCTGATGCAGGTGCTGTTCGAGCCCGACTCTTTCTCATCCGACTCAATAAGCTATGACCTGACTGCCTGGGCGCTGCCTTATGTGTATAACCTGGAAGCATATGCCTCTGAAGAGAGGATACCTCTTGCAGATGCTCCTGTGGTTCCTGATACAGTCAGGCTAATGCTTTCCGATACCGTCAGACCATATGCATACGCTGCCTCAATGTCGGGCTTCAATGAGATAAAATTCCTGGCCCAGCTCTACAAAGCAGGATTGAATGTCCGGTACTCTCTCAAACCTTTTACTGCAGGCGGCTCATCATTCAGCCGTGGCTCCGTGATAGTGGCACGGGGCGATAACGGCAACATCCCGCTCTTTGATGAAAAGGTCATCGAAGCAGCACGTGCAAGTAACGTCAGGCCGGTCCTGCTATCGGGAGGCATGGTTACAACAGGCAAGGACCTCGGTTCACAATACACACCGTTAAACAAAAGACCGGTCATTGCTCTTGCCGGAGGAGAAGGAACATCGCAGGTATTCGGTGAATTGTGGTTTTTCCTGGAGAGAGAGCTTGAATACCCGGTAACGGTGATAGAGTGTTCAGGACTAAAAGAGGCAGACCTCTCAGACTATGATGTGGTCATATTGCCCGGTGGTAAACTGACTGATGCGAAAGACAAGATCATGGCTTATATCTCCGGTGGAGGTAAAGTGGTCGCAATGGACAGCGCCCTGGCACTTTTCAAAGCTGAAAAGACAACAGCCCTCTTTAAAGGATACGAAGCCAGGGAGGCTGAAGAAAAAAAGAGCACCGTGACTGCAGCAGGTGACACCAGTCTCCTTAAACGGTTCGAAGACCAGCGACGTATCATGGCCACAGAGAGATCAGCAGGGGCAATCTTCAGGGTGAAGCTTGATGATACCCACCCCTATGCTTTCGGGATGGGAAAAGAGTGGTTCATAATGAAAAAATCCGAAGGACTGCCGTTCCTTGAGAAAGGAAGTAACATCGGATACATAACAGACAATACACCTGTCGCAGGATTTGCAGGATACAAGTTCAGGAGGAAAGTGAAGAATACAAACGTTATTGCTTCTGAGACTATCGGGAAGGGGACTGTGGTTTATATCTCTGATGATCCGTATTTCAGGGCCTACTGGAAAAGCGGAAGAGTCCTGCTGGGGAATATCATACTCCGATGAGCCGGCATGCACTGGCTTAAGGAAGACCACACTGAAAGTCTCCTTCAAATGAATTACTTTTGAGTCGTAAACCAAAACATTCCTGATGCAAAATCTGTTGAACAGGTTTTTGGGTTATGCCCGCTTTGACACAAAACCTGACGAATCCAACCATGACTCTCCATCCTCCATCAACCAGATGCTTTTTGCAGAAAGGCTGGCTGATGAGCTGGAAAAGACAGGACTGACAGAGGTGACCCTTGACGGCAACGGATATGTCATGGCGACCCTTCCGGCTACAACTGATGCAGAAGGGCCGGTAGTCGGTTTCATAGCCCATATTGACACCAGCCCTGAGGCACCCTCGGACAATGTTAATCCCCGCGTACTGAAAGACTATGACGGTGGAACGATTCTCCTGGATGCAAAACAGGACATTGTGCTGTCACCGGATGATTTTCCCGACCTGGCAAAATACAAAGGGCAGACAATCATCACCACCGACGGGACTACCCTCCTTGGTGCGGACGATAAGGCAGGGATAGCAGAGATCGTTACCGCATGTGAATACCTCCTTGCCAATCCTCACCTAAAACATGGCAGGATTAGAATAGCCTTTACCCCTGATGAAGAGATAGGCAGGGGAGCAGATAATTTTGACGTTAAGATGTTCGGGGCGGATTATGCCTACACACTCGATGGCGGAGGAGTGGGCGAGCTGGAATACGAAAACTTTAATGCCGCTGCTGCAACAGTAATAATAAAAGGTCGGAGCGTACATCCCGGCACTGCAAAAGAGACAATGATAAATTCAATTATGGTTGCGCAGGACTTTGACTCTCTCCTGCCTCAGCAGGAGCGACCGGAATATACGTCAGGCTACGAAGGTTTCTTTCACCTCTATGACACAAAAGGATCAGTAGAGGAGACCGTAATGAAGTATATCATCAGGGATCATGACCCTGTTAAATTCAGTGATCGGAAACGGTTATTCAACGATGCAGCTGCCAGCATTCGTTCAAAATACAGGGGAGCAACAGTAACGGTCAGCCTGGCTGATCAATACTATAATATGAAGGAGATTATCGAAGCTAACTATCATGTGATTGAAAAAGCTGTCGAAGCATACCGTAAAGCCGGAGTAGAACCGGTGATAAAACCTGTCAGGGGTGGCACTGATGGTGCCAGGCTCTCGTTCATGGGTCTTCCATGCCCCAACCTGTTCACCGGAGGCCATAATTACCATGGTCGTTTTGAATATATTCCGCTTCAATCGATGGAGAAGGCCGTTGAGGTCATTATTAACCTGTGTCTTTCAGAAAAAAAATACCCGGAATGAAAAATACCCTCCTGTCTCTGGCTGCAGCGTTAGCCATTGTTACCTCCTGTACAGGAGATTACTCATACAAGAGAGCCGCTAAAACCATTACAGCTGACGAGTTGCGTGAGTATACGCGTTTACTCGGAGATGACAGTTTCATGGGAAGAAAACCTTTTACACGGGGTGAAGAGGTGAGCGTCAACTATCTGGCAAAAGAACTTGCCAACATCGGGTTCAGTCCCCTCTTCGGCGACAGCTGGTTTCAGGAAGTACCTATGGTTGAGATCACGACAAAGGTCAATGGCAAGGTCGTAATAAACTCAGGAAACAGGACGCTGGAACTCAATGCCCCCGACGATATTGCGATTGAGTCGCCTTCGATGATGGAGTCTGTGAAGCTTGATGAAGTGCCACTGGTCTTCTGCGGTTTCGGCATTATAGCCCCTGAATATGGGTGGAACGACTATGAAGGGGTGGACGTTAAGGGGAAATGTGCCGTGGTACTTATAAATGACCCCGGGCTATATACCGGTGACAGCACCCTGTTCAAGGGACGCCGGATGACGTATTACGGCCGGTGGACATATAAATATGAAGAGGCAGCCAGACAGGGTGCTGCTGCAATTCTCATAATACACGAAACGAGGGGAGCGGGATACGACTACTCTATTCCCCGCAAGAGCTCTTTATCACCAGGGCTGTTTATGGAGCAACCTGAGGGTGGAGCATTACCCTGTCAGGTAACAGGATGGCTTAGTGCCGGCGCTGCCGCAACAATATTCAATGCCGCGGGCTATGACATTGAAAAACTACGCACGGAAGCCTGTCACAAAGAGTACAGGGGTTTCGAGCCTGGCGCCTCTATCTCCATGATGATGACAAACAGTTTTCAGAGGAACAGCTCTCTCAATGTAGCGGGTATTCTGCCCGGTAGCGTAAGACCGGAAGAATGCATTGTAATATCGGCACACTGGGATCACTTTGGGATTGGTGAGACGGAGAAAGGAGATTCAATATATAACGGTGCCGTTGATAACGGGACCTCAATGGCATGGGCTCTGGAGATCGGTGAAGCCTTTTCATCCATGAAGAAAAGACCTGAACGGTCAGTCATACTGTTCTTTCCCACTGCCGAGGAACAGGGGTTGCTGGGATCGTCATGGTTTGCAGCAAACCTGCCGGACCGACATGAAGATCTGATAGCATGTTTTAATAACGATATGCTTCTTCCGATAGGGAGGATGAGAGATATCATGGTCACCGGATACGGACAATCAGAACTGGAAGATATGCTTGCCGAAGCCGCGGTAAAACAGGACAGGTACATTATGCCTGACCCCCACCCTGAAACTGGAATGTACTTTCGCTCGGACCACTTTCCCTTTGCGCGCATCGGTGTGCCCTCACTCTTTGCCAGGGGTAACTGTGACAGCAGGGAATATGGCAAAACCTGGGCTGCTGAGCAGGAGCAGCTTTTTCTTACTGAACGGTATCATAAACCTGCTGATAATTACTATCCTGAGATGGACTTTGACGGTATCACTGAAGATGCGAGGGCTGTATTTGAGGTGGCATGGAAGATAGTAACCTCAGATCTGAGGCCTGCATGGAAACCAGGCTCTGAGTTTGCAAATATCAGATCTCCAAAACAATAGCAATACTATTATTTTTCATGTAAAATATTTATGTATTTTTCTGTTATTTTACTAACACTGTGAATTATTTAACATTATTTATTATCTTTGCAATGGGAAAATAATAAGGATTCCTGAAAGGTCGGCAAAATGAAACTGGAAGATATTTGTTCGGTATTGAATGGTCAGCTCATCTGCGGCAGTGACAAAACCAACCGTGAGGTGACATATGCATTCGCCTCTGATCTGATGAGCGATGTCCTGACAATCAACTGCAGCAACCTTCTGTTGATAACCGGCCTTGCCAATGTGCAAACCATAAGAACGGCTGAGATGTCAGATATTGACTGCATTCTGTTCGTGCGTAACAAAACTGTAACACCTGAGATGAAAGACCTGGCCGAGGAGCTGGGTATGACGCTGATAACCTGTCCCTCAACAATGTTCAGAGCCTCCGGGGAACTGTTCAGGGCCGGAATAAAACCTCTTTTCTGACCAGAAGTGGCAATGAGCTTCGAATATAAAGTAACAGGAGGCGATTTTACCCATGCAGGCTACGCCTCAAGCCAGGTTAAAAAGATGCTGAAGCAACTTGGCGTTGACAGTACCATCATTAAAAGGGTAGTGGTCTGCCTGTACGAAGCTGAAGTAAATATTGTAGCCCACGCCTATTCAGGAACCATCAACATCACTCTTGATTCTGAAATTATCGCCATGACACTGGCGGACAGCGGACCGGGGATTACGGATATTGACCTTGCCATGCAGAAAGGTTATTCCACTGCCTCACCTGAGGTGAGGGAGATGGGATTCGGTGCAGGCATGGGTCTGCCAAATATAAATGCCAATGCCGACACCCTGGCAATCACCAGTGAACCAGGTACAGGCACTACCCTTGAGATAACTATAAACCTGAACAGCCCGGCTGCCTGAGATCATGGAAAACGGATTCTTTCATCACGCACTGACCATCAGAGAGGACATATGTACAGGATGCTCTCTTTGCATGAGGGCCTGCCCTACCGAGGCTCTCAGGATAAGCGACGGTAAGGCCCGCCTCATTGAAGACCGTTGTGTTGACTGCGGAGAGTGCTTCAGAAGGTGTCCGGTAAATGCAATAATCATCGAACAGGATGACTTCAGCCGTATATTCGATTATAAGCACCGGGTAGCCCTTGTGCCGGCTGTGCTTCACGGGCAGTTCAGGCATGAAGTCTCCATGGCAGAGATTAGCACCGTACTTAAAAGTATGGGTTTTACATGGGTTTATGAGGTTGAGCACGGGGCGGAGATACTTAAACCGGCAATAGAGGATATCATGAATGTCAGGACCCTCCCCCGCCCTCTCATCTCCACCTATTGCCCCGCGGTGGTACGTCTGATACAGGTGAAGTTTCCGGCCCTTATAAAGAACCTTGCCACCCTGAAGGCCCCCCTCGAGATGGCTGCCTTCTATTGCCGGAGGGTTTTACGCGACAGAGGAGCTCATAATGCAGAGATAGGAGTATTCTATGTAACACCATGCGCTTCCAAGATAGCCGCGGTGAAATCACCGGTAGGTGAAGAATCGACTCCTATAACCGGGGTTATAAACATGGACTTCATATATAACAGGATAAACAGGACTCTCAGGAACAAGGGAGAACTGCCGCGAAGCGAAGATCATGAATATACTGTCGATCCTGACACCCTGATATGGAGCCTCACCAATGGTGAAGCTTCCTGTGTCGACGGCCGTACACTTGCCATAGACGGCATCAATAATGTCACAGAGTTTCTTGAACAGCTTGAAAACGAGGAAATAACAGGCGTTGACTACCTTGAGCTCAGGGCGTGTGATGAAGGATGTGCCGGCGGGGTGCTGCTGTCATCTAACAGGTTCCTTGTGGCTGAAAGGCTGCGTAATAAGGCACGTAACCTCCAGCCACAAGATAATACCTCAGCCACGAAGGATATCCCTGACATATCGGCTTACCACGGGTATCTTTTGAATAAGGTCAGGATCACCGACGAGATCAAGACAAGATCGATGTACCGGTTGTCAGGTGACCGCGATGAAGCGATGAGGATGATGAAACGTTCACGGAGACTGATGTGCTGGTTGCCCGGAATTGATTGCGGCCTTTGTGGAGCTCCTTCATGCCAGAGCCTCGCAGAAGATATCGTCCGTCACAGGGGAGATATCTCCAGCTGCGTTTTCATACGTGAAACCAATATGGAAAAAGAGTTGATGGACAGAGACAGATCCGCCGGTATAATGAAACGTATCTGGGGCGACAACAACTTTACAAAAAACTGTAATAAGAAAGGAGCTGAAAATGAAAGTAACTGATATCGTTGACAAGCTTGGGCTGACGGTCTTTTCAGGCCATGAAGGCCTGGGCCGTGAGGTGACCGGAGGTTATACATCTGACCTTCTTAGCGATGTTATGGGTCATGCTGCTGCCGGAAGTGTCTGGGTGACCATACAGACACACAGAAATGTGACTGCCATAGCCTCACTAAAGGATATTTCAGCTGTAATAATTACCTGTGGAGAGCAGCCGGGAGAAGACACAATGGCCCAGAGCAATGAAGAGGGTGTCCCCTTCCTGGGAACAACGCTGTCAACCTATGAACTGACAGGAAGATTATACTCACTTATCTCGTGACCATGAGACCGTTCAGGGCTGACCTGCATATTCACACACTCCTTTCGCCATGCGGTGCGCTTGACATGAGTCCGCGTGCCATAGTGTCATCAGCCGTGGACAAAGGTCTTGATATGATAGCAGTCTCTGATCACAATACCACTCTTCACTGTTCGCTGGTGGCAGAGCTGGGTCGCGAAGCCGGGCTGACTGTCCTGAGAGCGGTTGAGGTGACCAGCGCAGAGGAGGTTCATTCGCTTGTCATCCTGCCGGATGAATCGGCTACGGTCTCATTTCAGTGCTGGCTCGAGGAACACTGTGCCTTTGCGCCTCATGACCCTGATATTTTCGGAGACCAGATCGTAGTCGACCGGGATGAAAACATAGTCCTGGAGCTTGATCATTTTCTGCCTGCCGCCCTGAATGCATCTCTTGATGAGGTTCAATCTGCTGCGCACGATCGTGGAGCCCTGTTTATACCGGCCCATATTGACAGACCCTCGTTCAGTATCACCAGTCAGCTGGGATTTATTCCCGAGGATCTCTACATCGATGCCGTCGAGGTAACAGGGAATAACGCCGACCTGCTCTATCCTGTTATCCGCAATTCTGATGCTCATACACCTGAACAGATAGGCCGCCGGTTTACAACCTACATGCTTGACCATCCATCTTTCAATGAACTGGTTATGGCACTCAGGGGCGAAGCCGGAAGATATATAATAAATGATCTGCCATGAAGGAGATAGCCCTGCATCTGCTTGACATAGCACAGAACTCCGTCAGAGCATGTGCAACAGAGATACGGATAACCCTTGCTGTCTCTCCGGCAACAGACACCCTGACGCTGGAGGTAAAAGATAACGGTTCCGGCATGGACGAGGAGACATGTAAAAGAGCTTCCGACCCGTGGTACACTTCACGTACAACCCGCAGGGTGGGTTTGGGACTGCCGCTGCTACAGATGAATGCCACCCTGTCCGGCGGTACCTTCAAAGTAACATCGGCTCCCGGAAAAGGGACTGTTGTTACGGCTACCTTCGGCTACAGCCATATAGACAGACCTCCTCTCGGAGATATAAGCGGCACAATAGCCCTGCTTATATTGTCAAATCCATCGATCAACATTGTTTTTACACACATTCTTGATGAAAGAACATGGTGTATCTCAACGCGTGAGATCATCGACGAACTCGGCAGGGAGGCAGTCTCGGACCTGGCAATCGTCAGGGGACTCAGGGAGATTATCAGCGAAAACATATCAGAGTCAAAAATTCATGAAACCTGATATGACAAATATTAGGAATTTAATAACTTATTCAGGATAATATTGCGAGATTAAATTAATAAGTGACAGATACTAAAGATAAACATTGCTGGAAATGGAAAAACTCAAATCACTTGCAGATTTAAAAAAGATCCGTGAAGATGCACGGGTAAAACTTGATCTGAGAGTCAAGGGAGACAACCCGGAAGGGCTTGTCCAGGTCAAGGTTGCCATGGCAACATGCGGCATAGCTTCAGGGGCGAAACCAATCATGGATTTCTTTGTCGATGAGCTTGATAAGAGAGGTATTGGCGCTGTCGTAACCCAGACCGGATGTATGGGATACTGTTATGCAGAGCCTACCGTGGAGGTGCAGTTGCCGGGGCAGGAACCTGTTGTGTACGGTTTTGTCGATCGCAAGCGTGCCGATGAGATCATAGAAAAATATATAAAGAATGGGGAGCTGGTAGAAGGTATAATACCGGTGAACTATGAAAAAATTGATTAATTACTGGGAGGAAAAGGATAATGTCAAAATTCAGAATGCACCTTCTTGTCTGTGGCGGCACAGGTTGTCGTGCCTCAGAAAGCAATCTCATCGTTGAGAGCCTCAGAAGGGAACTGGAAGAAAAAGGTCTCGGCAACGAGGTACAGGTGATAATGACAGGCTGCTTCGGCTTCTGCGAGAAGGGTCCTGTAGTCAAGGTCATGCCGGACAATACGTTTTACGTACAGGTAAAACCGGAAGATGCCGCACTCATTGTGGCAGAACATGTAATAAAAGGCAGGCCGGTGCAGAGGCTGCTCTATGTTGATCCCAGGAGTAAGGAGCACATCAGTGATTCAAAGCATATGGGGTTCTACAGGAAACAGCTGAGAATCGCTCTGCGGAACTGCGGTTTTATCAACCCTGAGAACATTGATGAGTATATTGCCCGTGATGGTTATGCCGCACTCGGTAAGTGCCTTTCCGAACTCTCTCCCTCCGAGGTGATAGATACAATAAAGAAATCCGGGCTTCGCGGCCGTGGTGGTGCAGGTTTTCCCACGGGACTGAAATGGGATATAGCCTCTAAAAACCAGGCCGGACAGAAATATGTTGTCTGCAATGCTGATGAGGGTGACCCGGGCGCATTCATGGACCGTTCCGTGCTGGAAGGTGACCCTCACTCTGTTCTCGAGGCCATGGCCATCTGCGGATACTCTATCGGCGCCACCAAAGGGCTTATTTACATCAGGGCCGAATACCCGCTGGCTATTCAACGCCTGAAAGTTGCAATAGCCCAGGCACGTGAATACGGACTCCTCGGTAACAGTATCTTCGGAACAGGCTTCAGCTTTGACATAGACCTGCGTTACGGTGCCGGAGCTTTTGTCTGCGGAGAGGAAACAGCCCTGATACACTCCATGGAGGGTATGCGCGGCGAACCGACCAACAAACCACCTTTCCCGGCCGAAAGCGGATTTATGGGCAAACCCACGAACGTAAATAACGTTGAGACATATGCCAGCATCCCGGTAATAATAAACAAGGGATGGGAATGGTTCTCCTCTATCGGTACAGAGAAATCAAAAGGCACAAAGGTTTTTGCCCTGGCAGGTAAAATAAATAACGTGGGCCTTATCGAGGTTCCCATGGGCACCACCCTCCGTGAGATTATCTTCGAGATCGGAGGCGGCATCAAGAACGGCAAAAAATTCAAGGCAGTACAGACCGGTGGCCCTTCAGGCGGCTGTCTTACCGAAAAACACCTTGACATCCCGATCGACTTTGACAACCTTGTGGCTGCCGGCTCAATGATGGGATCGGGAGGTATGATAGTGATGGACGAAGATGATTGTATGGTCTCAATAGCAAAATACTTCCTTGAGTTTACTGTTGAAGAATCATGTGGCAAATGCGCCCCGTGCCGTATTGGCAACAAACGGATTCACGAGCTCCTTGAACATATCACCAAGGGTAACGGAACCATGGCCGACCTGGACCGTCTGAAGAATATGAGTTATGTTATTAAAGACACAGCACTGTGCGGTTTGGGACAGACCTCTCCTAACCCGGTGCTCTCTACCATGACCAACTTCTGGGATGAATACATTGCGCATGTAACGGAGAAGAGATGCCCAGCTGGATCCTGCCGTGACCTGATGAAGTATTCAATAGATGTTGATAAGTGTGTGGGCTGTACTGCCTGCGCAAGAGGCTGCCCGGTCAATGCCATCAGCGGCGAACGCAAGGGTCCTCACTTCATCGACCAGGATAAATGCATCAATTGCGGTGCCTGTTTCGAGAAATGCAAATTTGGGGCTGTACTAATCAACTAATGAGAGGAAGAATGACAATGGAAACATTAAAACTTACAATAGACAACAAACAGGTTGAAGTTGAGAAAGGTACTACCATTCTTGATGCAGCAAGGGGACTGGGCATAGACATACCAACCCTGTGCCACATGCATCTTCATGACCTGAATATCGAAAATAAACCGGGAGGATGCAGGATATGCGTCGTCGAGGTTCAGGGACGCAAGAACCTGTCACCTGCCTGTATCACCAAATGTGATGAAGGAGCGGTCATACGCACCCACAGCCCGAGGGTCATGAACGCCCGCAGGACGGTTATGGAGTTCATCCTCTCTGACCACCCGAAAGACTGCCTCATATGTCCAAAATCCGGTCACTGCGACCTGCAGGATATGGCCAACAGGCTAGGTATCAGAGAGATTCCGGGCCAGGATATCGCCGAGATGTCGACCTACAGGAAAGACACCTCGCCCTCAATCATACGGGACCTTGATAAGTGCATCATGTGCCGCAGGTGTGAGATGATGTGTAATGAAGTACAGACCGTTGGCGCTCTGTCAGGAGTGAACAGGGGCTTCATGGCTGTCGTGGCTCCGGCTTTTGAACAGAACCTCGAGTATTCTCCCTGTACCTATTGCGGTCAGTGCGTGGCCGTTTGCCCAACAGGAGCGCTTACGGAAGTTGACCACACACGCGATGTGCTGAGAGCCATTGTTGACCCGTCCAAAACGGTGGTCGTGCAGACTGCTCCTGCAGTACGCGCCGCCCTGGGTGAAGAGTTCGGCATGAAGCCGGGGACACTGGTGACGGGAAAACTTGTTGCTGCACTCAAGGAACTGGGGTTTGACTATGTCTTTGATACCGACTTTGCAGCCGACCTGACCATCATGGAAGAGGGAACGGAACTCCTCGGCAGGCTGGGTAAATACCTGAAGGGCGATAAGGATGCAAATATTCCTATCCTTACATCATGCTGCCCGGGATGGGTAAACTTCTTCGAACATAACTACCCGGACCTGAAGGATGTGCCCTCGACTGCCAAATCACCGCAACAGATGTTCGGTGCGATAGCCAAGTCATACTTCGCAGAAAAAATCAATGTCAGGCGCCAGGATATGGTGGTCGTTTCAATCATGCCCTGCCTGGCCAAGAAATACGAGAGTCAGCGACCGGAGTTCTCCGTTGACGGCAATCCGGACGTCGACTTCTCAATTTCGACCCGTGAACTGGCTCACTTCATAAGACAGGCTAACATCGACTTCAACAACCTGCCTGAGATGGACTTCGACAGGCCACTGGGAGAATCCACAGGTGCAGCTGTCATCTTCGGCAACACCGGAGGTGTCATAGAGGCAGCTGTGCGTACAGCTTACGAACTTTATACCGGGAAAAAGCTGAGCCGGCTCGATTTTGATGAACTAAGAGGGATGGAAGGTGTAAGGCAGGCAACAATAGATTTTGATGGGTTCCCGCTTAACATAGGCATCGCCCACGGACTCGGAAACGCCCGTAAACTGCTGGACGATGTGAGGGCCGGACGCTCAAAATTCCATGCTATAGAGATAATGGCCTGCCCGGGAGGATGCATCGGCGGAGGAGGTCAGCCCCTGCACCATGGCGACTCATCAATACTGAAGGCAAGAGCAATGGCTATCTATGAGGAAGACAAGAATAAACCTGTCAGAGTGTCTCATGAAAACCAGTATATTATCCAGTTATATAAAGAGTTCCTTGGAGAACCCAACAGTGAGAAGGCTCATCACCTGCTACACACACACTATTTTGACAAAAAATCGAAGATCATCATCAAACAGTGAGATCAGGATAATTAACATTAAAAATCAACAAGATGTCAAGTATAAAGATAGAACTGAGAAAAGAGGATGTTGATAAGATCAATGAGATCTGCGATTCTTTCAATAATGAACCTCTGGAACTGATAAACATCCTTCACAAGACACAGGAACATTTTGGATATCTGCCGGCGGAAGTCCAGGAAGCCATTGCCTCCAGACTGAATATATCGACGGCCAGGGTTTACGGAGTTGTGACCTTCTACTCATTCTTCACCATGACGCCAAAGGGCAAGCATCCTATAAGCATTTGTATGGGTACGGCCTGTTATGTAAGAGGAGCCGAGAAGGTGCTTGATGAATTTAAGAAAGAGCTCTCCATACAGGTTGGGCAGACCACACCCGATGGCAAATTCTCACTTTCAAGCCTGCGTTGTGTAGGCGCCTGCGGACTTGCCCCCGTCGTTCTCGTCGGAGAGAAGACCTACGGCAGGGTTGCGCCTGACGATGTTCAGGCAATCCTGAAGGAATATGAATAACAGAAAATGAGACCCCCGGCAGCGAGGGTCTTTTTTTTAATGCATAATGACGTGCCCGCCGGGGATATATATTACTCCGGCCGGCTTTACAATAGAAACAGTGCTGTTCAGCTATTTTTTCCTTGTTGTCTTTACGTTTCGCGTCATCTTCCTGTTTCTCCTGCCCGCCGACCCCGGCTCCGGGGTCTTTGTCCTGAAAAAGTATTCCTTCTGCCTCCTCTTCTCGTTTATGTCGCGCGCAACATAAACCTTTTTGCCGGTGTAGGGATCAAACCCGAGGTAAAACATGGCAGTAGCCAGTGTCATGGGTGTGGGGGTAAAATCCTGCACCTGTTCCGGATGCATGCCCAGGTCTGCAAGCTCACGAGCCAGCTCGCCCATCTTCGGTTCCGTTGATCCGGGATGGGCTGAGATGAAATATGGAATCAGTTCGTATTTCAGACCGCCGGAACGGATGACCGACATAAATTTTTCCTTCAGCTTCCTGAAGTGCCTGAATGAGCTTTTTCTCATAAGATAGAGCACCTCATCGTCGGTATGCTCCGGGGCTACCTTGAGCCTGCCGCTGGTGTGGTTCAGGATGAGCTCTTTCAGGTATTGCTCCTCCCCTCTTCCGGCAGATCCGTTATAGCCTTTCATCAGCAGGTCATACCTGACTCCGCTGCCCACAAAGGCCTTTTTTATATAAGGCAATGCATTTACCTTCCTGTATAGTTCAGTCAGTTCATGATGCGAGGTATCCAGGTTATCACATACAGCAGGCCAGATACAGGAAGGCCGTCCGCATCTCCTGCACCTCTCACTATCTCTCCCGGCCATCCTGTACATATTGGCTGATGGGCCGCCAAGATCTGTGAGATATCCTTTGAATCCCTCTATCCTGCTGACTCTTTCGACCTCCTTCATCACCGAAGCCACCGACCGGCTCACAACAAA
This sequence comes from Bacteroidota bacterium, assembly GCA_003250475.1. Classification (GTDB taxonomy): domain Bacteria; phylum Bacteroidota; class Bacteroidia; order Bacteroidales; family VadinHA17; genus SR-FBR-E99. Next base: position 28,152 of record QKGI01000060.1, on the reverse strand, counting down.
TTTACCCTGGTGTGCTGCTATGGCGCAGAAGCTGCACCCTCCGAAACAGCCCCTGTGGATATTCACGGAGAACTTGATCATCTCCCAGGCTGGTATAGGACCTTTCCCGGCATAACGGGGATGAGGAGCGTAATTGAACGGAAGATCATAAACTGCATCTGCCTCTGCCTCAGTCGCGGGAGCAGAGGGAGGGTTGACAATAACCATTTTCTCTCCGCAGGGCTCTATGAGCCTCACAGGCTTCATACTGTTGCTGGTCTTCTCAAATAGAACGAAATTCCCGGCATATGCCTTCCGTGATGCAACAGCCTCCCGGCAGGAATGGAGAATCTTGTCCTTCACTCCCGGTAACGGCGCAAGGGCCTCTCCTGCAGGCTTCAAAAAAGCTGACTGTGGCAGATCTGTTATATCCCGGAGTCTTTCGCCGCTTATCAATCTTCCGGCAAGCTGTGAGACACTTTTTTCTGCCATTCCGTAGATGAGCATGTCAGCCCCGCTTGATACCAGCAGAGAGGGTTCAAGGCTGTCTTTCCAGTAATCATAGTGCATCAGCCTGCGCATGGATGCCTCTATACCTCCTATTACCACCGGTATCTCAGGAAATAATTTCTTAAGTGCCTTTGTATACACCTCTGTGGCATAGTCAGGCCTGAAGCCTGCTGCCCCTCCCGGGGTATACGCATCATCAGATCTCAGCCTGCGTGTTGCCGTGTAGTGATTCACCATCGAGTCCATATTTCCCGCGGTGACTGCAAAGAAATATGCCGGCTCCCCCATCTTGCTGAAATCCCGGAGATCATCACGCCAGTTGGGCTGTGGTACAACAGCGACACGCATGCCGGCGGCTTCAAGCACACGGGCAATCACGGCAGCACCAAAAGAGGGATGATCGATATATGCATCACCGGTAAAAAGAACAACATCCGGTCTGTCCCAGCCCAGCAACTCCATCTCCTTTCTTGAAGCAGGCAGCCAATTACCAATCCTGTTTTTAATCATATCCACCCCGTCAGGTTATTTAATATGCCTAACTTGCTAATAAAACGTAAAAATAGAGATTTCATCCTCAGTACAGGGCAATGGTCAAAGAACATTTCAGATATCTCCTCCGGACAGCTGCCATAAGAACCGGTTTACTGCTGGCGGTGAGCATTGTATTTCTTGCTCCCACACCCTTGTGCGCACAGGAAAGCCAGCCTTCAAGGCCCAGAGTAGGCCTGGCCCTCAGTGGTGGCGGGGCAAAAGGGCTGGCACACCTTGGAATCATGAAAGTAATGGAAGAATCGGGGCTAAAGCCTGATTTCATCACTGGAGTGAGCATGGGCAGCATCATTGGCGGCATGTATGCAATGGGTTATTCACCTGACAGCATAGCATCGTTGTTCAGGGCCTTTGACTGGAACCTCGCCCTCTCCGACAGGATTGCCGAAAACAAAATAATATTCCTTGAGAAAAAACACTATTACAATAGCCTTATCTCACTTCCTGTCACCCGTAATGCCATCAAAATCCCTTCAGGCCTTATCAATGGCCAGCATATCGACAGCGGACTGAATTATTATTTCTGGCCGGCAGCAGTGATAAACGACTTTTCAGAGTTGCCGGTGCCATTTCAATGCCTGGCTACTGATATCATCACCAGCCAGAAAGTAGTATTCAAAAGCGGGTACCTGCCTGATGCCATCAGGGCAAGCATTGCCATACCCTCAATTTTCACGCCGGTTACTACCGACACTGCAGTACTTGTAGATGGTGGCGTCGTGAGAAACTACGCCGCCTCTGAGCTGCGCGACATGGGCGCGGATATAGTCATCGGGTCATATACCAGCTTTATTGGTTCATCGAAGAAGGACCTTGAATCAGCCTACGGGATCCTAAAACAGATTGGTTTTCTGACCAGCCTGGCTGACTACCAGGAGCAGAAACTGGAGACTGATATTTTGATTGTGCCGGAAATAAAGGATGTGTCAGTGCTATCATTCGGCAATACCGATTCTGTTATAGAGATGGGTTATCGTTATGCGCTTAAATATAAGGAACTGTTCAGCCGTCTTGCAGACTCTCTTGATGCTATTGGTCCTCAGGAGCAACATACTCCTCTGCCAGACGTTGCCCCATACAGGTTCGACAGGATAGATGTTACCGGTAACAATACTATCAGTGCAGATCAGATCATTGGGGTCCTTGATATCATGCCGGGTGATCCGGTTGACAGGGATATGCTTGCCGAGAGGATTGACCTGCTGTACGGGAAGGTATGGTTTGAAAATGTAAAATACAGGATCATTCCGCGAGGCGACTCTCTAATACTTGAGATTGACTGTATTGAGCGGCCAAGGGTTATGGCCTACGGATCGCTTCATTATGACCTTGCGCTAAGCTCCGGAGTGGTGTTCAGCCTCTCTGCCAGGGATCTCTTAACAAAGAGCTCAGTCGTTAACCTGGATACCTATATTGGAGAATTCTACCGGTTCAGGATAGGTGCGACGCAATTTATCGACAGGAGCCAGAAATTTGGAATGGAGGTCTCCTTCTTTGCTGACAAAACACGTCTCCCTCTTATCCGTCTTCGGAATGAGACAGGTCCGATGGTCAGCCAAAACCTTGTAACCGGACTGTCGATAAGTAAACGGCTTAATCTTAACCATATGATGAGTCTCATGGCCTCCTTTGAGAATCAGCATATGATCCCTGATTACATCACATCATCTCATATACAGAGACTCTCATATAATTACCTGAAAACTGTTTTCAGCTACCAGGCGAATACCCTCGATTACAAACACTTTCCAGACAAGGGCATCAGCTACAGCCTGTCAGCAACAGCATCAAGGCTGTTAAGTGGCGTAGTGAAAACAGACACCCTGAGATACACCTACAGCCGGGAAGATGTCTCGCCTTTTTCGTTTGACCCTTTTTATACAGCCAGGGCATGGTTTATGACCTACACATCTCCTTCTGACAGGGTAACATTAAATTTTGGCGGTGACATTCTCTTTTCTCCTGATATCGATTCCCTGACATCCAACAATAACCAATATTACCTGGGCGGGATCTCACCGGTAACAGACCGCTCTCTGCCTGCCCTCGGCTTCCATGCTAACCAGATTGCCGTAAGAAACCTGGCGGGACTAAGGTTCGGGGCAGATATCGAGATAGCCAGCGGACTACACCTGATGCTGGGAGGCAATATTTTCGCAATACAGCAACCTGACCGCGACCGGGGAGCCACGTTCATGGGAGGCTACGGCATAGGAGCCGGGTATATGACAATAGCCGGTCCTATCTGTATAGGGATAATGCATGGCCTTTATGACAGGGAGATTTTCTACAAACAGATTAAAGGTTACGCCAGTATTGGCTTCTCCTTCTGAACAGCAGCCGTGGCCTGATTGTTGCTAAACATGAAAGGGAACATTCCTTCATGTAAAAGAAAATGAACATCAATACCATAATACTGCAGCATAAGAGAGTATGCAACCTGGTTGTGCGACGTAAGATCAAACAGGGCTTTGACATTATGGCTGACATGCTTGATAATGTGACTGTTGGGAGCATGAGAGATGAATTCAACGAGTTGCAGATGACATATATGAATATTCTGAAATATACAGTTGAAGGCATTAATGACCCTGAACGCCAGAAAATTTATTTAAAGCTCATTCAGAATATCCTCAGACTTACCGACAGGATAAAACAGGACATTTTGGCACATAACTCGGGGTGGTATACTTATTCTGTCAGAGCCAGGGAACAGCAGGAGGAAAGATACCGGGGCGGAAGCATAATACAGAGCGTTGATGACCTCGTCTTCAAATCCCGTCTTGACGACCTTCTATCGTCAGCAGAGATAGAACAGCCGGGTAGCGGTAGCGAGACCACGGCTGAGACCGAGCGCCTCTCAGGCATTATCTTCAATCATCTGTGGCTTACTGACTACTACGGCGAAGCTGAGGAGAGCCTCATGGATATGTTAATACGGTCAGGCAGGTTCGAATGGCACGACCTGGCATCTTTTGTCAGCGCCATAACCCTGAGCAGTCTTCGTATATGGGACACTGCCAAAGTCAGGCTTCTGGCCAGGCTCACGGCAGACAACACGCCTCACGTTGCAGAACGTGCCATCACAGGCCTGATCTTCACTCTCTATTATTACGACGACAGGCTCAGCCTCTACCCTGATGTAATAAAGATGGTAAAGAAACTGGCTTCCGGTGCCAGTTTCAGGGAACGGAGCCGGATGGTAGTGCTTCAGGCCATCAGATCACGCGATACGGAAAAGTTAAGTCGCAGGATGAATGAGGAGATCCTTCCCAAAGTAGTTAAGCTCAAGCCTCGCATCGAGGAAAAACTCGACCTGGACAGGATACTCAGTGAGGATACAGAAGAAGGACAAAACCCCGACTGGTCTGACATGTTCAGCGGCTCAGAAGAGATGTTCAGGACGATGGAGGAGCTGACAAACCTGCAGATGGAAGGATCGGATGTATACATGTCAGCATTCTCCGGGCTCAAGAGGTTTGATTTCTTCAGGGAGTTGCGTAACTGGTTCATACCCTTCTTTCCTGATCATGTGGCGGTGGATTCAATCTTCCGTGATGAGATACTCGGCCCCGGCATAAATGAACTGGCAGAAGCATTATACAAAACACCTTTTATCTGCAACTCAGACAAGTTCTCGTTAATCCTCAACATGAAGTACCTGCCGGCTGACCAAAAAAGCCTTATGCTTAAAGTATTCAGGATGGAACTTGAAGGTCTGGAGCAGATGAAATATGATAATGAACTGACAGATCCTGCAGCGGTCTTCAGAACCACTGTGACACAATATATTCATGACCTGTACAGGTTCTATAAGCTTTCCGACTTTAAGAATGAGTTTGATGACCTCTTTACAAGCCGCCTCGATATCTATAATTCCCTCTTTTACAGGGAAGCATGTGGCTCGGTTGCCGATGACAGGTCTCTGGCTGATTATTTCTTCAGCAAGGAATATTATGATGATGCCCTGTCTCTTTACCTGACACTCATAAAAAGTGTTACAGATGATGCGGAGCTTTACGAAAAAACCGGCTATTGTTACCAGATGGCCGGCAAATATGATAAAGCACTTGAGAAGTATTCCATGGCCACGCTTATTGAGCCCAAATCATGGACCCTTCGCAAGACCGGGTTGTGCCTGAGGAAACTGGGAAGGCCACTGGAGGCCCTGGAGGTGTACCTCCGCGTATTACAGAACGAACCCGATGACCTTGGCACTATCCTTATGACTGCCCATTGCTGTCTGGACACCAATAAATACGATGAGGCACTGAAACACTACTTCAGGGTGGAATATGAGAGTCCGGGAAATGTTAAAGTACTGAGGCCGATAGCATGGTGTTACCTGATGACCGGTAAATTCAGCGAAGCAGAAAAATATTTCGAGAGACTGGCCGGTTCAGGACTGACGCCATACGATAAAATAAATATGGGACACCTGGCTCTTTGCCAGGGCCAGATGCCGAAAGCCGTGACTCTCTACATGAGCGCTGTTGAAGGCGGGGAGATGACCACTGAAGCCTTTGTGAATGCCTTCAATGATGATATTTCTGTACTTACCGGTCATGGTGTCAGTCCCGAAGACCTGCCTATCGTACTTGATTATGTCTTAATGAGTCTGGGTAAGGCAGAGTGACAGGGTCCTGGTAAGGTTCTTCTTCCACCGGTGGCCCTGGCCATGGTCTCTTGATCTCAATACTCATGTCCTTCCTGTAATGAAGGATGAAGAGCCCATAGTTCTCATAGCCGTTCAACCTGCTTTCACGTCTGAGGTCCGGTTCCAGGCATAGAAGCTGCGGATTGAAAGTGCCGGGGTCCATGAGAAACCTCCGTCCACCAGTGGCTATGCCTCCTATAAAGTACCAGGCTAAATCGAATCCCCGCCAGGCAAAGCTCTCAGCTACCGGTTCCGTCTTAAACTTCCTCCTGTAAGAAACTGAGAATGACCGTGTGGCAGGAGAATCAAAATCAATATAGCACTCTGCAGGGATTATCAGCTCCAGGTCATAATAATACCTCAGGTCAACTGTCTCGAGTCCGCGGATATCAGGGAATCCGATCACCTTAATGTCGTATTTACGCGCGAAACTGTGAAGGGTGGATAGAGCAGAACTGACAACGGCTGTGCTCGTTGAGGCAAGTACAATAATGTTCTCCCTTCCCGGGTCAAGAACAGTCTCCATGGAGGTAATATCACTGTATGAATCTCGTCTGGCAGGGAGGCCGGTAAAATAGTAAGGCACGGGTTGTACCGTGTCATCCGGTGCAGCTTCCGCAACAACTCCTCTGACCTTTTCCCACAGACTGGCAGTAGAGGGGTTGTACATGGCAGTGTCTGCATAGAGGAACACAATGTTACTTCCCCTGTGAGACCTTAGCTCTTCAACCATAACATCCTGTGTAACGCCCTCCGAGGGGAATACACGGTACATTGTAGGTTTATTCCTGGTAATATTCATGTCACGCAGTGGCACTGGCGAAACAAACGGGATGTTGTTTTCAGAAGCCCATGGAGCAATTTGTTCAACATTGCGGGAGAAAACCGGACCGATGATAAGATCGACATCGGACAGCATTCCAGACCAGAGGAGTCTTTTTATCTGTACTGTGTCGGCTCCTGTATCATATACGTCTAGCTCCACAGAAAGGCCCAGAGACCTCAGGCTGTCAACTGCAATGAGGATGCCTTCATATGCCTCAAGGAATGGCAGGCTGCCTTCATAAACAAAGGTTTCCGGCTTGTTCATCTCACGGTATATTTTGTTACCCTGGGCATCCCTTCGTGTCGAATCAATGTAGGTCCTGATGCTGTTTTCTTTCAGGAAAAAGGGCAGTAACACCGCCACCTTCACCGAACCATGAAGCCTGGTAACCTCTGTTCTCTCAACAGGCACCGTAAAGATCTCCGCCTCCTCATATACTGCACTTGTATCAACCATAACAGTATCCGCCGGGATAGTATCGGTCTCCAACGCCAGTCTCCACTCTGTCTGATCCACCGTGATCTTCCTTCGCGGTATCAAAAGGTAATCCCCCTCATGCGGGAAAAGCAGTCCTTTGTTATGCTTTTTAAGATCTCGCACAGACATTCCATACTCATTTGCAATGGATGCAAGGGTCTCGTCTCTTCTTACCCTGTGATAGATATACCGCTCATCCTGTACTGCCGGAGGCACAGGTGTCTGTGTTCTTTGCCCGGAAGTGGCCGGTGGTCTTGCTGCCGGTTGATTCTCATGAGGTCTTTCCTGCCAGCCTGGAACTGATTCACCCGTCGGAGACTGAGCAGCGGTGACAGGTATCCTGAGCATCTGCCCCTCTTTGATGCCATTGTCAGCAATCTGGTTCTCACGTGTTATCTGGTCAACAGTAACAAAATATGCCTTCGATATGGAATAGAGGGTCTGTCCCTTCATCACCTGATGCATATAGTATATCTTCCCGTCTGCGACAATCTTCTGCTTCGAGATCTCTACCGGCACCGTTGTCGCTTCCTGTGCATTAAGAGCATACTGAGAAGGGAGAAGTATCATCAGTACTACAAGAACCGCAGGCGTGCGGACGGGAAACTTTACTTTATTCCTGTTCATCATGCAATTGACATTCATTGATATTAAGCAGCTATCCGAAGGGTTATCTCAACCCGGCGAGAAAGTTGCCCACATTGTTTTCGATCCTTCTGAGAGGATCCATATAGTCTGCTTTTACAAATTCCCTGCCGGTAATCTTTTCAAATAATTCAATATAGCGTTCAGATATCTCGTTTACAAGCTCAGGGGTCATCTCAGGTACTGTTTCGCCGCTTCTACCCTGAAAGCCATTGGCCATCAGCCACTCACGCACGAATTCCTTGGAGAGCTGCCTCTGCTGTTCTCCTTTTGCAAATCTCTCCTCATATCCGCTTGCATAGAAATATCTTGAGCTGTCAGGAGTATGTATCTCATCGATGAGGTATATTTTTCCGTCGCGTCTTCCGAATTCATATTTTGTATCAACAAGTATCAGCCCCTGCTTTGCTGCTATCTCCGACCCTCTCAGAAACAGCTTCATTGAATAGTCCTCCAGCATACGATACTCCTCCTCCGCTACCAGACCTGAACTTATAATCTCATCTGCTGAGATATCCTGGTCATGCATCCCCTGTTCTGCTTTTGTTGTCGGTGTGATCAGGGGCTTTTCAAAGCGCTGGTGTTCTCTCATTCCTTCAGGAAGTTTTATTCCGCAGATCTCCCTTCCCCCCGATTTATACAGTCTCCATGAGCTTCCTGTAAGGTATCCCCGTACGATCATCTCAACAGGATAGGTCTCGCACCTGACACCCACTGTAACGTTGGGGTCAGGAGATGCTATGTTCCACGTGGGCACAATATCGGTCACCATTTCGAGGAACATTGAGGCTATCTGATTAAGGACCTGGCCCTTGTATGGTATACCTTCAGGGAGTACAACGTCAAAGGCCGATATGCGGTCTGTGGCAACCATGAGCAGGTATCTGTCATCAATATTGTATACATCGCGTACTTTCCCCCGGTACACTCCCTTCTGTCCGGGAAAATTAAAGTCTGTTCCTGTAATTGCTTTTCCCATAATTTTTATTGAGTCTCTTTTTGATCTTCGATTTTATTTTTTTCATCATTGTCATAAGCTCTGACAATTTGCTTCACAAGCTTGTGCCTGACAATATCACGCTCATCAAATCTTATAACAGATATACCCTCAATACCGTTCAGCAGCCGTATAGCCTGCAGCAGGCCTGACTCACTTTTTCTTGGCAGGTCAATCTGCGTGGTATCGCCTGTCAGGATAAATTTCGAACTCACGCCCATGCGTGTAAGAAACATCTTCAGCTGGCTCACAGTAGCGTTTTGCGCTTCATCAAGTATGACAAAGCTGTTTTCCAGTGTCCGTCCCCTCATGAAAGCCAGCGGTACTATCTGCACGGTTCCGTCTTCTATCCACTGCTCAAGTTTACGATACGGTATCATATCATTCAGCGCGTCATAGAGCGGTTGAAGATACGGATCAAGTTTATCCCTCATGTCACCGGGCAGGAATCCCAGTCTCTCCCCAGCCTCCACTGCCGGGCGTGTAAGTACGACCCGTTTAACCTCATGGTTCTTCAACGACCTTACTGCCAGGGCAATAGCAGTGTATGTCTTACCTGTTCCTGCCGGTCCCTCAGCAATTATCAGGTCATTGGTATCATACTCTCTGACCAGTTGGAGCTGATTGACAGTACGTGCCCTTATCGGCCTGCCGTTAGTGCCAAAGACCAGGGCATCCTCAAAGTCACCGTTGGCAGCTGAACGCATATGATTATCATCCAGCAACAGTCTCTCAATATCTTCCTCATCAAGCCTGTTGAATCGTCTGTAGTACCCGATCAGTTCAGACATCCTGGCAGCGAAAAGGGCAACCTCTTCCTCCTCTCCTATACATTTAATCTCATTGCCCCTGGCGATCAGCTTTATCTTCGGAAAATAGCCCTGTATCTTTTCAAGCATCCTGTTGTTAGGTCCAAGCACGACCATAGGATTGATCTCTTCAAACATTATTACCTTTTCCGTCATCCGCCTTATTTCTCTCTTTCTTTTCCGGGTTGTATGCCAGTTTATTACGATCACAACGGTTTTTATCTTTCCGTCTTACCGCAAAGTAAGGTTATTTTTTGCAGAAGATTATCTTTGCTGTAACAATTTTGGGATGGCACTGATAACACTTACTACCGAGTGGAGGGAAGACGACTTCTTCAACGGGATCCTGCGGGGCAAACTCTCTTCATGCTGCCCTGAAGCTCAGGTGGTAAACAATGCCGGCGGGATACCCGCCCTAAACATTATGCACGGGGCCTTCGTGATCAGGAACACATTCAGCCACTATCCCGAAGGCAGCATACACCTTGTATTCATCAGCAGTGAAGGCTCCGGGGATACGCCCCACCTGCTGGTAAAGGCACTGGGACACTGGTTTATTGGTGCCGACAATGGCATTTTTAACCTGATCCTGAACACTGCTCCTGAACTGATAATCAGTCTGAAAAACGAGGACAATACAGATGAGATCACCTTGTTCGTAAAGACGGCTGCCGCAATCATAGCAGGCCGGACTCCTGAGAGCCTTGGAAAAAAGGTCACTTCCGTATCCGAGAAAGTACCGCTCAGGGCAACGATAGACCGTAATATTATAATTGGCAGCGTAATTTTCATTGATTCCTACGGAAATGCAATAACCAATATCACGCGTGAGATTTTCTCGAGGGTATTTGACGGGAGAGACTTCAGGATACTCATCAAGAGCAACAAATACTATACGGAGGAAATCAGCAGCCTCTACAGCGATGAACCTGTAGGTGAGATTGTTACCCGCTTCAACACTCTCGATCTCCTGGAGGTATCCATTAACGGGGCGAATCTCTGTCAGCTTTTTGGCATCGACACCGGTGATGCAGTAAGGGTGGAAGCAAGAAATAACAACCGTGGTGAAAACGGACTTTTTCAGTAAACCGGACCTGTAATGGATCACCACGGCCAGGTAATACAGAGACTTGCTTTCAGGGACAGAGAGACAGGCCAAACGGGAAAATCATCAACAGACCCGGTACTCTGCCATGTTTTAATTTTCAAATTTTATTCATAATGAAGGAAAAATCAATAAAGGAATTTTCAAGGTTGCTCGATATAATTGATGAGCTGAGAATAAAATGCCCGTGGGACCGCAAGCAGACGAATCAGACCTTAAGGAAGCTTACCATAGAGGAGACCTATGAACTTGCAGATGCAATAATACAGGACGATAATGATGCCATCCGTAAGGAGCTCGGTGACCTGATGCTTCACGTGGTCTTCTATGCAAAAATCGGATCGGAGAAGCAGTTATTCGATATGGGCGACGTGCTTGAGAGTATAAACAGTAAACTGGTTTACAGGCATCCTCATGTATTCGGCGATGTAAGTGTTACACGCGGCGCCACCGAGGTGGAGGAAAACTGGGAAAAGCTGAAAATGAACGAACACACCGAGTATAAGCCGGTGCTCTCAGGTGTTCCTTCATCGCTGCCGGCTACAATAAAGGCAAACCGTATACAGGAAAAGGTCAGGGGTGTGGGATTTGACTGGGATTCAAAGGAACAGATATGGGACAAGGTAACTGAGGAGCTTGATGAGCTGAAACAGGAGGTATTGTCAGGAAGAGCTGTTGATATCGAGGCAGAGCTCGGAGATCTCTTTTTCTCATTGATAAACGCAGCCAGGCTCTACGAGATAGACCCTGAGTCGGCACTCGAAAAAACAAACAGGAAATTCATAGCCAGGTTCAATTACCTTGAGGAGAAGACTCTGGCAAAAGGTCTTTCATTAAGAGATATGACACTCGATGAGATGAATGTTATATGGGAAGAGGCAAAGCAATTTGATAAGCCCGTGTAGCAGGTTACACGCCAAATTTATAGCTCAGCATCTGGTAAATAATCCTGGCTGCAACAAAGTCGGGAGCCTTGTTGGTCTCAGACGGGCATAGTTCCACAACGTCGAACCCCACTACATTACGTCTTCTGAAAACATCGCGAATAAACGACATCAGTTCCCGGTAACCGGGACCTCCCGGCTCCGGTGTGCCGGTAGAAGGCATGATGGAAGGATCGAAGACATCAAGATCAAGTGTGATGTAGACGTTGTCAGAGAGTAATGCGGCTGCCTTTGCGTAAAGCGATCTGTTTTCCCAGAGCTCATGGGCATAGAAGATTCTCCCGGGGTCAACTGATGGCAGTTCTTCTGCGGCCATACTCCTTATGCCGACCTGCACCAGGGGGGCGTACTCCTTTGCCCGGGCAGCCGCACAGGCATGATTCAGAGGAGATCCTTCATAAACCGAACGAAGGTCTGAATGAGCATCAAGCTGAAGTATGGTCAGATCCTTGAAAGCCTCAGCAGCTGCCCTGAAGGCACCTATGCTCACCGTATGGTTACCACCGATGACAACAGGGAAACGCGAGTCACTGAAAAGCCTGGAGACAGTGCTGTACACGGCATCAGTAAGCTCAGCAGGGTCTGTACCGCATCTTAGCGGTGACAGTGTATGAATACCTTTTTTATAAGCTTCTGAACGTGTCTCGGGATCATAGAACTCAAGAGCCGGCGAGGCTTCAAGGATGGCTTCAGGTCCCCTGTCGGCACCGCGCATGTAGGTGCTGGTGGCATCATACGGAACAGGCAGGATGATTATTTTAGATTCATCATAACTGTAGACGACCTCGTCACCGCCAAAATTAGTGATGCCCACGTTGTTATTCTTCAGCAGGTTTTGTCTTGCCGGTCCCGGTGGCTGCCCTCTTTTTACTCTTTACTTCAGCTTCGGCAGTCTCCTCTTTAACCTCGGCCTCACTCCCACCCTCAGATGCCTCAGGCTGCTCCTCCTCTTTGATCAGCAGGTTAAGCTTGTGAAGGATATTATACCAGTGCAGCACCTTCTTGATGTCAGAAATATATACCCTGTCACGGTCGTATTCCGGGAGAACCTCTGCAAAATATTTTCTCAGTTCCGGTTCGGGGGTCCTGTGCGATATCGCTTCGCCTCCATTCTCCTTTTCCCATAGCATATCCATAACTTTACCCAGGGGCATATCCTCCCCGGTGGTGAATATTGCTATCTCATCCAGAGCACTTACTTTCGAGGCGGCCCCGGCGCTGAAACGCCTGCCCGACTCCAGGTTCTCAACTATAACGGCGTTCTTACCCTGCGCAATGAATTTGAAAAGTGTTCCTTCACCGGAAATCGCCAGAATATCTTTAAGGTTCATCTTGATGATAGTTAATTAATAATTATTGAATATCAGACAATGTTTCGTTCTTTCTTGATTTTATCCCAGGCTTCGTTGACTGCTTTGAACTTCTCCTCGGCTGTCTTGCGAAAATCTTCTCCCAGATGACCTACCTTATCCGGGTGGTATTTGAGTGCCATCTTCCTGTATGCCCGCTTCAGCTCCTCATCTGTTGCTGACCGCTCCACCTCAAGTATGCGGTATGATGCATCTGTTGCCGGGATGAACATGTTACGTATCGATTCGTAGTCAGTAGCCGAGATCCCGAGCATATCGGCAATTGACCTGATCATATTTGTTTCCGCCTGTTCAAAACGGCTGTCAGCAGCAGAGATATTGTACAGGATATGTATCAGCTGCAGTCGGGATGCATAATCCATATTGTTCCTGATCTGGGAACAGACATCTCTGAGCGGAATATCCTGCTTCAGAAGGTCCCGGAGCATCTGCAGTGCCTCCTGTGCGGTATCCGGTCCGAACTGTGAAACAAAGAAACGCTTTACATAGTCCAGTTCTGACCTGACCACCTTACCGTCTGCTTTCATAACGGCTGCTATAAGAATTATCAGGCTCATCCCAAAGTCACCGGGGGTTGTCCGGTAATTTCTGCTGCTGCCTGACTGCATCCGGGTCACAGTGGTGCCGTCAACAAAAGAACCGATAAAAAAACCAAGTAATCCTCCTATCGGGCCTCCGAAAACAAATCCGAGCCCACCTCCTATCCATTTGGCAAACTTTCCCATCACCTGTCCCTTTCAGCAAGCCGGAGCATATCTTCATGTATCTTAAGTATCTCCGGTATGATCATCTCATTGTCTGCATTATTGATAACATAATAAGACTGATCTTCTCTCTCTTCATCTTCCAACTGGTTATTTATCCTCCTGATCACCTCCTCACGGCTGAGGTCGTTACGGCCCATGACCCGGGCTATCCGTTCCTCTACCGGGGCAGAGATTGTAGCCACCCTGTCAACAAGTTCGTCGGCCCTGGCTTCAAAAAGAATGGCGGCTTCCATTATCACATAGGGTGCATCAGATCTCTCGGCCCACCTGTCAAACATCCGGAGCACAGCAGGATGAACAACGGCATTGACCATCCTTAGCAGTTCAGGCCTGTTAAAGATAATCTTTGCCAGCTCCTTACGGTCAAGCTCACCTGACAGGTAAAGGTCCTTGCCGACGATAGCATTTATTGCATCATGGATGGCAGGATCACCGTTCATAAGCTGCCTGGCAACAGTGTCAGCAACGAATACGGGTACCCCCAGGACCCTGAATATCCTGCAGACAGTTGTCTTTCCGCTGCCTATACCACCGGTAATGCCGAGTCTTTTTACCATTTGAACCCTGCTATTTATCGCTTCTCTGTTTCTGACCGAAGAGGGATGATTGCTTACCTGTAATTGTCACCTCCACGGTCACTTTCTTCTCCGTAGCCTCCAGGTATCCTGGGCATTCAATCCGCACCTTCGATCTGAAGTTTTCATTCATGCGTTTGAAAGAGCGGTAACGGGTACGAATGCCGGGAATAGTATCCAGCATGTGCGCAGGGCCTGTCACTGTAATACTGTCAGGGTCAGGCACAACGATCACTTTTTTGCCGGGGGCAAGCTCAATATCGAAGTTGGGGATCACAGGCATCCTCCTGGTTACCAGTCTGTCATATCCGAAAAACAGGGTGTCGGGGTGAATTGACAGAATCTCAAAATCCGCATGCATCTGCTTTGAGAAATTGTTAATAAGCCCCGAGGTAACCATGTAGTACCGTGGCATCGCCCCCGGGAGACGGCGGGGCGAAAGCTTGGAGAAATCGATCACAACAGGTGCCCGGCTCCCTGAGAGCTTGACCTTTAGTATTGAATAGCCCGGCCCCCGGAGATCCATCTCCAGCTTGGGCGGAAGGTCTCCCGTAACAATACGGTCTTTAGGCGGATTGATGTACCTCACAGGATAATTTATGGTTCCCTGGAGTTCCTTGCTTAGTTCGTTGAGATACCAGAAAACAAACGAAAGCAGCAAAAAGAACGCAAAAACAGGCAATTCCTTGTTAATGAATTTATCTGTCCGTTTCTTTTGTTCGCTCATTCCACCTCCCTTAAAACAAAATTATTGTTTTGCGGCAACGTCAGACGGGTCCCTGAGAATAGCGTTTTTATCTACCCTGATTCTGACATCATTTGCAATTTCTATGGTAATGACGGTATCACTTACCTCAACAACTTTTCCGTATATACCACCTGTGGTAATGATTTTGTCTCCCTTGGAAATAGCGTTGCGGTAGTTCGTCAGTTCTTTCTGCTTTCTCATCTGCGGCCTAATCATAAAGAAATAGAAAACCACGAAGACAAGAAGCAAAGGAAGAAGACCGGTCAGCATGTTAGGACTTCCCTGGCCTGCCGGTGTGCCCTGAAGATAAATAAGTGCGAGTGTTGTCATGTTTGTCATTTGTATTTGGTTGTATTTGTTATCTGTTAAGGTCTGAGGTCTGAAGGTCTGAAGGTCCGGTGTTTTTTTTTAAGTTATTATTTAATCATTTCTTTTCTACCTCGGCAATGATACGCAAAATAACTAATTTATTTTCTGCATTTGACTGAACTACAACAGTTTTTGTTTGTAATCCCTCTCTTCCCGAAGTATCGAATGATACCTCGACGGTACCTGATGATCCCGGTGGTACCGGTCTTTTGTCATATTTGGGGACCGTGCATCCACAGCTGGCAGTAGCTGAGGCTATTACCAGGTCGGCATCTCCGGTGTTTGTGAATGTGAAAATACATCCGACCTTTTCTCCCGCTTTTACCTTACCGAAAATATGTTCGGACGATTTAAAAGTAAGTACCGGCGTTCCCGTGGTATCTGCCGGCGTGTTTTTAGCAGCCCCGCTGGAGTTCCTGCCGCATGATACAGTGAGACATGCCATTGCAATCATTCCAGCCATTATTAATGTCAGTATCTTTCCCATTTTCTTCTCCATATTCTTTTCAGTCATCAGCTTCTTAATACCGGTTCCATCGATGCTCCGCGCCCTCTTTATGCCCTTTTCACCTTTACTCCCCGATAAGTCCCCTTCCTGCTTTGGTAAAACTGCCGTTGGCCCTCATCTCCCTGACTATTTTGTCAAGTATCCCGTTTACAAAAGTACTGCTTTTGGCTGTGCAGTAGTCTTTTGCAATTTCAATATATTCGTTAAGAGTGACTTTCACCGGCACCTCGGGAAATTCAACTATCTCTGTTATTGCCAGTTGCATCACAAGCTTATCCATCAGGGCTATTCTTTCCACCTCCCAGTTTGTAGTATGTGCATCGATAAGTGCGCTGTTTTTCTCACTGTTAAGAATAGCCTTTCTGAGAAGTACCTTTACAAACCTTTCATCGTCCTCATTGGTGAACATGGGGGGCATGGAAAGGGTACTGCCGTCATCGTGCTCCTTGAATTTTCCGATTGAATTCCTGATCATCGAAGTCACAAAAGGCAGGTCGTCATTCCAGTAGACCGACTGCTCCTCGAGGAGTGAAGAGAGATCGTCCGAAGCAGGAAGAAACTTCGTTACGAGATCCTTGATAAACCTCAGGTCAGAACGGTAACTATTGTCAGGGGAGTTCATATAATCGCTGTACACATCCCACCTGGTAATATCGTTGAAGATTATTCTGACAACCTCCGGGCGTTCATCCCATGTGAGACCCAGGGTTCCCAGCCAACGGTTGAGAGATCTGAAGTTGGTTATCCTGTCCTTTCTCGTCCAGAGGGCAGGTGTCGCCTCAGTATAGCTGCGGAGGTCCGGATTGTTCCTGAGCTGGGCAATGACCCTGTTTTCTGCAAACCGGGTATTGGGATTGATATCCTCCGGACCGGGAATCTTCTTGGTACGTGCCAGTGTCACTCTCTCGCGTGCCACGTCTGAGAGGGCAATAAGCAGCAACAAAAGGTAATGATACAGGTCATAGCTCTTCCTTATGCTCAGAATGAGCTCCTGTTCAGCACTATCGAGGTCATCAAGCTCCTTCCTGTTACTTGCATAAAGCACAGAAAGTGCCTTGATCCTTAATTGTCTTCTGCTTATCATTTAAAGAACAGATTTTTCAGGTGGCAAAGTTATAAAAATAGGTATGCAATAGAATCCGGTAATCAAAAATCTCTTACAATTTGAATCTTCCATTTTGAGTTGATAAAATAATTGTTACATTTGACCATACTAACCGATTGAAACCCTAAAACATTCGCTACTGATGGAAGACGAGAATGGAAGAATTGGAGGTCAGAATGAGAGAAGTGATAAAGAGGAGGTGTTCACTAAAGTTGTGCGGGCGGGTAAGAGAACATACTTTTTTGATGTCAAGTCGACCAGGCACGAGGATCTCTACCTGACTATTACCGAAAGCAAGAAAAGAATGGGGAAAGAGGGGAAGATGTTTTATGAGAAACATAAGATCTTCCTCTACAAAGAGGACTTTGAGAAGTTCACTGAAGGATTACGCGAGGCTGTGACCTTCGCAAGCAACGGAGAGATACTTGACACCATGAGCAGGACTATGGCTGATACGGATGAAGCCGTTACCGAAGTACCTGCCGGGGAATTCTCAGACGTTGATTTTGATGAGCTGGGCACCAGGTAGGGTCCTCAGATCATTTTAACCGTAACCCTTAACAAATGGATTATTTTCTTTTGGCTGTTGCCATTATACTTATGTTACTTGGCATCGCCGGGTGCCTGTTACCGATTCTTCCCGGGCCTCCCCTGACCTACCTCGGTCTTGTGGTGCTGCATTTCACCAGGTTTGCGGAGATAAGCAGGAACATGTTCATTATCCTTGGTATTGTTGCCGTTGTGGTTACGGTCATAGACTACGTGGTCCCTATCTGGGGCACACGTCGGTTCGGAGGTTCAAAATACGGTATGCGGGGAGCTACCGTGGGACTGATAATAGGTCTGTTCCTGGGTCCTCCCGGAATTATTATTGGTCCCTTTATCGGTGCTGTAGTTGGGGAGCTTATTTTCAAGGATGACATAAAATACGCACTTAAGGCCGGGTTCGGAAGCCTTCTGGGATTTCTCACCGGAGTAGGACTCAAGCTAGCCGCAGCGTTACTGATGTTATTCTACTTCGTTAAAGCCCTGATTGTATAAGGACACATTCAGAGAGCCTGACTCAGTAGCAGACTGTCTCAATATCTGTTTGTTAAATAGTTATGCCGTTGATTCTGCCAGCGGCAGTCACAGGCATTACCTCACCGGCTGTCTCCGAATCAGGAGCCCAGGGTCGCCACCATCACAGCTTTGATAGTATGCATCCGGTTTTCGGCCTCATCGAATACGATTGAGTGGGGTGATTCAAAAACCTCTTCTGTAACCTCCAGTCCGTCAAGACCAAATTTCTTGTATATCTCCTCTCCCATTTTGGTTTCCCTGTTGTGGAATGCCGGCAGGCAATGCAGGAACCTGACTCCGGGATTACCCGTCATTTTTATCACATCTCCGTTCACCTGGTAAGGTTTCAGCAACCTGATTCTCTCTTCCCACACCGAATCGGGTTCACCCATTGATACCCATACATCAGTATAAAGAAAATCCACTCCCCTGACAGCTTCTTCAACATCTTCCGAAAGGGTTATCTTTGCACCTGTCTCTTCAGCTATTTCACGGCATTTCATCACGAGCTCGTCTGCAGGCTGGCATGCCCTGGGTGCTGCAGCCCGGAAATCCATGCCCATCTTTGCTGCACCTACCATCAGGGAATTACCCATATTATTACGTGCGTCGCCCAGGTAACAGAAGCTGATCCTGTTCAGAGGCTTATCGCAATGTTCCATCATCGTCATAAAGTCGGCAAGTATCTGCGTCGGATGAAATTCGTTTGTCAAACCGTTCCATACAGGCACACCCGCATATGCTGCAAGCTCTTCAACGATCTCCTGACCATAGCCCCTGTACTCAATACCGTCATACATCCGTCCCAGTACCCTGGCCGTGTCTTTCATCGACTCCTTATGACCTATCTGTGATCCTGTCGGTCCCAGGTAAGTGACATGCGCCCCCTGGTCAAAAGCAGCGGTCTCAAAGGCACAGCGTGTCCGCGTTGAGGTTTTTTCAAAAATAAGAGCAATGTTTTTGCCTTTAAGTCTCTGATGTTCCGTACCTGCATATTTGGCTTTCTTCAGGTCAAATGACAAATTTAGAAGGAATCTGATCTCTTCCGGAGTGAAGTCAAGCAGTTTCAGAAAACTGCGGTTTCTTAAGTTGTATGCCATATCAAATGTTTATTTCGGTTATCCTATTTGTTCTTTCTGTCGCCCTGACGGGCTCTGTCCTTCGTAGCAAACTCCCCTGCTGCAGTCTGGCTCCTTGGCTATCCCGACATACCATGTCGGGACTTAACGCCAGGCCCTGGTCTTGCAGTCCTGCAGTCTTGCTGTCTTGCAGTCATGAGGTCTTGTGGTGCGTTTTCCGGCCCGGCCTCAAGACTTAAAATTCTCCTCCCTGACCTTCAGACCTCAGACCTTCAGACCTTCAGACTCCAGACCTTCAGACTCCGGACCTTCAGACCTTCAGACCTCAATCATACTCCATGGTAATCTTGGTACCGTATCTTTTGTCCTCCAGCTTGAATGCCTCGGTGATCACGCTCTTCCTGCCTCCTGTCTTGATAAAATTGAGACAGGCTTCAATCTTGGGTGCCATGCTTCCTTTTGAAAATTGTCCTTCGTTAAAATATTTCATTGTATCCTTGTAATCCAGAAACTCCTTTATCTCCTGGTCAGGCTTCTTATAGTTAATATAGACATAGGGCACGTCTGTCAGTATATAAAACTCGTCGGCCCCGATCGTTGAGGCCAGCAGTGACGAAGCCATATCCTTGTCAATAACTGCCTCCGCGGGTCTTACATCATTCTTTTCATCAAAATAGACCGGGACACCTCCTCCTCCGGCAGCTATTACTATATTTCCCCTGAGGGCAAGCTCACGTATCAGTTCATGGTTCATGATCCCTGCAGGTCTGGGAGATGGCACAACCCTCCGGTACCCGCCGGGAGTCTTCACCTCTTCCCTGAATACCCATCCCCTGGCATTTGCCAGCTCATCAGCCTGCTCTTTTAAATATACTTTTCCCACACGCTTTTGCGGGTCACTGAAAGCAGGATCATCCTTATCAACAACAACCGTTGTAATCAGACAAACCACATTCTTTTCTATACCATGCTTGTTGAGAACGTTTTTAAACATACGTTCAATCATATAGCCAATGCCACCCTGGGAATCTGCCACGCAAATATCTATTGGCATCTGAGCGATCCCGTACATCTGTTCGCCGGCATCGTTTCTCATAAGTATGTTGCCGACCTGCGGTCCGTTACCGTGAGTGATGACAAGGTTATAACCCTGCCTGATGAGGAAGATCAGGTTTTCAAGAGTATCGGTAGTATTCTGCTCCTGTTCTTCGATAGTGCCAACCTGGTCACCTCTGAGAAGTGCATTGCCTCCAAGTGCTACTACTGCCAGTTTATTGCTCATACTATCAGTTAAAAGTCCGGAAGCAAAGCTAAAATATTATATGAAAATAAACCATGTCAAATATTATTCGGTTGATAAATGAGTTATATAAATATCAGGATATGCCGTGAGGCTCACGTTTTACATAATTTATTACATTTACAGCCAAATACAGCTAAGTGAAGAACAGCTCCCTCCCGTTAATTATAGCCCTTCTAACAGTTTTAATCCTTACCTCCTGCGGGGGGGGCGGAGTGCATAAGAATATGAAGGAAGGAGAGATTTATTACAACATTAAATATGTAAGCAACCCCTCCACCCTGTCATCCGACCTGTTGCCAAAGGAGCTGATCATTGCATTCAGAAACGATCTTATCAACACAAGACTCAAAACACCCATTGGCAACTCCGGGTTGACAACAGTGATCAATCCAAAACTGGATATTTACGATACATATCTCAATATTTTCTCTTTCAAATACTATTTTGAGGGCAGTCATCTGGACATACAACCCGGATTTGCCTCCATGGAAGGAATCTCTATTCATGATACCGGACGACGTTCAGTGATCTGCGGATTTAACTGCCAGCAGGCGCGTGTTGATCTACCGGGTGAAGAGACCGCCAGGTATATCTGGTATACCAGTGAGATCAAAGCTGAAAACCCCAACAGGATGACCCCTTTCAAAGATGTCCAGGGAGTGCTTATGGACTTCTTCTATATAATAGGTGATGCCGAACTTCAGTTTACCGCTGACGAAGTCCTTGCAAAGCAGATTCCCGACAAGGAATTTGAAAGAAAGAAGAACTACAGAAAGGTGTCTGCCAGATATCTCGATACGCTAATCCTTAAAATGATTTCGTTTTAAAAGATACTCCTCAGGGTCAGCCATTTTTTTTACCTTTGCTATTTATTTCAGAGACCCCGTTACAGGTGGTTTAAAAATTTCGACATACGATGGGCAAACAGAAAAAAGGTGCCGGTTCATCATCATCAAAGAAGAGTACTACCGGAAGTTCTTCAGGGGAGAATGCCAGGTTCATTATCGGGCTGGTTCTGCTTGTCTTTGCCTTATATATGCTGGTGGTTTTTATTTCCTATGTTCTTACGGGCAACGCTGATCAGGATTCTCTGAGCCACCAGGCTGAAGGCACTGTATATGCCTATAAGAACTGGGGTGGCAGGTTTGGCTTCAGGATAGCCCATTACTTTATCTTCGACGGCTTTGGACTGGGCTCCTTCTTTATTCCCCTGATCATCGGTGCTTTCGGACTTGCCCTTCTTAAGGTCAGATATTTCAGACTATGGAAGAATGTTCTCAGGTTTCTCCTTGCCACAGTGCTCGTTTCAGCCATCCTGGGGTTTGCTGCTGGTCAGTCCACCTTCCTTGGTGCCGGACCCGGAGGAGAATTCGGATTTAATATAGCACACTGGATGAATGAACTGATGGGGAAGGTTGGGACCGGTGCCCTGCTGCTGATTATCACAGCCGCATACCTCATCTTCGCCCTCCACGTCAGCCCGCAGACCCTGCGAAAGCCTATTGCCTCAGTAGCGAAAGCCGGGGCTTCGGTCCTTTCCGGCGAAGGGCGAAAAAGAGACATCATCACCGAAGAGGTTAAGATTGAACCCGATGAGAATTTCCCGACAGTTGACGAAGAGCCTCTCAGGGCAGACGAGGAAGAGACCGGGGACATAGATGACTTTTACAAGTTGCCGAAAGAGAATCCGGACAGGCCTATTGTGAATGTCATCAGTCATGACAGGAAGCCTCCGGCTGACCAGCCTGCCGAAGAGGAGTTACCTGCCGACATGACTCCTTTCGATCCCAGGCTTACACTCCCGCGGTATAAGTTCCCGACACTGGCGTTATTACGCGACTACCGCAATGTCGGGACGACCACTAACGAAGAGGTGACTGCCAATAAGGAGATAATAATCAAGACCCTTTCTGACCACAAGATCACTATAAAACACATATCAGCCACCGTTGGACCTACCGTAACCCTTTATGAGGTGGTCCCCGACAGGGGTGTAAAGATCCACCGTATCAAATCGCTTGACAACGACATTGCCCTCAGCCTCTCAGCTCTGGGTATCCGAATCATTGCACCGATACCCGGCAGGGGAACGGTTGGAATTGAAGTCCCCAACAAGAAGCCCGAGATAGTGTCTATGAAGGGACTGATTGCATCAAGGGAGTTTGCCGACTCCAAATATGAGCTTCCTCTTGCCCTCGGACGTACGATAACCAATGATCCTTATATCATTGATCTTACCCGCATGCCACACCTCCTTGTTGCAGGTGCTACCGGACAGGGTAAGTCTGTAGGACTGAACGCTATCATCACCTCCCTGCTTTATAAGAAACATCCCTCAGAACTAAAACTGGTTCTCATCGATCCCAAACGTGTCGAGCTGCCGCTTTATGCGAAGATTGAGCGCCATTTCCTGGCAAAGCTGCCTGATGAGGAAGATGCAATTGTCACCGACACCAAGAAAGTTATCAATACCCTCAATTCGCTTTGTATACTGATGGACCATCGCCTTGAGATGCTTAAACTGTCACAGACAAGGAACATCAGGGAATACAACGATAAGTTCATTGCGCGCAGGCTTAATCCTGAAAAGGGTCACGACTTCATGCCGTACATTGTACTGATAATTGACGAATTTGCCGACCTTATCATGACATCCGGCCGCGACGTGGAAGCACCGATAGGCAGGTTGGCGCAGCTCTCAAGAGCGGTGGGCATACATCTGATAATCTCAACCCAGAGACCCTCTGTCAGTATTATCACCGGCTTCATCAAAGCAAACTTCCCCTCGCGTATTGCTTTCAGGGTCTTCTCAGGAGTAGACTCACGAACAATACTCGACACCACCGGTGCAGACAGACTGGTAGGGAGAGGAGATGCCCTTATTTCCCAGGGTGGTGAACCTATCAGGGTCCAGTGTGCATTTATCGATACCCCGGAGATAGAGGAGCTGACCGACTATATAGGCTCACAACAGGGATATCCTGATGCGATGCATCTGCCTGAATATGTTGGTGATGACGAAGGAGGCAACGGCAATAATGAGGTCGACCTGAAAAAGCGCGATCCGCTGTTCGATGAAGCTGCCAGGCTCGTGGTGCAACACCAGCAGGGTTCCACTTCACTCATCCAGAGGAGAATGCAACTGGGGTATAATCGTGCCGGCCGAATCATCGACCAGCTGGAAGCAGCAGGCATTGTGGGACCCTTCGAAGGAAGCAAGGCCCGCGAGGTGATAGTACAGGATCCGCAGACTTTGGAACAAATTTTGAAGAGGCTCAGTGAAGAAACTCTCTGAAATGAACAGGCCAGGAATAATATTCTTACTCTCCCTGCTGACAGTCGCCTCCACTGCCCAGAAAGACCCCGAGGCAGTCAGGGTTCTGTCGGAGTTCAGCCGTAGAGCCACACAGGCACCGTCGGTTAAGATTGACTTCAGCATCAACGCAGAGAACGAACAGGAAGGTGAAACTACCACCATGGAAGGTTCTGCTGTGATATCAGGCGACAGATACCGGCTGACGATGGCCGACAATATAATCTGGGCCGACGGCAGGACAGTATGGAACTATATTCCGGATGCTAACGAAGTTACAATTACTGAACCTGATCCGGATGACGACTCTTTCATGTCAAAACCTTCTATGCTCTTCTCCCTCTATAGGGAGGGATATAAGGTAAGACTGCTTGATCAGAATGATAGGGAATGGATCATAGATCTCTATCCGGAAGATATCAGGATCAACCTTGTCCGTATAAGGCTGAGCATCGGGAAAAGACTTTACGACCTGAGATCGGCGGAATACCGTACCAAAGATGGCATGAACGTTATGCTTACAGCAGAGAAATATGATCCTGGCTTCCGCCCTGCAGACGGCTATTTCACATTCCGGCCGGCTGACTACAAGGGAGTTGAAATTGTTGATATGCGATAACCAAAATCACTTTTCAGACCTTCAGACCCCAGACCCTCAGACCCCAGACCCTCAGACCTCAGACCTTCAGACCCCAGACCTTCAGACCCCAGACCTTCAGACCTTCAGACAAAACACATGGACCTCTTCATCTGCACAAACACATTTATCACGTTAAGGGCTGCACCATCACACAGATCCGAGATGACGACCCAGATCCTGTTCGGTGAGAGATTTCAGGTTATTGAGAGTTGTTCAACATGGCTGAGGGTTAAGACATTTTTCGACGGCTATACAGGATGGATAGACTCTCTTCCGGGCGGATATAAGGTCTGGAGAGAGGAACTGCAGGGAATCATTACAGGCGGCATGCTGACCTGTATAAGAGAGGATGGCAGCAGAATGACACTCATGCCTGGCAGCGAGCTCTTCGGGCTTAGGGAGGATCTGTCGGCCTTCAGTCTGGGAGATGAGCATTTCCTGACTCCCGGGACCGACATCACGATGCTTGCTCCCCACCTGTCCGTGGAAGAGACTGCTCTGCACTTTCTTAACGCACCCTATTTATGGGGAGGCCGTACACCTGCAGGGACAGACTGTTCGGGACTTGTCCAGACAGTCTTTAAAATTCACGGTACCGGCTTACCGCGTAATGCAGTAAAACAGGCTGCCACCGGTACCACGATCAACTTTTTCAGTGAAGCGGAGCCGGGAGATGTGCTGTTTTTCTCCGAAGACAATAACGAAATAACCCACACAGGTATCCTGTATGACAGCGTCACTATTATTCATGCGCACGGAAGCGTAAGAAAAGATAAAATAGACCATCAGGGAATATGGAGTGAAGAAAGAGGTGCTTACACTCACAGGCTTCGTCTCATAAAAAGAATCAACTGATAATGCAGGCTAATTTTAAGATTATTGTTATTGCGATCCTTGTTCTGATTGTCATCTATATGATATTGAGGAACCGAACCGAGAAGATTAAGCGCAGGCGTGATGACCACCGGTCGAGATTCAGACCGGACCGCTGACTGAGCCAGGGATTATTCATCTGTCAAAACCTGTACTCTTCACCGGTCTTGTATTTTTTCTCCGCCACCTGCCAGAAAAAATAAGAGGGTTTCACAGTAACACGTGAAACCCTCTTATTATTAATTATTTACTATCTGCTAGTAACCCGGGTTCTGCTGTTCAGCAAGAACAGGGTTGGCATCAGTCTCAATTGCAGGCAGAGGCCACAGGAACCTGTAGTCTGAATATGGTATAGCTGCTATACCATAAGGTCCTGAATAAGGTGTCCCTATAGTGAAATCCGAGTTGGCCGGCATACTGTTCGACAGTTTTGCAGGTATTCCGTCGATCGGGAAATAGGGGCAGAACTGAAGCCTGTGGATATCCGGCCAGCGACGGCCTTCCATTACAAACTCAATCCTTCTTTCATCGAGTATGGCACCAAGAAGTTCCACATTGTCAGCAAAATCACCTGCCGTATAGGATTCTGCTGTTGGGTTTGCCAGAGCACGATCCCTGACAAGGTTCAGGTCTGTAAGAGCATCGGTAACATTCCCAAGCCTGGCATTGGCTTCAGCCGCATTTAAAAGGACCTCAGCATACCTCAGTACGGGAGCGCCGTCGGAATACCCGACCTCATCCTTGTACTTATTTGTATAACGGACAGAGTTAGACCCTGTCGTGAAGACCATTGCCGTGCTCTCAACGGTACCATCAGATGCCATGACGGCAGATGTTCTGCGCTTGTCGTTCGGAAGCCATCTGTCAAGTCTCCAGACAATAGGACTCACGCAAACCAGCTGGCGACGCTTGTACTGTGATGCAAGAGCACCGTTGACTGTCGGGTTGTTCGTCGAAGAATTTTCAATTGAAAAGATATTCTCAGTTGTGCTGTAACCCAATGCAGCAAAGGCTCCGTTGGGAGATGCAGCAAGGCCAACTGTTCCCGCATATGCTCCGCCTGTTTTGAATTTATTGGCTTCGGTTACAACATTAGACCAGTCATACATGTGAAGATAGACTCTTGATTTGAGAGCTGCTGCTGCCTGTTTGGTCCATCTTGTAACAGGTGTAATACCTGACCTGCCTGCTTTTGCAGGAAGCAGACTCTCGGCATCGTCGA
This sequence comes from Bacteroidota bacterium, assembly GCA_003250475.1. Taxonomy (GTDB): domain Bacteria; phylum Bacteroidota; class Bacteroidia; order Bacteroidales; family VadinHA17; genus SR-FBR-E99. Next base: position 1,717 of record QKGI01000060.1, on the reverse strand, counting down.
GATCTTCAAGTATAAACTGATAGCACTCACCAACAGTATGACGTCCCTGGGCAGCATTGATCTCAATGTTGGCCGGCGTATTGTTGGGCAGCTTCCTGTAAGGCACACCCAAATGGGATGCTCCGGGAGTATCCTTGTATGGTTTTGCAAAGTGCATCAGGAGTTCAAAGTGAGCGATAGCCCTGAATGCCAGAGCCTCACCTATGTATTCATCAGCTTTCTCCTGCGTAAGAACACCGTTATCAGCTGCCACCTGTGCTCCTTCAAGAACGATGTTGGCCCTGTTGATCAGCCTGTAGGTATCACTCCAGTACCAGACATTGTTAGCTGTACCGGTGCTGTATGTTCCCTGGTAGGTATAGGCATAGAACGCATAGATATTAACTACATCCTCACCACGGCAGTCGCCCTGCTCAACAAAGGCAGCTCCAAGCGGATATCCGCGACCGGCACCGTTATAATAGCCGCGCTGCGCAGCCTGGTACATACCGTTTACTGACAGTTCACAGAGGCTTGCGGTGGAAAAGGCGGCATTCTCATCAATAGAGCTGTAAGGAGATGTATCAATGATATCGGTACATGATGATATCATCACTGCCACCAGGATAACCGGTGCCAACACCAGTTTCCTGAGTTGTTTGATATATTTCATTGTATTTTTCATTATAGTCGTTGATTAAAATTAAAATGTCACCGAGAGTCCTCCGGTTATTACCCTCTGACGTGGTGAACCGTTGAAGTCAACACCAGAAGCATAGTTCTCCATCTCCGGGTCTATACCTGTATAAGGTGTAAACATAAAGAGATCCTGACCCTGCAGATAAACCCTCAGGTTTTCTATACCGATCGGGTTGATCAGAGTCTTCGGGAAATTATAACCAATCTGTATATTACTGATCTTCAGGAAATCTGCCTTCTCAACAAACCTGGTATTGGTAGTCTCAGGACGGTTGATGAAGTTTGATGCACCAAAATAAAGTCTGGGGGTCCAGCCATCGCCCGGGTTGGAGGTACTCTGCCACCTGCCAAGGATCTCTGCACTGTTGTTTGTGAAAGCAAGGCCAAGCAGGTCGACGCGTGTACGGTTCATAACATAGTTACCGGCGCTGTAACGCACCAGGATATTAAGATCAAAGTTCTTCCAGGTCATGTTTGAAGTAAGACCGCCGAAGAATTTGGGTTGCGTCCTGCCGACAATCATCTTGTCCGAAGCACCGAAAGAACCGAAAGAGGTCGTTGTCGACATATCCGACGGGTTGGAAGGATCAAATACATAATACCTGTTGGATGGGTAATCAGCCTGGACAAGGGAATTGTCAGCCTTGTAGTATACAGGATTACCGTTTGCCTCATTAACACCCCAGTACTTGTAACCGTATAGTGAATGTATCGCTTCTTCGACCCGTATGATCGTGTATTCACCTACGATATCAGCATCATCAACAAGTGAAAGGACTTTGTTGTTGGGAAGAGTAACGTTGGCATCAAGTCTCCATGTGAAGTCCTGTGTTCTGACTGCCCAAGCGTTTACTGAGAACTCATAACCCCAGTTCTTCATCGAACCGATGTTCTTGCTTATTGAGTTACCGGGTATCCCAAGTGATGCAGGATACGGTGCGTCGAGAATCATGTCTTCAATGGAATTCAGGTAGTAGTCGAAAGTAAAGCCAAAACGTCCTTCCAGGAACTGAATATCCATACCGACGTCATACTTTGT